>NZ_JBQRUN010000001.1:0-532874 GCF_053485835.1 Thalassotalea fusca
AAATCAATAACGCCGCATATAAGCCTTTAAAACTCGCCCTTTGGGAATGCATGGGCAACATGATAACTGCACAAAATAAGCTTAATGTAGAACAACTATATCTACACTTATTTCGTTTGTTCTAATGTCGCCCATGTCATTCTAAGTGGGCAATTCTTTATGCGGATTGGTATAACAACAATAACCTCGAACAGCAACCTCAGAATAATAAAAGGATTTTGCATTGCATTTAGTTCAATTCTTAAAGAATGGCCTTTATTGGTTACTCGTCTTACTTTTCACTTTAGTACATGTAGTTTCAGTGCAAGCGGCCGATAATGAACAGTTCATTCAGGCGACACCCGAGTGGGTTGAAATTCGTCAACCCGAATTGTCAAAAGATATCCCTGTTGATGAGATAAGTAATGGCGTGTTTTACCATTTAATTGACTTGCAGTTCAAAGTTACTCAAACAGGAGAGCGAGCGATTTATTCGCGTTATGTTGAAGAGGTCATAAACCAAACAGGTGTTGACTATAATTCTCAGCTGAATTTGTCTTTCGACCCTAGTTATCAACAAGTTTGGTTAAACTCCTTGTACTTGATACGTGACGGGCAAAAAATTGATAAGCTCAACACTGCGAAAATTACGCAACTAAACAACGAGAATGAATTAAACGCACAGATATATCACGGAAACTTGACGCTAAATGTACTAATTGATGATTTACGTGAAGGCGATGTGCTTGATTACAGCTACTCCAGAGTAGGTGTAAACCCAATTTATCAAGGCGTTTTTTCGTATTCTCGTACGTTAAATTGGTCTGTGCCCGTTGCTGAGCAATACGTGAGAATATTGTGGGGCAAAAATAACCCTTTATTTGTTAGTGGACGCAATTTTGAACCCAATGTTAGCCAAACCCAGCTTGGGCAATTTCAGGAGTATAGTCTTTACGTAAACAACCCTGACACCATTAGGATCCCAAGCGAAACACCTAATTGGTATTCGCCATATAACACCGTTTATTTTACTGAACTTTCAAGTTGGAGGCAGGTAGTAGATTGGGCGCAACCGCTGTATCACGTTGATGAAATCGTTCCTGAGGTTCAAGCCGTAGCTAACGATATTAAAGCAAGTTATGGTACTAAAAGTGAACAAATTTCAGCGGCGTTAAAGTACGTGCAAAACGAGATAAGATACGTTGCCTTGCAAAATGGTATCAATTCTCATTTGCCAACACCTGCGAGTGAAACCTTGGCACTAAGGTATGGTGATTGCAAAGACAAGGCTATTTTATTTATTTCGATTCTTAAAGGGCTTGGCGTAAATGCGTATCCAGCATTGGTGGATACCGAAGAAACCTTGTTACTAAACGAAAAACCACCAGCGCAAAACCGTTTTGACCATGTGTTGGTGACACTTGAACACGATAACCAAAGGTATTGGTTAGACCCTACAATAAGGCGTCAGGAAGGTCAGTTAGACGCATTATATCAGCCTGACTACGGCTATGCGCTGATTCTCGCTGCTGATCAAACAGCGTTAACGTCAATGAAGCAAGCAACAGTTAACTCTTACTTGCATGTTAACGAGCAATATTCAATCCCTGCTATTGCTACCGAAGCGGTAGAATTTACAGTGGTCAGTGAGTACTTGGGTGATGAGGCGTTAGCCAAAAGAAATCAAATTGAAGAAAAAGGTCGTGCTAAATTAGCCAGAGATTACGAAGTCTTTTATCAAAAGCAATACCCTGAATTGAAAGCGACGTCTGAATTAACTGTGGTGAATAATGAAGATTCTGGTGTCTTGTCGTTAACTGAGCACTACTCAATTAATAACTTTTGGTCTAAAGAAGAGAAGGATTTTAGTGCCAGATTCTACCCAACCGATATCCGTAACGCAGTTTTCAAGCCTGAAGAAGTTACGCGAAATGCACCATTGCGTTTAACTTTTCCCGATAAAATCAAAATGGTAACGCAATTAACGTTTGCTGAAGATGGCTGGACGTTTGAAAATGAAACTTTCACGGAAGATAATGACTTTTTCTATTTTAAAAAGAATGTCGTTTTTGAAGGCAGCACGTTGACGCTAACGTATGACTATCAAGCCAAGGCCAATCACGTGCCCGTTGCTCAGATACAAGAGTACTTAGATGCACGCATCAGGCTTAGAGACGAAGCCTACTTTGGTATCATCAAATACGGAGATCATGAAGAAGTTGTTGCAAGCCCAAAAGAAAGTTTTAACTATTCGTCATGGGTTGAAATAGGTAGCGTTGTATTTTTATGCGCCATTGGTTTTATCATCATCAGTTGGCGTCTTGAATCAAACGCTCGTCCGAGATTTGAAGGTGCCAGCTATTATCCCATTTCCTTAGCCAAGTTCTTAACTTTATCAATTGCTACCTTTGGTTTTTATATTGCTTATTGGATGTATAGAAACTGGAAAGCCGTTAAGCAGCAACAAGGCTCGACTATTATGCCAATAGCGCGTGGCATATTTTCAGTATTTTGGTTTTATCCGCTATTTAACCAGCTAAAAACAGACAGCATGGCGCGGTTTGGCGACAATCGTGTAATGATGACTACGTTAGCCATCCTATTTGCTTTGGTTTACTTTGTTTTTGCTGTTGGTTCTAATTATGTAGATTCTATGGCGGTAAGCATGGTTTATTTGCTGCTTCCCTTACTGTTCATTCCCTTGGTTAGCTACATAAATTTAATTAATCAGTCTGCGCTTGAAGCTTACCGCTATAATTCGAAATGGCATTTGCGTCATATTGTTGCGATTATGGTTTATTTACCATTGCTGGTATTTACCTTAGCAGATGAGAGTTCGCTGTTGCCGAGTGATCAAGTGGTCACACAGGAACAAATTCTACAAGGTGATATTCAATTCTTACAACGCAAAAAGCTGATCCTGCCAAATGAAACCATTAACTATTTCTATAGTGACGCCATTTTTTCCGTACGTGATGACGGTAATGGCTTTACTGACAATCGCATCTTCTCGTATTGGCTGAATGAAGCGGATGAATTTCAAAGTGAAGTTGTTTCTTTCACTGAAGTAAAAGACATTAAAGTCGACTTTGCACCAAATGATAACGCGAACACTGTGATTACGGTGGTTAGAAAAGATGATTCTGAATTCATGTTATTTGTTGCACCACTTGAAGGTAAAGACAGACTATTTGTCAATAAGCTGAAAAGCTTGTGGCGAAAACAGAAGATGTCAGAGTCATAGTGGTTGCGAGCTGGAAGTATGAATTATATGTCTATGCTTTCAGCCGTCTTTTTCTCTTTTTCATATAAGCCGGCTTTTGGCTTGATTTGATGCCTTTTAAGGCAACGGGAAGTTGGTTAGACGCTAATGCAACTAATTCAGTTAATGTGTGAGTTAACGGTGTCATAAAGCCTTGATAATTGGCTTTTTGTTCACTAATTTGATTGAGCGTAGCTTCCCAGTGGGCGGTCATATCTGGTTTCGTGCACTGTTCCGGTAAGGCGGCAATCAGGCCTTTTCCTGCATCAGTGGCGTGAATCGATTTTCCTGCACGTTGTAAAAAGCCGCGTTTAAATAGAAGCTCTATGATATTCGCTCTGGTAGCTTCAGTGCCTAATCCATCTGTATCTTTTAACACGCTTTTAAGGTGTTTATCGGCGACATAACGGTTAATACCCGTCATTGCTGCCAGCAATGTTGCATCGGTAAATGCTTTTGGCGGTTGGGTGAGTTTTTCTAGCAATCGTCCCTGAATACAATGTAATACATCACCTTTGCTGACCTCTGGCAAAAAATCTGATGCTTCATTTTCTGAATCCTCATGTTCTTTGGACCTATGCTTGTTAAAGAGTTGCTTCCAACCAATTTGAACTGGAACGTTGGCTGTAGCAGTGAATAACCCTCCGGAAATCGTGAGCGATAATTTAGTATGGTTGTATGTGTAGGCAGGAAAAAATTGTGCAACATATTGGCGAGCAATAAGCTGATAAACGTTTTTCTCTAAATTATTCAGCGTTGCACTGTTGAGTGGTTTTTCCGTAGGAATTATGGCGTGGTGTGCGGTTACCTTGCTGTTATTCCATGCTTTGCTTTTAAGCGCTGCGTTAGCGCCAACTATTTCATCAGATATCGGTAGTTGTGCTGACGCTAGGTTAGCTAATATTGTACGTGCTTGCTCATGGTGTTCTAGCGGTAAATAACGGCAATCTGAGCGTGGATAAGTAATCAATTGATGCTTTTCATATAGGCTCTGACAAACGTCTAATACGAGTTTCGCATTCATCGACAATTGATTTGCTGCGGCGATTTGCAATGCAGACAAATTAAAAGGCAAGGGGGGATTTTGCTGCTTATTTTCCTTCTTTATATCAGTTACAGTTGCTGGCTGATCAGAGATGCGGCCAATAACATTTTCAGCGAGCTTTTTGTTGAGTACGCGACCATCTTCATCCATATACGGTTGACACGCTTCGCTGGGTTGCCACATAGCTGAAAACGTCTCGTTCGTCTTAGTTGTTACGTCAGCAGCCACTTGAAAATAAGGTTTTTCAACAAATTCAGCAATTTCTTTGTCACGATTTACTACAAGCCCCAGCACAGGCGTTTGCACTCTCCCTACCGATAGCACGCCAGAATAGCCAACTTTGTTGCCTTGTATCGTATAAGCTCTTGTTAAGTTAATGCCGTATAGCCAGTCTGCTCGGCTTCTGGCAAGTGCTGAAACAGAAAGCGGAACAAAGCTTAGGTTTGGTTTCAATTGATTTAAGGCACGCTTTACCGCAGGCGTGTTCAGGTCGCTTATAAGCAGACGCTGAATTTGTTTTTTCTTGGCGTCACTCACTTTGAGAAAATCGATGACTTCATCTATTAGCAATTGGCCTTCGCGGTCAGGGTCGCCCGCATGGATTATCTGGCTTGCTTGCTTAACCAGTTTTCGAATAACGCTAAGTTGGCTCTTGGTCTTGAACTTGGGTTTGAGTTGCCACGCTTGTGGAATGATTGGTAAGTGATCAAGTTGCCACTTCTTGTATTTTTCATCATATGCGTCTGGATCGGCTTGTTCTAGAATGTGTCCGATACACCAAGTGACGACATCACCGTTGCCAACTTCTATAAAGCCTTGTTGTTTTTTATGTGGTTTTGGCAGTGCAGCAGCGATGGCGCGCCCTAAACTAGGTTTTTCGGCGATATATACTTTCATTCAAATTTGCGTCAATAGATAGAACGACTAAGTGTAAAAGATAACTGTCTTTATATCCAGTGTTTAAGTGCTGGCGTTAATGTCAATCGCCACGCGTTGTTAATGAATCTTATAAGAAAAATAGTGACGCTAATAGAACGCAGATAGTAGAATATGTGCATCATTTACCAAAATAATTAAACGGCCATGACAATACTTTCGATGATTGTTGCACATGCGAACGATCGCATTATCGGTAAAGACAACGACATGCCTTGGCATTTGCCAGCGGATCTCGCTTACTTCAAAAAGACGACACTGGGTAAGCCAGTGGTGATGGGACGTAAAACCTATGAATCTATCGGCCGACCATTGCCTGGACGTCAAAACATCGTAATTTCTCGTGATCCTAATTATTACGCTGAAGGAATTGAGGTCGTTACTTCGGTAGACGCAGCGATTGTTAAAGCAGGCGATGTAGAAGAAGTGATGGTGATAGGCGGTGGTGCAATTTACGCCCATTGCTTACCTGCTGCTCAACGACTTTATATCACGCATATACAGGCAAGCATTGACGGAGATACGCAATTTCCTAGCTATGACTTAAATGAATGGCATAAAATCAACAGCGAGAGCTACAAGGCTGATGAAAAGAATGCCTATGACTTAGAGTTTGCGGTTTACGAAAAACGCTAGAAATAAATTACTCCATCGCGACATCGGCTAATAATTGTCTAAGAATTCCCCAAAATTTGTTTGCAACTTTTGGGGAACACTGATGAATTTCACTTCATTTACTCGCCTTTGGTTTTGTGTTTATACGTCGTAGGCACTTTTAGCTGATTCTGAAACGCTAGTCATTTATCGCTTTGGCTATGCGCCTTTCTTAATAATACTTTTTCGTTTGGCAAACCAATCGGTAAGCAATAAGCGAAATAACCAATAAAGCATTACTACGATTACTAGAAATATTGGTAAATTTTCGTCAATAAATTCGGGCCATTTTCCTGATGTATTGGCAACAAGTGAGAGAACCGCGCCTAACAGGGCGTAACACATGCGCCATAAGTGTCTGGCAATACGGTGAGCGCCAGAAATGCCTTTTTGTATAATCAATTTCAAATCAAGCATTGCGGCGAGCAATGCAATACTGCCAAATAGATAATACATTGTTGTCATAAAGCCGGCCGGTGACGTTGTTGCCACATAAAAGTATCTGGCGCATACGATGGTAATTGTAAAAAATGCGATAATTTCAAACTTTCCCGATTTCTTTTCTGGCCGACGGATGGTTACCCATGCGGTTGATACAAAGTAGATTGACGCAATAGCGATTACTGGGTCATCAGCCAAGTAAGTGGCACTTCCTGCCATCAAAATAAATGTAATAAAGAATGCGTTTCCGGTATTGCGATGTATTTTACTTCCTTTGCCTGATAACAACGCTCCGATACCAGACAGTAATACTAATGCACCTGCAAATATGTGAAAAGTTAGCATTATCAAACTCCTTTTAGTGTATATGTTAATTGATTGGCTTAATAAGAAGCCTGTGTGTTCAACTCTACAAAGCAACACGATAATTTTGAGTTGAGTAACTGTCAGCGCATGAACTTTGTATGCATTGCCACAGCACAATTTCGCGTTTGGCCAAGTAGTTGATAGATTATGGAAAGAATGTCTCAATTCAAAGGCCAGTTATGTGCTAACAATTTGCCAATTACGCTTCGCATGTGCCAACTACGTGTCAACTTTGAGTGAAATTTGTACAGTGATGGTTGGTTGATAGCCAAGATGTTGGTTTTACGAATTGAATTAACTATTTGATCAATACAAAGATTTGTCAGAGAAATTATCACTCTCCTGACTGGTTACTAAGGATGAATTAAATAGGCTCATATGCGGCAACAGTAATGATAACCAGGTTATCATATAGCTTTAGGGACGTAGGTTTGCTTTGGAGCTAACTGTTGATAAATATTGTTCTTTGGTATTAATACAGCTAAAGCAGAGTTTGCAGATTGAATAATCACCAAACAAAAATGCCGCAATAATAATTGCGGCATTTTTCGTATAGTGGATTGTAACTGGCGTTACAACTTAAACTCTTGCACTGATTGTTGCAGTTCTTCGGCCAATCTCGCGACTTCACTGCTTGACGAAGCCGTTTGCTGAGAGCCTGCAGTAGTTTGTTCGGCAATTGTCACAATTGACTCTAAGTTTTCGCTAATTTCATGTGCCACAACACTTTGTTCTTCTGCCGCGGTCGCAATTTGTGAAGAGCGATCGTAGGCTTCGTGTACGGCGTGGGTAATGGTTTCAAGCGCCTTATCGGCTTCTTCACTTTGCTCAACACAGTCTGATGCTTGTTTTTTACCGGTTTCCATTACAGCTACAGCTTTCTCAGCACCCGTTTGCAGTACTTCAATCATGTTCTGAATTTCTTGTGTAGACTCTTGAGTACGGCTGGCCAACGTTCTTACTTCATCAGCAACAACGGCAAAGCCACGGCCTTGTTCACCAGCACGTGCCGCCTCAATGGCTGCGTTTAGTGCTAGTAGGTTGGTTTGCTCTGCAATACCGCGAATTACATCCAAGATTCCACCAATAGAAGCACTGTCTTGTTGCAACTTATTGATAACCTGCGAAGCAGACTCAACTTCAGCGGCCAATTGTTCAATAGTGTTACGGTTACGGCTAGAGATAATCTTAATACGCTCTGCTTCGTCATCTGCTTGTTTGATTTCACCTAATGCATCGTTAGCACTTGAAAGTACGCTTTGTGAAGTGCTACTCATCTCTGTGGTTGCTGAAGCGGCTTGTTCAACTTGATTACGTTGTTCTTCAATTGCCGTTGTACTTTGAGCTGTTACCGCAGAAGTTTGCTCTGCAGCAGTTGCGAGCTGCGTTGAACGGCTCACAATGCTTTGAATTAAGCTACGTAGACTATCAATTAATAAATTACAGTTACGAGATAATTGTGCGAATTCGTCTTTACCACTTTCATCAAGTTTTCTTGATAGATCACCAGAGGCAACAACATTCAGCATATCGTTAACACGAGCAAGTGGACGAGTAATACTGATTAATGTGGCATAGGCTATACCTATTGCGATTAGGATGGATACTACTAATATCGACAGTGTTAACGTAGTACCTTCCGATACTGCAGACCTAACCAATTGAGAAGTAGTTGCGGATGTTTTATTCGCCAGCTCAACTTGTTTAGATAAGATCTCATTGGCTTTTTTAATGTTGTTATCTGTTTCTGTGAGTTCTTTCGTTGCATTAGCAATAGCGCTCAACTCACGGCTCTTATTGGTGAACATACTATTGTCACCAGACACTAGGCTTTCAACTTCGCTGAGTGATTCAACAATGTCTGACGCAATATCATCAACGCCATTCGCATTGAGTTCGTTCAACACTTCTTTGATTGAACGATTAAGTTCGTTCATTGTGTTAGTTAACTCTGTCTCAACAAGGCTAGCTGATTGAGGGTTTTTGATTTCTCTGTATTCAAAACCAAGCGTTACCATTGAATTTAGTAACGACTCAATCATTTCACTTAGGCTAACGGCACGTTGCAACTTAGAGCTCGCAAGGTCGTGATCGGCCATATCTAATAATATAGTCGCCGCGTCGTCTGCTTTTTCTTCTAACGTGTCAATTTTGTCAACAAGTGTCGCTTTTTGCTCGATGCTGGTGCGACGGCTTTCGATGACTTGGGTAATGTGTGTTTGCAGTAACGTAAATTCTTCATCTATTTTTCGTAGATTACCAATCAAGTTTGGCTCTTTTTGCACGATTGATTTTAGACTCTTTATTTCTGCTAAAAAGTCCTTCTCACTTGTTTTATAAGCACTTAAGTTACTTTCTAATGGCGCTAATTCACTTTGGTAATAAGCTCGCAAGGCTAGATTACCAATTTGGCTTAACTCCGTTGCCAGTTTATTACTTCCTTTCAAGGTTGGTATTGCTAGCTCACTCTGTTGCTGAGTAGATTCTTGAATCGTGCTTAAATTACTATAAGAAATTATGCTGGTTAAAATTAAAAGAATGGAAATAATGGTAAAACCACCAATTATTTTCGATGCTACAGTCAAATTCATTTAAACCACCAGTTTATTGTTTGAAATACGAAAAATAGACTAAATTCAATTGCTTCTAAGCGCTGTTTTAACTTTAGTCATAGCTTTAGTTATCGACAGATTGCACAAATGGTTTAGCCTTAACGCATAGTATAACAATCAATAACATATTTTCACCTTTAGTTATTGCTTTATCTTTGTTTTTTTATGCGCTGGCTCGACAAAGTACTGCTTGTCGTCCCATCTTAGCAATGTCAGGCTACCGCCCCACACGCAGCCAGTATCAAGTGGATAGGTGTTTGGTACAGGACAATTCCCCATGAGAGCCGCCCAATGGCCAAATATCCACTGATTGTTTTTAAGTACATCTGTACTTAAAAAGTACCAAGGTTTTATATTAGGAGGCGCTTCACTCGGTCCCTGCTTACAGGCGAATTCGAGTGTTAAATCATCATAACAATATCGCATACGCGTGAATGCATTGATGGTATAGCGAAACTTTTCAGTTTTCGTTCTAACTTGATGCCAATCGTTTGGCATCTCACCGTACATTCTTGATAACCATTTTACGAGATGTTTTGATTGTAACTTCTCTTCGGCAAATCTCGCGCTGGCAGTTGCTTCATCAATTGTCCATTGTGGTGCTATGCCTGCGTGCGACATATAGACATTTTCATTTGGCAATTTGCGTAACAGCGGCTGATGAACTAACCAATGTACAATACTTTCAAGCTCAGATGATGCCAATAGCGCTGAGAGTTTGTCTTGTTTCTTTTCAGGTTTTAAGCCATGAATGACTGACAATAAATGAAGGTCGTGATTTCCGAGAACGGATTTAACGCTGTCGCCAAGAGACATTAAATATTGTAGGGTTTCCAAAGATTGTGGCCCTCTGGCCACCATGTCTCCAGCTACCCAGAGTTCATCTGTTGCTGGTGAGAATGCCACTCGTTCCATTAACGCTCGTAATTCTGAGTAACACCCTTGAATGTCGCCAATAAAATAGGTGGCCATTATTTAGTTTAAAATTCCCGGTACCGCGAGCCTGAAAACGGGGATATGCACTTTATAACTTTGTTTTTCGGCGTCAATCATCAGGTAGTAGCCCTCCATAGTCCCTACAGGAGTTTCAAGTGCACAACCACTTGAATACTTATATTTCTTACCAGTAGCAATTAGTGGCTTTTCTCCAATGACACCTTCGCCTACGACGGTACTGATTTTGGCGTTACCGTCTGTGATAAGCCAATAACGTGATAGTAGCTGAAGGTCAAATTCACTTTGATTATCTATAGTGATGGTATAGCTGAAGATATAATGATCTTTATCGCCGTCTTGTTGCACGCCAATAAATTCAGTTTCCACTGTTACAATGACATCATCGTTATCGATAACCGCGCTATCATCCATGGTTATTGCTCTATCGGGTTCTTAGTTAAAAAGTTAGCTAAATCAATGTAGTTGTCAATGGACAAGTTTTCCGGACGCAAGCTTGCATCAATACCTAGCGCTTCAATATGCTCAACAGCTATGAGCTTCTTGAAAGTGTTGCGTATGGTTTTACGGCGTTGATTGAATGCCGTAAGACATACGGTATTTAAATCTTTTAATGACATCGCTGGCTTTGCTATTTCTTGCTTAGGGATTAGCCTGACAATAGCAGAGTCTACTTTAGGTGGTGGCTGAAATGCTTCAGGGCCGATTTCCATCACAGGCATAACCTGACATTGATACTGCGTCATTATCGACAAACGTCCATAGGCTTTACAGTTTGGGCCTGCCGCCATACGCTCTACGACTTCTTTTTGCAGCATGAAATGCATGTCTTGCACCTTGTCTTTAAAGGTTAGCAAGTGAAAGATGAGTGGCGTTGAAATGTTGTATGGCAAATTGCCGAAAATTCGTAATGGCTGCCCTTCGCGATATAGTTGACCGAAGTCAAACTTGAGAGCATCGACTTCATGTATTGTAAGCTTTGGCGCTAAGAAAGGATGATGACGCAAGCGTTCAGCGAGATCTCTATCTAATTCAACAACAGACAAGTTACCAGCGCGTTCAACTACTGGTTCTGTTAATGCGCCAAGTCCAGGGCCAATTTCTACCAGATTTTCATTAGGCTCTGGATTTATCGCATCTACAATTTGGCTGATAATTGCGTCATTGTGTAAAAAGTTTTGGCCAAAACGCTTTTTGGCTTGGTGACCCAAGTGAGAATTTTTACTCATAGTGTTTCAATAATATCGCATTATTTTGTTTGGTTATTGGCTAAATGGATCGCCGTATTAAGCGCTTCATAGAAGCTACCTGGATCCGCTTGATTGGTACCAGCCAAATCGAGAGCTGTGCCATGATCAACAGAGGTACGAATAAATGGCAGGCCAAGTGTAATATTAACTGATGAACCAAATCCTTTATATTTTAGTACAGGTAGCCCTTGATCGTGATACATGCTTAAAATTGCATCAGCTTGTGCTAAGTATTTCTCTTGAAATATGGTGTCTGCTGGAAGAGGCCCTATAAGGTTCATGCCTTCTGCGCGCAATTCGTCGAGCGCAGGGTTCATCACCTCAATTTCTTCTTTTCCTAAATGGCCATCTTCACCTGCATGTGGGTTAATTCCACAGATGTAAATACTCGGAGAGGCTATACCAAATTTAGTTCGCAAGTCTTGGTGGAGAATACGGGTAACTTTTTGTAATCGTTCAAAAGTAATCGCTTTTGAGACATATGCCAATGGTATGTGAGTGGTAACTAATGCCACTCTTAACCCTTCAGTTGCTAACATCATGACAACATCACTGCAGTTAGCTTGATGGGCAAAATATTCGGTGTGGCCGCTAAATGCGATGCCGGCTTGGTTGATCAATCCTTTGTGCACGGGACCGGTAACAATGGCGTCAAACTCACCGTTAATATTTTTCTCGCTTGCAATGCGCAAGGTTTCAACAACGTAATGCCCGTTGTCGACATTAAGTTCGCCAGCGATGCATTCACCGCCCAGTTCAACGGGTAAAATGGTCAAAGTACCCGCTGCTTGCGGTGTAGCGGGTTTACTTGAGTCATACTCCTGCAACTGGATGGGGAGACCTAACAATTTTGCGCGCTCGCGCATTAATTGTGGTGAAGCAACAACCACTAATTGCACTGGCCAAGCTTGTTGAGCTATAGCAATTGTTAAGTCCGGCCCGATACCTGCTGGTTCACCCGGTGTAATTACGACGCGCTTTATTGAACCCATTGTCAATTTACTCTACTACCTCGATGAAGGCTTGGTCGCGAATTTCTTTTAACCATCGTGCTTCTTCCATACCGTACTTACGACGATACAGTAATTGATAGGCTTTATTCTCATTCATTTGTTCGGTTGCGTCCAGCGTTCTGCGCCCTGTTAGTTGCACTAAATGCCAGCCAAAAGACGATCTAAACGGTTCGTGATATTTATCAACATCTAAACGTGCGAGTGCATCACTAAATGCTGGATCATATTTATTTGGATCAGCCCAGCCTAGGTCGCCGCCTCTTACAGCTGTCGGTCCATCTGAGTGTTCTTTTGCCAATTCTTCAAAATCTGCTTCGCCTGCTTCAAGCTGTCGTTTAAACTCTTTAAGCATTTCTTCGGCCTTGGCTTCACTTAGAATGATTGATGGTTTAATCAAAATATGACGTGAGCGGACTTCTTCAACTTCAACTACTTCTCTACCGCGAATATCTTGGACTTTCACGATGCTGAAACCTAAACCTGAACGAATAGGCCCTAGCACTGTGCCTTTATCTTTGCCGTCGATGATTTCAGAAAACAGCGTAGGTAATTCGTTGATACTTTTCCAACCTAAATCACCCCCTTCAAGTGCGTTAGCGCCACCCGATGAAGCAATGGCGATCTCTGCAAAATTGCCACCTTCATTAAGAAGTTCGATTACTCTGTCTGCACGCGTTTTTGCAGCGTTAATATCTGCTTGGGTTGGCTCAGCTGGAAATTCGATTAAGATGTGGCCTAAACGGTACTCTATGTCATCGCTTTTTTGTTCTTTCAACATCGACATTAAATTAGCAACTTCTTGCGGTGAAATGTAGATACGACGGCGCATAGCGTTTCGTTTAACTTCACCCGTAATTAGCTCTGTACGAACAGACTCGCGGTATTTTTCGTAGTCAATGCCTTGTGAAACAAGCGAAGCTCTGAAAGCTTCAATGCTCTGATTATTTCCTCTGGCCATATTATTAATGGTGTCATCAAGCTGAGCATCACCAACTTGAATGCCCATGCGCTCACCTAATTGCATGATTAGGTTGTCATTGATGAGCTTCTCTGTGACTTGAACACGCAATGCTTTATCTGACGGCAAGTTTTGATTATTCTGAGCCGCTTGTGCTTTGATATTTTTTAATAGCTCTTGAATTTCTGACTCAAGCACCACGCCACTATCGACAATTGCTGCTACACGGTCAAGTTCTACTTCTTCGGCAATTGTTATAGTATTCACTGCTAAAGCCGCTAATACAGCGAATATTTTAAATGTTTTGTTCATAAAACTTAGTTTCTATTTCTAGTTATTTAAATAGTATGGGCGTTTATAGCCGAATATACTGTCGTTAAACATATCTTGGGTACTAATAGATGACATATTACCGTTTAGCCCTTTGAAGACAAACTCTAACATGAAACCACTATCAAATTCATCGCGCTTTTCAATAGAAGATGTTTGATCATCTAAATTAGAGCTAATATGTCGATGGTAGGCAACACGTACCGCCCAACAACAACTTTCATATTGCAATCCCAAGTACGATTCTAAATTACGTTTTTCTTGCAAATCTTCAGTCACACGAGCAACTAACTGCCAATTTTCGTTAATAGCGATATTGCCCAAAATAGAGGCTTGCTCAAGTGTAGTACCTGAGACATCTTCACTGTATCGATGGTTCAATTGAATTGACTGATTATTTTCAAATTGGTAATCAAGCGTACTTTGACTGCGATTGGTATTGTTGTTTTTGGTATTGTATTGGATGTCGCTCGAAAACTGCCAATTTCTGCTTAGCCTAAATGCAACTTCCGAAGCGAGTACCGATTCGTCGGCTAATGCGCTGTCGCTTGCTGATTGGACATCATTGATGTCGTCGACATAAACAATACGACCTAGGCTGAGGCGGAAACGTTCGCTATTGTTTTCATCGAGAATGCGCGTGGTTATACCCCATGAATATTGATTGGCTTCGGCAATTCTGTCTAAGCCACTAAAACGACGGTCACGAAATAGGCCGGCAAAATCGTCTTGTAAGCTAGTGGTGTCGTATAGCCCGATATTGCTTTGATCTTTGTTTGGTATGTAAAGGTATTGTAGCTGTGGCTCTAGTGTTTGTGTGTAACCTGACTTCCAGTTACTCATGTCACGGTCAAAGTTAATTCCGCCATGCAATCTTATTTTAGGCAACGTACGGCTAACATCTTCTTCCAGTGAACTCATTGGTGCAATACGTTCTTGTTCATAATTTGTTTGTAGTAATCTGAATTCAGACGTTAAAAACCAGGCTGGTGTAGAAATAGGGAAAATGGCACCGGCTTCTACATGGTAGCGATTTGCCTCAGGCTGCGATAAATCATCAGTTTTAAATTGAGTAAGTTCAGAGTAAATATCAAACTGACCATTGGCGAATGGAATGTCGATAAATTTCGCCAATTCAATATGTGGCACTGTCTTATAACTTGATTGATGGTCACCGAGTACTTCAAAATCTTGCGCTTTGATGCTGGCCTGCCAATCCTCACCAAAATAGGCTAGCTCGCCAATTTGGTATAAATACGTGTCATTGGTATTGTATTGGCTACTGTCGAGGTCAATAAGGTAGTTATCATCACTAATCGTTGTGTAATCAACATGGGCGCGAAAGTTTTCAGAAAATGTCCCTGTATGTTCTAAGCGTACTAAATAGCGTGGATCATTATTACTAACGAGTTCTTTATCTTCATTGAGATATTCAATATTTAATTCGCCTGATTGTTCGCCACTTAAGTACCTGAATTCGGTATTAAGTTGTAAACCCCTTTTACTCATTAGTCTCGGCGTAATGGTGGCGTCCATGTTCTCGGCAATATTCCAGTAATACGGCACTTCTATTTCTAAGCCAGACTTTCCAGATGAACTAATGGTAGGGTAAAGGACACCAGATTTACGTTCATTGGTGACTGGAAAAGAGAAATACGGCACGTAAAGAATTGGCATACCAAACAATTCAAATCTAGCGTTGTAGGCTTCCCCGTGGTTTTCCTCCACTGAAATATTGATTTCGCTCGCTAACATTTGCCAGTCGGGCACTTCGCCATAACAAGTTGTAAAACTTGATTGTCTGAGGCTAATAACGCCGTCTGCGGAAACAAAGATTTCGCTAGCACTACCGTGCCCAGGATTATGGTTTAGCTGATAAGAACTGTCTAATAACTGTGTTGATTTTGACGCTTTACTGGCACTTAATTGCGAGGCAAAAATATTAATGCCTTTATTTTGAAAATGAATATTGCCATCGGCACTGATTTCTGAGGTGACTCTGTTCACCATTAGGCTGTCAGCGGTAATTGTTCTGTCTTTGCCAAATAGCTTTACTTCACCCGTAAAGTTGGCAATTTCATTTTTGATGGCATCGGCTGTATTGGAATAAATACGGTAGTCTTGTTTACTGTTTAGCGCTCGTTCAGGTGTAATGGTTGGATGAACTGGTACGGGACACACTAAGGTATTATCAGCAGATGATGTAGTTTCAACCGTGTCGTTAACATTGGTTGACTGCCCCAATACGGACCAAGGAAGTGCACTACATAATAAAAGTATCAAATGTTGACTGGAAAATGGCATCAAATGTCCGGAAAAGTCGAATTATTCAGCTATGAAAATTTTTTGCGTATTCTAACGCTTAATACCGCAATAATATAGCAATTTTATTTGAAGTGCGAATTGGTTATATTTAACGATTCTGTATAATTTGCGGGTGCGCAGTGAGCGCCATTTTTATTAAGACTTATTTTGAGGAAATGCATTGCTAGATTTGCGGCTTGATGCGCTTTTACAGTGGCTAAATAAACAATTTGATACAGATAATATCGACATCGAAGCACTTGATGGTGATGCTGGCTTTAGACGGTATTTTCGCATTCATGTGAATGGTAAGTGCTATATTGCGGTTGACGCGCCACCTGACACATGTAACAACCCCTCATTTGTCGACATAGCACAACGCATGCGCGCAGTTGGGGTGAAAACACCTGCAATTCATCATGTTGATAAGGATAAGGGGTGGTTTTGCCTTGAAGACTTTGGCAATGAGCTGTTAATTCAGTCTTTAAACGAGGCGTCACTTGCACCAGTTTATCAGGATGCGTTTGGCCCGTTGTTGCAGTTTTCTCGCATAGATACACAGCAACTACCATATTTTGACGAGGCGTTTATTGTTCGCGAATTGGACATTTTTTCTGAGTGGCTTTTAGATAAACATCTCGGTATTTCGCTAACTGCATTACAAGATAGCGCATGGCAACAATGTCAATCTTTGCTTGTAACATCGGCGCTGGCGCAACCACAACAATTCATGCACAGAGACTACCATAGCCGTAATATTATGCGCTGTGCTGACAGCTCGCTTGGTATCATAGATTTTCAAGATGCAGTGCTAGGGCCTATTACCTATGACATTGTCTCGTTACTGAAAGATTGTTATGTGAAATGGCCGCGACAACAGGTGCTCGATTTGTATAGCACTTATCTTGAGCAACTTGATAGTGAACTGGTGGCGAACTACAGCAAGCAGCAATGGATTAAGTGGTTTGATTTAATGGGGATGCAGCGCCACCTGAAAGCGAGTGGGATTTTTGCACGGTTGCATCATCGTGACAATAAATCGCACTATCTAAAAGATATTCCTTTAACGCTCTCTTATATTGTTGAAACAGCAGACTTGTACAGTGAGTTTGCATTTTTAAGTGAACTGATTAGCACTGAGGTGCTACCAAAAATACACCAAGTGGGTAGTAAGTGATGATAAAAGTCATGATTTTGGCCGCAGGGCGAGGCGAGCGCATGCGCCCGTTAACGGATAGCTGCCCTAAGCCAATGCTGAAAGTTAAGGGCATACCGCTGATTGAACACCATATTAATAAACTGGTTGCGCAAGGGCTTTGTGATATTGTGATTAACTGTGCTTGGTTAGGTGAACAGATTATTGATTATTTTGGTGATGGCAAACGTTGGGGCGCTCGCATTCAATATAGTGAAGAGCGAGACGGCGCCCTAGAAACCGCGGGCGGCATTGTCAACGCATTGCCAATAATAGGTGAGGGTGAGTACTTACTTGTTGTTAATGGTGATATTTATTGTGATTATGATTTTTCTACGCTGCCTAAAGTTGATGAGAATATCGATATCCATTTATGGTTGACCGACAATCCTGCACATAATTGCAGTGGAGATTTTTCATTGGTTAATGGCGAAGTGCTTCCTTTATGCCAGCAGGGTGATGCATTAACTTATAGCGGTATTAGCTTGTTTCGATTAGATTATTTCAAGCAACTAAAACAACAGCCAAAAATATTGCCTCTGGGGCCGTTATTACGGGAAGCGAGCGCACAAAGACGTGTGTCAGGAAGTAAACTAGCAGGGCAATGGACCGATGTGGGAACGCCAGAGCGCTTAGCTGCGTTAAATAAATAGCATCTGCTTGAGTGATAAATACAGACTAGAGACATAAAACGAAATGCGAATTTGGGGAAAGATATTTGGTTTCTTGTTTGGCTTCATGCTAACCAGAAACATTTTTGGCGGGTTACTCGGGCTGTGGCTTGGGCACTTCTTTGATAAAGGCACGGCAATCAATTTTGACGGTTTGTACCAAGGAAAAGAAGCCGATCGGCAAGCAGCCTTTTTCTACTGCACGTTCTCTGTTATGGGTTATGTCGCAAAAGCAAAAGGGCGGGTTACTGAACACGAAATAGCATTTGCTAATGCATATATGGATAGATTAGGACTGAGAGGAGAGTTACGTCGTGAAGCACAAGAGGCATTTCGCGATGGCAAAACTTCTGGCTTTCCACTGGAAGCGCGACTAGCAAAGTTTAAAGAAAGCTGCCGAGGCCGTAATGATTTATTACTGTTGTTTTTGGAAATTCAAATTCAAGTTGCCTTTGCTGACGGCAATCTTGAAAATATCGAACGAGAAGTTTTACACAAAATAGCTGGTTCGCTTGGCTTTTCGGCACGGGAGCTTGATCAACTGTTTGACATGATCATAGCAGGTGCCAAATTTCATCAACACCAAGGACAAGGCGCAGCCTCTCCAGAAAGCAGTGAAAAGCAGATTTCTCGTGCCTATCGTTTACTGGGAGTGAAAGCTTCTGACAGTGACAAAGACATCAAAAAAGCTTATCGCAAATTAATGGCGCAACATCACCCAGACAAATTGGTTGCTAAAGGCTTACCTAAACAAATGATGGAACAGGCAAAACAAAAGGCGCAAGACATTCAATCAGCCTATGAAATGGTGCAGGCCGCGAGAAAGTAGCTGGGTTGATGTGGAGCGTCGCATTTGCTTAATAAATGGCGCGCGTTGAATGCGCGCTTTTGCTTAACTATTAGGTGAACCATAAAATCTTGTTATTCACCGATGTCTACGCTCATAACTAACACATTGATACCTTTATAATTGACGCGCTCAATAGGCTTAAACCCGTGATTTAAATACAAGCCACCGGTTAAATCTTCTGTTTGTAGGTATAACTTTTCCACGCCTATTTTATGCGCTAATGATAGTATCTTTTTTACAAGTTTTGAGGCAACGCCGTGCCCTCTGGCTTGTTTAGTCACGTAAACGCCCCCAAGCCAATATTCATACTCAGGGTATAAGTCCATCTCTCTTATTTTTAGCTGTGCAGAGCCAACTAGGTTGCCGTCAATTTTTCCGGTGATAAGAATAGGGGCAACGTCACGATTGACAGCTGCTGATACTTTTTCAACGATTTCATTGAAAGTAAAACGCCCGCTGTCACTACACCATTCATCGAAATACCATTTAGCTACAGTGTTTACTGATGATGGATCATCGGCAAGTAATGAAATGTCCATTTTTCTCCTTAGATGTATCGACGCTAATATACAGCGAAAAACAGCTAAATAAAATTAGCTAACAAGGGGCAGATACCAACTGTTATTTGCTTTTTTAAATGACTGGCAACAACTCAATTTATCTAGCGAAGTGGAACTGTGCCAAGCTTTAACAGTCCCGTATTTCATTGGCTTTTGATAGACACTAGTCTCGTAATTGAGCTGTTATAGCGTCTTGAATTGATTTTTCGTATTCATCATCACTAACCAAATCAAGGCATAATTCTTTCGTGCAATAAGAAACAAACTTGATTGGTTTATTCTCTGTATTTTTAGCCGTCAATTCATAAAGTGTATAAGACTTAAACTGGCTTTCATTAACTACAACATCAGTTGAATCTTTTTTAAATTCAGTGGCCAAATCAACATTATTCAAACGGAAATTATAGAAATACATTGTATTTTGAGAGTCTCTGCAAGCGTATAGAATTGAAAACTCTTTAGATTGTATATCAGCCCTTGCTACACAACTGCTTGATAGCACTAATTCATCAGGAAGAATATGTACAACAACTCCATTTTTGCTAAATGCAGACACTTGAAAAGTAACTAATAGAACTAATATGCTTAAAAATTTCATTGATCCATCCTTTGTATTTATAACGTTTAAAAATTGGAAAATCATAGGCTCCACTGCTATTACGCGGCAAGGCTATGATGTTATTTCTGTATTCATTACCTTGTTGTGTTCATCAACTCTCTGCTTCGAATATAGGTAAAACGCCTCGGCATCTGCTAATTCAGATTCAGGAAATATAAATGCATTTGCTGTATCAATAAAAAGCATAACCAAACCATGAGATCTCACAATTCTTTTAAATAGGAACCATGAGTGTTCTGAAGTATAACCGTCTGATTTAGCGATTATAGATTCATCAGTTAGCCTAAAATAATGCGTACCACAAAATGAACCTTCAATATCTGGTGCAAATGAGGCAAGTAGTACACGAGGTCGATTAATTAAGTGGTTAACAATAATTAGTAAAAAAAGAACACATACAGTTATTGCTGTAGGCCAGTGAAATGAGCTAATGGTGTCAACTGTAGCCATCACAATAACAACCCCTAAAAACCAAACCACTGCATTTATTAGCGTTAACCACCAACCACTATAGTACTTTCTCGGAGCCTCTGAGCCTAAAAATGATTGATAAGATTCCCAGTCCTTTACAGATAATTTGATTTTTACTTCCATACTTTCCTTTGAATACAACGCCAGCATATGTGGCGTTAAAATACTTTGCTAAAACTAGCGGTTCACGTGTAAAAGCCATTTGCTTTCGTCCATTAAGTTGTCTTGTAAGTAGCTACTTTACTCTATTAAATTAACCAACTGATTTTTTGTTAGAGAACCACTTTTTCTAACTAACTCATCACCATTTTTAAACACTAAAACGGTTGGCAAACCTCTTACACCATATAATTTGCTTAAGGTAGAGTTGAGTGACACATCAACTTTAATTACCGTCAGTTTATCAGAGTACTCTTGTGCAATAGTGCTAATAGTTTTATCCATTAATAAACAAGGTCCGCACCACTCGGCCCAAAAGTCGACCAAAACAACGCTATTATCTGCAACTATTTGTTTAAGTTCATTATCTGAACGTACGTTAATAGGTTCACCTAAAGCAGGGGGCTTTTTATTGAGTTTTTTGGAAAGAGCAGATATTGGCCATTTTCCTATTGCTATAAAATTAGTGACAACTAAAGCAATGAGCAATATCATCCAACCTAAAACTTTCACAGGGAATAAATAGACTGATGTGTTTTCGATGAACTCTTCTAAGCTATTCAACTTTCCTGTTATTTTATTTCCTAGACTCAATTGAAACTCCTATAGGGGTAAAGCCTCAATCAGAGGCAAAAAGTTGTTCGCTAAAATTAGCGAAGAATGAACAAAAGCCAACTGTTTTGTTAATCTTGAGCACTTTGTTAGGTTTTATCCTTCACCTTAATGAACTGCCGACTGAATAACGTACCAGATTCCGTTTTTCTTATATATGCCAAGTTCAATCACTGCATCCCGCTTTTCATAGATACCTTTCCAAACGAACCTGAAAATATCTAAGCTTTCGAATCTAGAATTCCTTAACGCACCAAGAAACTCGTAGTCTGTATTCATGCCGTTCCTTTCACGCATACATTTGATGTCATCTAAAAACTGCTCTTTTGAAAAGTTAACAAGGTACTTTTCTTCGTAACGCTTTGTATATAACTCGAAGTTCTTCGTGTTATCTGCTTCCAGTATTTCATTTAAATATTTTTCAGCAATTGCTAGTTCTTCAGAAGAATCAGTCATACTTTTATCCTTGTGTTCGATTTGCTTTTCTCCATGTCTACCATCACACTTTTTTGCCTAACGCTAGCATACGTAGCGTTATAATGCTTGGCTAAAATCAGTAAGGTATGAACGCAAGCCAAGTGTTTTGCGTTCAATACCTAATGCTCATGTATGGACAGTTAATCGCCAAGCTTAAAATCTAGTTGTACTGCAATCATCTTTTGAACTACAGGTTTACCATTTACAACTTGAGGCTCATATTTCCATTTAGAAACAGCCAAAATTGCTTGCTTACTAAATACGTTTTCTGGAATTTCATCAACAACTTTAATGTTGGCTGTTTCTCCACTTTCATTAATATCAAATGATAATTTTACGTACCCTTCAACCTTATCGCGCGCAGCTTGAATAGGATACTTTGGATTGACTCGTTCGATAATTTGAGTTTGAGCGTTGTTATATTTCACTTCTTCTGAACATGCAGTGATAAAAAGTGTAGATAATAGAACTAATGTTAAAAGCTTCATAAAACCTCTTTGTAATGCTAATGTTTTAATATGGAGTGGGAGTTGTTTGCGTGTTCCTGTCCAACTTTTTGGGCGAACACAAAAATTTACTTGCTAGCTTTAAACACACTTAGCAATTGTTGATAAAGCATCTTTCCAAGCCGTCCCAGAATCAAAGTTTTCAACCAACCCGTCTTTAGTGCTTTGACCTATAAATGCTCCCATGCCATGTTCAATCATATAAGTTGGCTGGTATGCTGGTGCTCCTAAGGTCGTTAGGCTCCTACAAATAGCAGTACTATTAGTAGTGATAGTGCTAAGCGCCGCTTGCAGTTTATCCAATACTTCTTTGGGTTGGACACCAAACAAATTCATACGCAGCACACTAATCGCTTGGTGTGCAGTTTTATCGGACACACGTTTAGTGTCAAAAAAGCCATAAGACATACCAGCAAAATATAGTTCGGCAGCACTCGAATAGTCGCTTTTGGTTAAGCAGCTATTTAGTCCAGTAAATATATCAACTGGGTTGTGTTTATTAGTTAATTCATCTACTGAAACACATCCGGCAGGTTTGGGAGACTTTAAATTACCAGTCGCCTCATAATTTGAGATATTACTTTTTGACGTGGAATTGCAGGCTGACAGTAACAGAGCAGAGACGGTAGCCAATATTATTTTTCTATCCATGAGCTAGAAGCCCTCCTTTAAAGCTAACGCTTCAATATTGTGTGACGTAGTTTGGTAATTTTATTGCGCTGTTTGTAACTAAGAATGACAAACTATGGCGAATCACGATTCATTCTTTTGATATATCTTAGCTGTGCCGCATAATTGCATCAGTTATTGCCCAAACGACAAAGGCAACTCCAACGATTGCCTTACCCACTTTAAGCTTGTAATTAGATTGCTTTGCTGTCGACCAAAAGAACAAACTTGTTGGTACTATTACGCCAAAATAGTAAATACCTGGGGCAATTGTACCAATAGAATAATGATTAGCGTAAAACAGAAAGAACATCGCTACGATGCACCCAATAGTAAATAAACCAGATGCAGACTCTGTGAACTCTATAAATCGTTCTACTTTACTTGATGATAATGAACTCAAAATGTACTCCTTTACTTGAGTTTTATTGATGTAGCTAACGCTTCAATAATGTGCGAGTGTAGTTTGACAATTTTAATGCGCTGTTTGCAACTAAAAATGACAAACTATGGCGAATCACGATTAGTTTTCTTGTTAGCTGCCGCCGACTCAATAGTGATAACGACACGAAATGATTGTTAAATAAGTATCAGACACAGCATATACCAAGCGATGTGTTTCATCGATACGCCTAGACCAGAAACCAGATAAATTCTCTTTTAACGGTTCTGGCTTACCAATACCCTCAAATGGGGCGCGTTTTGTATCATTTATCAATTTATTAATTCGTTTTAATGTTTTTTTATCTTGTCCTTGCCAGTAGACATAATCGTTCCAAGCTTCATCTGTCCATGCAAGCTGCCTACTCATCAATTATATCTCGTTCTATTGCTCTACCTGATTTGTATTGTTCAATTGATTTAGCTAAATGAGCAGCATTGGCTGGAGATTTTAGCAAATGAACCGTTTCCATTAAGCTATTAAAATGCTCTAAAGACATTACTACCGCGTCTTCAGCATCCCTACGAGTAATAACAGTATGATCTACATCATTGACTACTTGATCTAATACAGATTTAAGACTATTTCTAGCTTCTGTGAATGAAACCACTCTCATACATCACCTTTGACATGTACTATAAATAAGACAAGTATAGTTTGGTTTTATGATGTGTCCAATATATTGGACATGTATGTGTTTTGAAAGACAGCTAACGCTTCAATAATGTGTGAGTGTAGTTTGACAATTTTATTGTGCTGTTTGCAACTAAAAATGACAAACTACAGCGAATCACGGTTCATTCTCTTGTTTGCTGAATTTTACTCTTTGCCAATATCTTTAGATGATCTACTTTTTACAATACCTATAGAGAGCAAAGCCACAGAAAATACAAGAAATATCACAGCCCCGACAATATCTTGCTCAAATATATTAAAAACTACGCCTAGTGAAATTACTAAAGATGCCCAATAGTATATGTTTGATTTTGATGAAGAGCTTTCCCCCTCTGGCAGAATAGTTGTCACTGTTAAAATTTAACCAGTTATGGGCGGTAAATAGAGTAATAATGCCTCGTTATTCACAAGAAAGAAAAGAAGCTATATTAAAAAAGCTACTACCACCACATTCATTATCTGTAGCGAAAGTTGCAAAAGAAGAAGGTATCAGTGAGCAAACATTGTATTATTGGCGCAAAGTATTAAGAAATTCAGGAAATGTTGTGCCAGATTCAAAGTCTACTTCTGTGCAGTGGTCAGCTCAAACTAAATTAGCAATTGTCGCTGAAACTTATTCGATGACGGAAAATGAGTTAAGCCAATATTGTCGAGAAAAAGGATTATATCCTGACCAAATAAAAGAGTGGCGCAACGAATGTATGTTGGGCTTCAAATCAACTAAAGAACAACAGGCTGAAGCTAAAAAACAAGCCAGAGCTGACAAACAAGAAATCAAAGAACTTAAGAAAGAGCTGCGCCATAAAGAGAAAGCGTTGGCAGAAACAGCAGCTTTACTGGTACTAAGAAAAAAGCTCAGAGCCTTTTACGGGGAAGAATCAGAGGAAGATTGACCTCAACTGATGAAAGGCAAACATTAATCACTTTAATTCAAGCTGCTTGGCAGAATGGCTGTCGGTTAGAGCAAGCCTGTAATGAAGCTGAAATCGATTTACGGACTTATCGTCGCTGGTACAGAAACGGTAAAATACTGGAAGATAAGCGGCCAATATCTTTACGACCAGCGCCAGTTAACAGATTAACAGAGCAGGAACGACAAACGATTATCGATATCAGTAATCAACCAGAATATGCTAATTTGCCACCCACTCACAACTTGAGCCTAAAATTAACTGGACACATAAAATGAAACCAGCCTCCTTGAGTAGCGCCTTGATTGGGTTAACCGATAAATGTCTAGTGCCCCTGCTTTATCAAAAGGACGAGAGGCAAGGCAGGCCGTGATGAGATCACAATAAGAGAGCCTCTATATGTGTTTGCCGTAAGCAACTTGCTTAACGACCACATCGACAGACGAAGTAAACGAGCTTGCTTATTGATTTAACCTTGCCCGTCACTGACTTGAAACGGGCAAAAAAAACACTATTGCTTATTGACAGAGTTACGGCTCATATGTGTTAGGTGTTTTGAAACCTTTGAATTAGATATATACCACCAACGATTGTGCCGAAGGGAACACTTAACAAAATAATGATAGATACTGGCAATGCAATTTTATGAACAGCTTCATTTTGCTTTAATAGATATATCCCACAAAGCAACGCTAGAAAATTAATAGCCAACAATATACTGCTTAACAAAAAAATTGAAGTTGGTAATGATTGAATACTAGGAATTTGTGTTACACCAAATATATAAGCAAATAAAAATGCTAAAACTGCACACGCTCCATAAATGGTAAGTCCAATACCAGAAACCTTAAATTGATTATCCATACTTCTAATTTACCTCCATCCTTTAGAAACACCTAACGCTTTAATAATAGGCAGAAAATTATAGGCTACACTGCCGCCCCGCGGCAAGCCTATGATTTTATGCCCTTATTGATTGACTTATGTTTACATTTTATATATGTGCAATTAATCCATTACTTATAGAGTGAACTATGCTTGTAAAAATATAAGCTTTGTTTTCGCCGTATTTTTTATGTTGCTTGTTATAGCAGTGCGCCAAGATAAGCCCAACAACAAAAGTATAAGTAAGAGTATACCAACCTGCGCCTTCTCGGAATAAATGATAAGAAGAAAACAACAAAGCACTTATAAGAATAAAGTAATAATTAGTTATCTTTACTTTTTTACATATACGAAAGACTATTACACAAAAAATTAATGTTTCAAATAATGGAGCGAAAATAATAGGTGAAATTAGGGTTTCTAAGTTTTTAATAACATTTTGATTTCTAAAAACTAAAGAGTATGACCATTGCTCCGACACCATGGTATTGTGAATAAATATATAGGAAGCTTTTATTATTTTAGTTGTAATAAAAGCTAACAAAGCATAAAACGGCAATTCCTTTATGAGTATACCTCGATAGTTGAGCATAACTTCCTTGTAAACATAACGCCCCAATAGTAAGTGAACCAAGTGCTGGCGGGCGATTTGCTCAGCAAATGGCATGACATGCCTTGGTGAATCTGATTTATTGGCTTGTTAGAAGTTTTTTACACCATGTAGTTACACAATGAACACTTCCACTCACCGAATTTACGAAAGTTCTGAGGTAACTCACTTAAGTAAATAGCTTTAAATTTAGTTGTACAATTTGGACAAGTTGGTTTATCCGGATCAATTTTGGCCGTTACCCCAAAATTAGAGTTACCCGATTCACAATTCGATTTCCACTTTTGAATTGCGCCATTCAAAGCAGGATCCATAGACCAAGTAGCAGAACTAAAGTCGACTTCATGTACAAAGGCATTCATAACACCGCGATCAAATACACCGCGAGAAACACCTTGGTGATGAAACATAATAATTGGAATACCTTTAGAGTAAGCTAAAGCTGCTTCGATATGGTTCCATTCAGTAGGTAGAACAAGTTCAGCTTCAATTTCAGAGTCTTTTATTTTTCCTTCTGAAATGACTAATTGAGGGTAACCAAGAACAATAGCTCCTTCGCACTCATCCATGATCTCAATAACTTCATCAAGAGGAGCTTTACTAGGGTAATCACTACTTCCAAGAGTTCTAGGTGTTAAACCCAAATTACTCAATGACGTTAAAAAAACTTCTAGGCCTGCGTCAAATTCAGGAGAAACCCACGTAGGCCGACTTACGAATATTTGCACAAAACTCTCCTAAACTTCTAACAATTTAATCAGAGGAGTCATGCCTGTTTTACTTCCAACGGCGTTTCCTCTTTATCTACTTGGCGTATTAATACCAAATTATCAAACATCATACTAGATAATGTGTACAGCTTTTTGAATTGAATAGAAAAAAAGGGTGCAGATTGGCATTATTCCTGATTTCTTGACTTGGGAGGAAAGTCGATGGGTCTGTGTATTTTTACAGTTTAATTTGGATGGATGATGAAGACGAAAAGGGATGGTGAACAACAGTTCCTTGTTGGTGGTTGCTAAGGTAGCACTACCACCCGATAGAGCGTAGCCAGCCTTTAATTTCTTTAATCATTATCTCATTAGGATAATAACCTGTAGTGACATTATGCAGCTCACGTTGGCGATAGCCCGGTGTGAGTTCTTGTGTGGTTAACTTGCGGCGTAGTTTGGCAGTATTAGCCACTAAGTAATTGTCACGCTTTAAATGTAAGTCCAGAATTGGCACGTTGGATTGTGAAATTTGTTGTGCGCCATTCGATGCAATTTCATCGGTAATGCCATAGGCGCTCAGCATTATCATAGCAGCGGGAGCTTCTAGTGATCCGTCATTAATTAATTCAGGTAACAATAGAGCATGGTTGCCTTGCGAAAGCACGACAATAACGCCAGGGTGGCGCTTAGCTTGTTCGTATAGCTGCTCTAATAATGCCACTAGAAATGTTTTGTAGGACGTTAATACTTCAGTGTTGTCTGTTGTTCTTTGTTGCGCGTCAATGGCAACAGATGGAAAGTTTTGTGGAGCGTTAGGTGGCGTAACAGCAATAGTTGTCCATCCTATGGCTGGTAGTTGCTTACGTAGGTAATTTATTGCATGTGGATTAGTTAGCGCTTGTTGCCAGTCAGGCAAAAGGATCATTGTGCCTTTATTTTGCGGCGTTTCGTGGGTGGCTGTTGTGATCTTAAAGCTTTGAGTTTGCACTAAAATGTCGGTAAGTTGTTCAGTAGTGAGGTAGTGGCTGAGATCGCTTTTTTGTTGTTCCAGTTCATCAACGGGGGCCACAATTTCTGGGCGGTTGGCTGAACTACTGTCTTGTGTTGTTGTCGGTTCTGTCGTTTTATCTTCTGATTGTTGAGTCAGAGGGTCTACTTTAGTCGCTTCTTCGTTAGCCGTTTGTTCGTTTGCGGTTTCATTTTGTTGTTCTTGCTGTGCAAATAGTGTGGTTGTTGACAGGCACAACCAACTTATCACTAAAATAATGCGCAACATAACACTCATATAAATTTGTTCACTCTGACCAACTCAAACACACTACGCTATCGGCAAATAATTGATTTACTTTAGTCAATACTAAACGGGCACGGTGCTTTGAACTGAATGTCCTGCTTAGTCACCGGATGGTTAATACGCAAGTTGAGTGCATGTAATTGCAATCGTTCACTGAGCTCTAGCGCTTGATCATGCGCGTATAAGCGGTCGCCAAGAATAGGGTGTCCTAAATGTAACATGTGCACACGTAATTGGTGCGAACGTCCGGTAATTGGTGTTAATTCAACAGTTGATGACTCACCATTGGTGTTTAACACTCGATAGTGTGTAAGGGATTTTTTACCATGCTGAAAGTCGACTTTTTGCTTCGGACGATTTGGCCAGTCGCAAATAAGTGGCACGTCAACTTCACCACTTGATTCTTTGGGCGTACCGTATATGCGTGCAACGTATGATTTTTGGGTTTGTCGCTTTTCAAACTGGCGGCTAATGTCAACATGAGCGGCTTTATTTAACGCCATTAGTAAAATACCTGACGTTGCCATGTCGAGCCGATGAACGATGGTTGCCGTTGGCAGCACGCGTTGTACGCGGTGCTGCAAACAGTCTTGATGCTCAGGAAGCCTGCCAGGTACGGTGAGTAGGCCGCTCGGTTTGTTTAACACAACGAGGTCATCATCTTGGTATACAATTTCCAAATAAGGAGACATAGGTGGACGATAGATGAAATCGGGATTGGCGGCCATATGCTCTCCTAGTTACTCACTACGATGAGTCGAATCGCTTCGAACTTTAACTGTGCTTTGTCAATGTAATGACGTAATTGCTCTTGTTGATGTTCGATAAAATCGATTTCATCCTGACGTACACTTGGGTTGATTTTTTGTAGTGCAGATAAACGTTTATGTTCATCACTCAATGCTTTGTGCATGTTGTTTGTTGCTGATTGCTGGATACTTTCAACGTGCGAATTCGCGTGAGTTTCTGCTTTTTCTACTAATGGTGCTACTTGTTCTTTCAGTGCTTTAACCAATTGCAAAGCAACTTGCTTTTTCACTGGAGATAATTGCTTATCTAGTACTTCGGCACTTACTTTGTCTGCCAGATTATTCCCATTTTTGTCTACTAATATGCGAATTGGTGTAGTTGGCAAGTAACGACCTAGTTGTAGCGCTTTTGGAGCCATCGCTTCGAGGGTGAAAATACATTCAATAAAGAACGTGCCTGCTGGTAACGCAGGGTTTTTCAATAGTCCAATGCTGGCGTTACCCGTATCGTCACTGAGTACCAAATCCATTGCGCCTGTGACCATTGGGTGATCCCAGGTTATAAGGTGGTAGTTTTCACACGCAAGTGCTGTATGACGATCAAAGGTAATCGTTGTGCCATCTTCTGGCAAACACGGGAAATTGGCACTTAGCATATGCTCTGTGGGTTGCAGTGCAATGGCGTTATCTGACTTATCGTCTTGCTGAATACCAAATACGTCAAGCAACTGGAACATAAATTGTGGCAATTCAATACTGCAGTCTTGTGCTTCAATTTGTTTAACGATGGCTTGCGCCTTGCCTTGTCCAGACGAGTTAAGTTCAAGCAATTTATCACGGCCAGATTCTAAATCAGCTTTAATTGACAAATGGGCTTGATGACAAGCGTCAATAAAGGTTGAAATGTCCTCTTTACTTGGCGTCTGAGCGTAAAATAGCTTAGCTAACTCTGCTGAGAACTGTTCATACACCGCGCGACCCGTTATACAAGTGTGCTCGAATGCTTGTAAGCTGTCTTGATACCAGTTGAACAATATTTGCTGTGCGCTGTATTCAAAGTAAGGTACATGGATTTTAATCGTTTCCGTTTGACCAATACGATCAAGGCGTCCAATACGTTGTTCCAATAAATCTGGATTGCTTGGTAGATCAAACAGTACCATGTGATGAGCAAATTGGAAGTTACGGCCTTCACTGCCAATTTCAGAACAAAGTAATACTTGAGCACTTTCTTCTTCTTGAGCAAAGTAGGCGGCTGATTTATCGCGTTCGAAGATGCTCATTCCTTCGTGGAAAACGGCAGCACGAATGCCTTCTTTTGTGCGTAAAGCCGCTTCCAAATCAATCGCAGTTTGTGCGTGCGCACAAATAACTAAAACTTTTTCCCGACCAAGTGTTTTTAATAACTGGATTAAGTGGTTAACGCGAGGGTCAATATCCACCCATGATGCATTGCTATTAAGCTGAAATAACACTTCAGGCGTATGAATGAGAGGTGCCCGTTTATGTGTCGCAATTTCATCGGCTGATAATGCCGCTAATTCCGTTTTCAAACTGTCAATAATGTCGTCGTATTCCGCTGGCATTGGTAAAGGTTCGGCATGTAGCTGACGCTCAGGGAAACCTTTGATGGTATTTCGGCTATTACGGAATAAAATTCGGCCAGTACCATGACGATCAAGAAGTTGTGACAAAACTGACTTGCGTGCGGTTGCCTGTTGCTCACCATCTTTACTGTTTGCTTGTACCAGTAAATCAACGATATCACTCTCTTTTAACAAATCAGTTAACGTAGCGAGTTGGCTGTCAGATAATATTTCATTACTTACTAACGTATTGGCGGCATCGGCCACTTCAGCATAGTGCGTTTCTTCGTCGATAAACTTTTGATAGTCGAAAAAACGATCAGAGTCGAGTAGGCGTAAACGGGCAAAATGGCTTTCATGACCTAATTGGTCAGGCGTCGCCGTAAGAAGTAAAACCCCTGGAATGACTCGCGATAATTGTTCAATGCATTGATATTCAATACTCGCATTGTCAACTTGCCAGTTTAAATGATGAGCCTCATCAACCACCATGAGATCCCATTCTTCTTCAATCAGCGCTTCATACCATTCTGGATTCTTGGTAACAAAATCCAAATTAACTAGTACTAATTGCTCAGTGCTGAAAGGGTTTTCTTGATCACTTTCCTGACAACGTTCCTCATCAAATATGCTGAACTGCAAGTTGAATCGACGCAGCATTTCCACTAACCACTGATGCATTAATGATTCAGGCACGATAATTAACACACGCTGTGCACGGCCAGTAACGAGTTGTTGATGAATAATAAGGCCGGCTTCAATGGTTTTACCTAAACCAACTTCGTCGGCAAGCAGTACACGTGGTGCAAATCGAGAGCCGACTTCTTCTGCAATATAAAGCTGATGAGGAATTAAACTAACGCGGCCACCTGTTAAGCCTGTTAGCTCTGATTGTTGTTGATTGAACTGATGCTCAATACAATCTTTACGTAGTTTAAACCAGTCTAATCGATCTACTTGACCATTAAGCAATCTGTCATGGGGCTTATTGAACTTGATGAAGTGGTCAATCATCACTTCTTTTAATTCGGTACTTTCGCCGTTGTCTTGACGCACACCTTGATAACTAACAACGCCGTCGTTGTCGATAACGCTGGAAATTTTTAACGTCCAGCCTTCATGGCTCGGAATAATGTCTCCTTCGTTGAAAATCACGCGGGTCAGTGGTGCATTGGCAATGGCGTATTGGCGGATATCACCAGTAGCAGTAAACATAATAGTTACGAATCTGTTTTCTACTGTGGTAACTGTTCCTAATCCTTGATCTGATTCACCATCACTAATCCAACGTTGCCCGGGGCGGAATGACATATAAAAACTCCGAAGTCTTCTGTTTATTTATACCAATTGAATTAAGTAGCTATTTCACTTGGTTTAGGGTCAAAAAAAGGGCGCTATGTTACCGTTAATCATAGATGCGATCATCAAAAATTTCTGAAAATTTATTTGTTGGTGGCAAATGGCGCGGACATATCATTGAAATCGTTCGATAGCTACGCAGAATAAATGATTTGCAGCGTAATTTAGGAGAGTTAACGCATTAGGGGAAACTCCCATACTGCCACAGAATTATGGGCCGAAAAAGCAATTTTTGGCGATATGCTAATATTAATAATGAAAGTACAAAACGTACTTGTAAGCAGCAGTAATTGCTGTACAGTGGTCATATACCAAGTTGTAAAAGTTGGTATTAACTTCACTCAAGGAGGCCTGTTTTTCAGAATTGATAGACGCTAGTACAAATGCTTGAGTTGGGGTTTGCGCTAATAAAAAAAGATTCCGTTCAAGTTACTTGATATTAACGATTGGTTTTACGTTGTTTCGAATGGAATTATGTATATGAATGAAAACAGAATTACTTATATTTTAGACACGAATATTCTACTTCACGACCCCCTCGCTTTTCTCTCCTTTAAAGAACATGATGTTGTCATACCCATGACTGTCCTAGAAGAATTAGACCTAATTAAAGATAGGCATAAAGATGTTAGTCGTGATGCGCGCGTAGCAATTCGTGCGTTAGAAGATGCATTAGTCAATGCGACACCCGAGCAAGTACTCGCGGGCGTGCCCTTACCCAATAGCGGCGAAGGTCATGTCAGCGGTTGTTTGTCGATATTCAATGATTATAAATTAGAGCCCGCTGTGGGTAAGTTGTCGTTCAATGAGAATGATAACCGCATTATCAACAGTGCCATTCATATTCAAAATGCCAGTCGTGGCAAAAAAGTTGTGCTTGTCACTAAAGACATCAATATGCGGCTCAAAGCTAAAGGCGCGGGCCTTAATCATGTGGAAGACTATCGTACCGACCAGCTCATCGACGATATTCGCTTCCTCACTAAAGGCTATCATAAATTTGAAGGTGATTTTTGGCAGCAAGTTAAAAGTTGTGAAACCGAAACCGAAGGCAGAAATACCACGCACCATATTGAAAAATTATCCTTGCCCACAACTTATATCAATGAATATTTGATTGATGAAGGCGAACATTTTGCCGGAAAAGTTGTAGGGTGGGACGACGATAAATTGGCAATTGTTGATTTGAGTAGAGAGCGCTTGATGGCGAAACAAGCGTGGGGCATTCACCCGAAAAACATCTACCAAGGCATGGCAATGGATGCATTGCTCGATCCCGACATTGATCTTGTGGTGTTAACGGGCCCCGCTGGTAGCGGTAAAACCTTACTGGCGTTAGCGTCAGCGTTAGAGCAAGTGGTGGAACGTGGCTTATACGACAAAATTATAGTCACCCGTAGTACACCAGAAATTGCCGAATCAATTGGCTTTTTGCCGGGAACGGAAGAAGAAAAGATGGCACCTTGGTTAGCGGCAATTACTGACTCTTTGGAAGTGTTGCACAAGCAAGATGAAAACATGAATGGCAGTATGAATTACATCATGGAAAAGGCGAACATTCAGTTTAAGTCGGTCAATTTCATGCGAGGGCGCAGTATCCAAAACGCGTTTGTTTTGCTCGACGAATGTCAAAACCTTACGGCATCGCAGCTCAAAACAATTATTACCCGCTGCGGTGAAGGCACCAAACTGATTTGCTCAGGCAACCTAGCACAAATTGACAGCAACTACTTAACGGCACTTACATCGGGGTTAACTTATATTGTGGAACGCTTTAAAGACTTCCCCGGCAGTGCAACGATCAACCTCAATGGTGTGGTACGTAGCCGATTAGCATCGTTTGCGGAAGAGAATTTGTAAAAAGCAGATAGGCAACCTAAGTATTGGCAGGCTCATCTGCCAATACTATTGGGCAACATTGACTATTCTTAAAAGCCTATTGGGTTTTTGAATACTTTTTCAGTACCTGTACATAATCATTTCTGTACAGGTAAGCTTGCCTGCTTTCATTATTTGAACTTTACACTCATAACGTAATCACCTTGCGGAATTATTTCACTATATTTTGTTGTCTTAGTTAATGAGCAACTAACGTACTTATATATAATGGTATTTTTGGTTTCTTTCATTCGCAATATAAACGCAATGTTTATTAATTGATTATCGTTTTTAATCCTTCTAACTTTCAAAACAATTCTCGCTTCTGTTAAACCTAAATTAGTCATTAAGGTGGATGCAGAACTTTTTAACAATCAAAAAAAGGAAACGTAATTATGCGTAAATTGAATGCAGAAGAAGTAAGTAATGTTAGTGGTGGAGTTGCAAGTCCGTGGTATTGGGTAGGTTATGCTGTAGGGGCTGCATTGAATGCGCTTGAAAAGTCAGGAAGTCAGTCTGTTAAGTGGCGATATAAGGAAGTGATGAATGGCGGTGCAGCAGACTAAAGCCTGAGACCATACAAAGAAGGAAACTGAATATATGAAAGAATTAAAAGAAAGTGAACTACGTGAAGTTAATGGTGGCGTGGCAATTTCGGTAGCTATTGCTGCATGGACAATCCTCATTTGTGGTAAAGATCAATTAACCGCAATAGGAAAAGACATTGGTAATGGCTTGTATGACGGACTTCATGGCTAAGTAAAATCATACATTTGTAATGAGCTAATTAGCGCTAATTATAACTAGCGATTGATTTATAGCAGGTAAATAGGCTTTTGATCATTCTAGTTTTGCAATGAATGTTTGTATGAAAACTACTTTAGAATGAGCTTACGTACGGCCAAGTTAATAATTGGAAATTATCCAGATGAAAAATTTTACGAAAGTGTTTAAAGAGCAAACTTTTGTGGTGAAGCTAGGAATAGTTGTATGCGCGATAACATCTTTCATGCTATTGGTTCACAATATACACCTGTGGCTTTTTGTTAACTAGCTAGTACCAAGTCAATACACTGGCGGCTAATCCGCCAATGTTCTGCTGATTTGTTCAATACTATCTCTGTTTTTCATGAATACCGTTACCAAGCTGGGATCGAACGATTTACCCGCCTGTTCTTCGATAAAGGCGACTGCTTTTTCGATTGGCCAAGCGTCCTTGTAAGGTCTGACGGTTGTAAGTGCGTCAAAGACGTCTGCAATTGCGGTGATACGGCCTTCAATAGGGATTGATTCACCTTTAAGTTTATTTGGGTAGCCTGAACCATCCCATTTTTCATGATGTGTAACCGCGATAGATTTTGCCATTTGAATTAACGGTGAGTCGTGTGGGCCAACTAGCACTTCTGGGTAGGTGGTGTGATTGTTCATTACCTCACGTTCTTCATCGGTCAATCGGGCAGGTTTCAGTAAAATGCTGTCGGGAATGCCTATTTTTCCTATGTCGTGCAAAGGTGCCGTTAGTTCAATCATCTCGCAAATTTCATCTGGCAGTGCCAGTCCTTTAGCCAACACTTTCGCATATTGGCCAACGCGTTGCACGTGTTTGCCTGTTTCGTTGTCTCTTAGTTCGCCCGCAGTGGCCAAACTGTTGATCAACGCTCTAATTGAATAGTTTAGCTCTTGTGTTCGTTGATTAACTTGCTTTTCCAACAAAAATTCATTCTGCTCATGGAGTAAGTAGGATTTTCTAATCTTCAATAGATTTCTGACTCTGTGTTCAACCTCAACTTGATCGATAGGTTTGTTTAAGAAGTCGTTTGCACCGCTTGCCAGTGCATCATTTCGTGTATTTACGCCTTCGCAGCCAGTAATGATAAGAATGGGCAGTTGATCAGGTTCGAATTGTTGCCTGACAATAGCCATCACATCAAAACCATTCATATGTGGCATTTCTATATCTAACACAAGTAAGTCTACTTGTTGTTCTTTAATCGTTGGAGCGACCTTTCGAGGGTCTGTTAGGGTAATAACTTTGGCACCAACTTGGTCTTCGATGAGTTTAGTTAGTAGTAAGGCATTAGTAATCGAGTCGTCGCATACAAGTACGTTTAGGTCGGTAATGTTATCCATATTAATCACTCTCTCATGAGTTTCCTGTCAAAGCGTTTCCTTTACTTCTGAGCAGCACATTGCTCAGTGGATGAGTCGTGTACTGTTTGAAAATTATAGCCAATGCTTGGTGGATTTGAGAAATACCGCGGAGGAAATTTTACCAATTTTGATTGTGCTACAGCTGTGGGATTGGGTACTGTGGGGCGATAGTCTTGAATTATAAGATGTTTTGACGCCCCTGAACTTTACGCAGGGACGTCACAAAATATTACAAATGTACTAAGAATGTGCTGCTATGGTTGCAAGTTGACTGATTAAAAACTTGCCTGAAAGCTGAGTTCTGCTGTGCGTTCAGCACCCATCCAACAATTATTGATATCGTAGCAGGCACCAACATAAGTCTTGTCGCTTAGATTACTTACGCTAAAGGCGACTGTCATATCCGATATCAAGCTGGAATTCGTCGCAATGTCATACGAAGCGACTAAATCAACTAAGGTATAACTTGGCACTGTGTCGGTATTATATTGGTCAAGCTGCGTTTCTCCTACATAACGTGCACCAAGGCCAACCATAAGGCCGTTCAGATTACCTGCATCGAAGTAATAATTCGCCCATACAGAGGCTGTTTGATCTGCTACCCAAACTGGCGTTTTGCCAACGAGTAGTGGGTCAAGCTCATTCTCTGTTATTTCCATGTCAAGATTGGTGTAGTTGGCAACTAAGGTTAAGTTATCGGTTAAGTTGGCATTCAACTCGAGTTCAAAGCCTTTGGATTCAATTTCTCCCGTTTGTGTTTTCTTTGCAAAATCTTGGGTATTCACTACGACATTCTCTTTGGTTAATACAAAGTAGGCGCCGTTAAAGGTGATATTACCGTCATTACTCTGGTATTTAACACCAGCTTCAATTTGATCGGCAGTGGTTGGCTTAAACGCTTTGCCCGTTTCAGCATCTGTACCAGATACTGGCTCGAAAGACTCAGAGTAGTTAGCGTAAACACGATAACCTGAATCGAAAGTATACATGGCGGCTATGCGGCCACTAAATTTGCTTTGGTCGATATTGGTTTCACCACCGTACTCTGTGCCTGCATAGTTATTGTCAGCAATATCACTGCTATCAAATTGATCGTATCGTCCATTAATGACAAATAAGAGTTTGCCAACAGAAATTTCGTCTTGTAGATAAAAGCCTGCTTGTTTTTGCTTGATGGAATGCATTTCTTGATAAAAATCGACCGGTAGCATGGCAGGATCTATTTGCGCATAGTCAGGATCAGATAAGTCGATGGTTGGTGTAGCTGTGCCTAAGGTATCGCGGTAGCTCACATCGGAATTTGATTTTTGGTAGTCGAAACCCAAGAGTAGGTGATGTGTTGTGTTACCTACGCTAAGCTTGGCTGATAGTTGATTGTCAACGGTGAACCCTTCGATGGCTTCGTCAGTTTCATAAGCTGAGCGAATGAGTGTTGTTTTATCAGCGGCTAATCCGTAGTTGTACATATTGCGTTGCAGGGCATTTGCATCGGTATAGCGGAAGTTCTGTAAGAAAGACCATTCATTATTGAATGTGTGTACATACTTATAGCCAAGCATTGTGACTTCACGATCAAATTCGTTCCAGTTTTTGTCGCCAGCATAGGCGTTGGCATCGAGTTTACCGTATGGCGCTGTATATAATGTACCAACTGCAGGCAACGGCGTAGAAGGAACCATTTCTGGGTCATTTTGATAATAGAGGTTGACCGTTAAGTAGTTTTTGTCGTTTATTTCCCAGCTCACAGAGGGAGCAATGGTGAAACGCGATGTTTCCGTGGTAGCCTGCTGCCCGTCACGTTGCTTACCTAACATGATTAAACGGTAGTTCGTGTTATCAGAAATTGCCCCTGTTGAGTCAACACCTAACTCTAGCAAGTTGTCAGAACCAACAGTTAATCGTGTTGTGGTGCTTTGTATGCTTTGCGGTGATTTAGCCACTTGATTCACCATGCCGCCCGGCGGCACTAAGCCATAAAGCGATGATGCTGGTCCTTTCAATACTTCAACTGCTTCGGTGGCAAAAGCGTCAACTTGCGGGTAAAGATTCCAAGCATTATTGGTTAATAAGGGCAATCCGTCGTAGAAACTCTGATACGTATCAAAGCCACGAATATTGTACTGGTCAAAGATAGTGATTGTTGAGCGACTTTCTGAAGTAACACCCGATACATAACGGAGTGCTTTGGCGACCGTGTCAGCCTGACGCATCTTGAGTAATTCCTGATCGACAACAGAAACACTCATTGGTGAATCCACCGCTTTGAGACTAGATTTAGTCGCCGTGCTGCGATAGTTCAGTGTATTCGTTACTTCAATGTGTTCTAGATTTTCATTGCTGACATCGTTTGATAATGCGTTGACTGAAAAGCCTAGAGCGATTGTGACGAGGCTCAATGAAAATGGTAGCTGGCGTGCGAAAGACTTCATTTTATTCCTGTATAAACTAATGGTTGGGTTAAATGCGAATGATAACAGTTGTTATTTGTGTTTGTATAGGGGTTTTAGGATAGTACAATTAATTTTTTGTTTTGATGTAAGAGGTTTTGAAGAAAATGAAGAATATGATTAATGTTGTACTGAGCAGCCTTTTAAAAACGAGGCTACTCAGTTGAAAGACTGTTAACTTACTGAACCGTGCGGTTCAGCGTTAATAGCCAACTGTTTACCCAAGCGCTTTCTTCGTGACAGTTGGCGCTTGCGTTGTCTTTGATACCAAAGGTAGAACCCGGTAATTGACAGCAGCACAGGCGACGCGCCAAGTACACACCACAAAATGCGGGAAGTGATGCCTGCAAATGTGCCAAAGTGCAGCGCTCTAAAACTGTCGAGTGCTTTGGTGCCTAAACCCTGTTCTCGAATATCCCATTTCACGACAAAGTCACCGGTTAACCGATTATAGGTAGCGCCGCTGGTATAATCACTCATCAGTGGATTGCCTGTTGGTACGGCACCATAAAATGAAATATCGTGCCCCGGTTCGTAGGGGAAAACAACATAGGTGATGTTAAATCCGTCAATGCGGTTGAGGACATCGCTACTGAGACGATTAAATGAAACATCGTTATCATAACGACGCTCATTGAGAGTATAGGTACGATGCTGCTCGGCATCCTCTACTTCGTGTAAAAACTCTGCCATGTTCCAGTATCCGCCAGTAAAAGCAAGAATGATGAGAACTGGCGCTGAAATTACACCGATCATTTTATGAAAATCTGAGAAAAATACGATCAATTGCTTGTCCCAGCGCAATGTGAAAAAGCGTTGCCAGAACTTTCGGTAAATAATTAGCCCAGAAATTCCTAAGAATAAGAAAATAAGCGCAAAAATAAAGCCAAGCATGATGCCTGCTTCGTGCAGTAAAAAAGTGTAATGTAATTCGACTAGCCAATCAGTTAGGTAATGATTCAATGGAACTGGCTCGCTTAGTGTCTTTCCGGTATATGGATTTAGGTACACCTTGTACCAATCAAAGGTACCTCTTTTGATCACATAAATGGCATCTGACGTTTGCTTATCATCAAACACTTCCCATGTGCCCATCTCAAAATCAGGCAGTTGTTGGTATATATTTTGGAGCAAAGCGTCGAAATCTTTACGTTGGTTGATCGTAGTCGAAACCTGTGCGCTTTCGGGCATTAACCAACTATCTATTTCTGGCTTAAATACGATAATGCTCCCAGTAATGCTGATGATTAATATGGGGATCATTGCGAATAGGGCAGCCCAAGAGTGTAGTTTGAATAGCTGTTTTCTGTTCATTTTATCTTTAACTGTTGGTGGTTTACTGTGCTGTTTGTGATGCGTTAACATCATACATGAATATTGTTGCTAATGATAATGATTCTTTATTGCGATTGGGGGCGGTTATTGGTGTGGTTATATGATTAAGTTTTCTCTCGCGATTATGCGTTCGAATCGCGTTTTTTGATCTTGCCTTGGACAAGTAACACAAAGATTTTCAGGATCATTTAAATAATGCAAACAGCAGGTCTTACGGTCTAGCATGAGTCGCGATGCGTTGTGTTTCGTTGTTATCGTCATTAAATCGCTGGTACCGGATAAGCCTAAAGCATCTAACCAAGTAATTGCCCATGTTTTGATTTGCCTTTGCGAGCAACTGACCATTACTTGAGGAAGTAACATCAATCCACTGAGCGTGCAATCGGCAACAAGTCCATAGGCGGTTCTACGCGGCACTTTGGTGATCGAACTAAGTTCATTAAACAGGCTATCTATTAACTTACGCAGTCGCGTAGCGGTGTACATTATGTTGCCGTTTAACGTGTCTTGAGATTTAATTGGATTTGATGATGTGCCGACTTGGTAACCGTAAACGCTTCCCTGTTTAACACTTTGCCTTAGCGTTGCCGTATCAATTATAACGTCAAGCGCATGAACTGAAATAATTGCTAAATAGACAGGTTGCCAGAATAATTGCCGCCAAGTATGAATAGCAGCATAGGCTTTACCCGCATGAGGAAATGAGGAAAGGCATTGGTCGTGCAAAGACTTTAAGATTTGATGGTTACCAATGTTGGTCAATATATCGTGTAAATGTTGTGATTCATCGTAGGCTAGGGCTTTATTTAACTTTGGCGAAACAGCATACAAAATACGTGGGTATTTATGAGAACAAGATTCGGCTGGTGTTGTCATTATTTAATACTCGATGTGTTTAACATTGACAAAATTAAGCGCCAACCAAGCAATTTTTTGCATTGCTTGGTTGGCGTGAACTAAAAACGCTATTAATCTGCGGTTGCGACTAACTTACGTGAGGCTATACAGCGGTATTGCGCGATAGGATTAACCAGTGTTCCGGCAAACTTTAGATTTTTGGCAGGATCTGCAAGGTCGATCATTTGCTGGTTGTTACCTAGTTGCAGGCGATTCAAACATGACAAGGTAAATTCGTTCGCAAATAAATCATGCTTATCAAACACAGGCTGTAGTTGTGGGTGGCGTTGTTGATATACATGAATGCAACCAGCGACTAATGCCCAAAAATTTTTTTCACTAAAGTCAGTATGTTCTACGAGAATCGCAGACAAGTATCGGAAAATGCAATCAAATACATCGGTAAATATCGATAGTATTTCCAATTCTTCTGGTACGGTAACTGAGATACGCTGTACCTCATCAGGAAGTTGGATGTCTGAATTTAATATGGCGATTTCTTCACCTATATCTTTCATGATCACTTTCACGGGCACGTCGTTTTCCATCACCATAATGATATTTTCACCGTGCGGCATGAACACTAACTTGTGTTGATAAAAAAAGTGAATTAAGGGCGTCAAATACGCGTTGAAATATTGCATTAACCACTTATCAGTGCTTAACCCTGATTGCGCGATGAGTTCAACGAGTAATGCTTTGCCTTGTGTGTCTATGTGTAGTAAAGATGCCATCGTCATTAGCTTTTGATTAGGCTCTAACTTTGGTAAAGGACTTTCGCGCCATAATGCGGCGAGCATTTTTTTGTAAGGACTGTCGCCTATTTCTTCGCGTTCATAATAGGGATTGCTATAGCCAATTGCGGCGACTTCACGAATAATACTAAAGCCATTGGCTTGTATAAACGTATCATTTTGAACGAGTTGTAACAGCCAATCGTTGATAGCGGGGGTAGAGCGCATATAGTACGAAGATAATCCACGCATAAATCCCATATTCAGCACTGATAAAGCAGTTTTTACATAATGTTTATGTGGGAAGCTGGTATTGAAAAATGTGCGAATAGATTGCTGGGCTTGGTAGTCATCTTCACTATAACCTAAACAAATCAGATCGCTACAGGCGATGTCAGCTGCAAATATGCTGGCAAGCTTGTTGAACCATTGCCAAGGGTGCACTGGCATCAGCAAATAATCACTGGGATTAAGTCCTTTTTCCTTGATAAGACATTCAAATTTATCAATTAGCGTACGGTCAAACTCAGTTGCTAGGAGCTGTTCATATGTAAGATCATTCGACAACGCTATATGTGTGCGTCGCTTGTGTGCAGCCAGATAAATGAGTTTGATAGGTGCTCCAGTTTCAGGGGCAAAGTTCAAGTAATCAATCGCGTCAAAACCGATGCGGCCATTATTAGCAATAAATGAAGGATGACCTTCGTTCATAGCTGCTTCTATTTGTTGATAACTGGCCTGTGTCAGTGCAGCCGCTGACAGATTGCTTTTCGTATATTTATAAGCACTGCTATACAGCGTACTGGAAATTTCTTCCATGTAGGTAGGGAGCTTGTCCTTATCAATACCGAGAGTATGACAAAATTCGATGATGAACTTTATGGAATCGAGCGGTTGTTCTTTGTTGCTTTCAAGTTTTTTGATGGAATGTTCGTCAATAAGCCAGTGATTTAGCTCCAAAACTTTCGCTCTAAAGCGATATTCAATATCGCCTTTGTCGGTGAGCAAAGTATAGTGATTCCCGCTTTCGCTACTAACAGTGAGTACTGGGGTAAAAATACGTTCGTGTGACAGTTCAGCCAGACACTTTTTCACGTGTAGGCGGTTTACTCGTTGCCAGATATCAGAACGAATAGTCTTGGTTGCCATGCTCGGAGAGGTAAGTAGCGCTTCTGAATTTGTTAGCATTTGCATGATTCGATGTTCCTTTTGTGTCGCGTCAATAAACTGCTCACGGGTACAAAATCCCAAGTAGGCGATCTTCTCACCCAGTTGAATTTTCTTTTCGTGATGAAAACCTGCCCGTTTATTTAGTTGGTGAATTTTGTGATTGCGGTGATCGGGTTCGACGACGACCCGCTTGATGGTGTCATCGTCGAACATAAACTGCATCACGGTCGAAAAAATGTGAAAAGTGAAGTTACTAATTGGATGCTCTGCGGGGGCGATCAGAATATGCATGCCAATATCACCGTCTTTAACATTGTAATGCTCACCAACTTCGTCGTGTTTTGGTTCATAGCGTTCAATAAGAAAAGTCGGTATGTCGTCAACTAAGCCGATAAAACACTCGGTGCTCGTGTTTGCTTCGAGGTTGAGATAAAAGTCATGTACCTGATCCTGAGATTGTCCAGTCATACCCCAAAAATGCGCATAGTCTTGATTCACCCATTGGTGGATATAAGGAGAGTCTATATTTAATGCGATTCGTCTAATATCAACTTGCCCGATATTGGGAACGTGCTTCGAGAATTTCACTGCGCTCTCCAATAAGTTTTGTGGCATTTGTCCGACGCTACATAGGTGTTGGTCAAAACTAGTTTCATTGATGTGATGTTCACTTGATTGACGCCTCCTGCGCTATATTGCTGGAAGTTGGCGTAGCAAATTGCTGAAACGCAATGCGTGACTCTATGGGGTAATGCTCTACGCCAGTTAACTCTCGTATTAGATAGGAATTACGGTAAGCTGCCATGCCAAGGTCAGGAGTAACAAAGCCATGAGTGTGCAATTCAGCGTTTTGAACAAAAATTTGCTTACCTGTTTTGTCGATACTGTAATTGCGGTTTACATGAAATCGACCGCTGTCGTCCCACAAAACTTGTCCACTTATGCCTTGTAAGAATTCGGGTAACTGGTATTGATACCCTGTTGCCATTACCAAACCATGAGTAGTTAGTTGGTGGTGTTGACCTTGTTCAACTTGGTGCAAACTCAGCGTAATTTCACCTGACTGTTGGTGAAGGTGAGCTTGTGTAAGTTCATTATTGGTCAGCAGCTTGACGTTAACTTTTTCATTTAGGTTTTTGATGTAAAGCAGGTCGTAAATATCGTTTATTAGGCTGGCGTTTATCCCTTTGTATAAATGTTTTTGTTGAGCAATCAATTGATCACGTTTTGCTAGCGGCAAGTGATAAAAATAATCAACATATTCTGGCGAGGTCATTTCTAGTGTGAGTTTGCTGTATTCAAGCGGAAAAAAGCGTGGAGAGCGAGTCACCCAATTCAGTTGATAATCGTAAACGTCAATTTCTTGCAACAAATCATAGAAGATCTCTGCAGCACTTTGGCCACTACCGACGATGGTGATCGACGACTTAGACTGCAAAACGCGTTTGTCGCTTAAATAGCTGGATGAATGACTAACAGAGCAAGGTAAATCTGTAATCGCTTCCGGCAAATAAGGGCTGGGTCCTGTGCCTAACACTAATTTTTTTGCATGATAGACTGACATGTTGCCTGTACTGGTGTTAACGGCTTCTACTGCATATAGCTGAGTAGCTTCGTCAAACGTTATCTGCTGTACCTCTGTACTAAAGCGAATAGTTGATAATTGCTTCGTTGCCCACTGGCAATATTGATTATATTCCTGACGCATCAAAAAGAAGCTTTCTTTAATATAAAAGGAATAAATGCGACCTTGTTGTTTTATATAGTTCAAAAAGCTCAGTGGGTGGGTTGGATCGGCAAGAGTGACCAAATCCGACATGAAAGGCGTTTGTAAGTGTGTTCCTTCAATCATCATCCCTGGATGCCAGTTAAACCCGTCGTTTTTTTCTAAAAAAATACCGTTTAGATTGTCGAGCGGCTCGGTTAAACAGGCTAACCCTAAGTTGAATGGTCCTAGTCCTATCGCCAGAAAGTCGTATATTTTGTTGTCCATGTTATTTTTCATATGCATCTCTTGATATGTTTCCATTGCGACAGGGCTAACCTTGTAAATGTACGTTGAAAAACTGGCGACCATATTTCTTGATCAACTGCAAGATTTCTTCTAAATGGTTAATCGTTGTTTCTGGATTAAGCAGTGTGAATTTCAAGTAGCGCTTTTCATGTACTTTTGTACTGGCTAATACAGCTTCTCCCGAGCGAAAAATTGCCTTGCGAATGTGCTCGTTTGCTTTGTCGATTTGTTCATCATTAACAATGGTTGATGGAATGAATCGAAAAACGAGCGTACTCAATTCAGGTTCATGTAACACTTCTATTTCTTCATCTTGCTTAAAGCGGTAGTAAGCCTGTGATGCGACTGCAATGACTTGCTCAAATAATAGTCCAATGCTGTCGCTGCCCATTATGCGCAGTGTGAGCCAAAGTTTGAGCGCATCAAAGCGTCGGGTGGTTTGGATGCTTTTGTCTACAAGGTTTGGTGTGCCGTCCTGTCGTTGACTCAGTGGGTTAAGGTACTCGGCATGATGGGTGACAACAGATAAATCACGCTTGTCTTTAACAAAAAAAGCGCCACAGCTGACAGGCTGGAAGAAGGACTTGTGATAATCTATCGTAACTGAATTGGCACGTTCGAGACCATGTAGTTTATGGCGATAGTTTTCAGTAGTGAGCAAGCCACATCCGTAGGCTGCGTCCGCATGTAACCAAAGACCGTATTTTTCACATAAGTCTGCGATTTGATTGATGGGGTCGATACTGCCAAAGTCTGTTGTGCCCGAAGTCGCAACAACAGCGATTGGGATCAGCCCTTGCTTTAAGGTAATGATAATACTGCGTTCGAGTTGCTCGCTATCCATTTTGTAACGAGAATCAACAGCTACTGGTACAACTGCGTCATAACCTAAACCTAATATTGCCGCTGATTTCTGTACACTAAAATGGCTGATTTCAGAGGTGAAGATACGAAACTTATGTGCATCTTGAGGAAGGCCATTTGTTTTAACAACATACTGATCACGGTCTCGACAAAACGCATCACGGGCGAGCAGTAAGGCCATTAAGTTAGATTGCGTACCGCCACTGGTAAAGATACCATCGGCATTTTCGCCAAAGCCAATGCGCTTCGCCGTCCAATCAATTAGGCTCTGTTCAATCAGAGTACCACCAACACTTTGATCCCAAGTATCGAGCGAAGAGTTTAATGAGGATAAAATTAATTCAGCTAAGATAGCAGGATAGACAATAGGGCAGTTCAAGTGGGCGACATATTTAGGGTGATGAAAGTACACCGCGTCATTGAAATATAAAGTTGTTAGCTCTTCGAGTGCTTCTGCAACATTTTCAACAGGTTTCTCCAAGTTGATGTGGTCAAACAGCGGTGTAAGCTCTTGGGGAGACACGCCAGAACAAGGTTTTTCAACCTTAGAAATTATGTTTACTACGGTTGTTAATCCCTGCGTAATGCTTTGCTTGTATTCCGACAGATTTAGTTGATTGAATACAAATTGCTGAGGTTGTGTTAATGCTAAAGTATCTTGTTGTCTAATTGCGGGCGAAATGTCCGTGGGCTGCATCTTGATTCTCCTTACCTAACTATTGCGATTGCGTTGCCATGTAATCGATGAAAGTTTAATTATAATAATGATAATCATTCTCATTTGCATCAATAAAGTTGATTTATTTATCATAAATTTGTTATTTGCTGAAAAATAAGAAAAAAATATCGTGGCATGCCGTTGTTCATTTGAGATACATCGTTGCTACTCTGAAAATTTTGAACAAGATGTTTTTTAGGAGGTTATAGCCCCTTTTCGGGAATGCACCGCTATAGGTTTTATTGCACTATGAGCCGGAAAGTTTAAGACATTGGGAATTTCATGAAGGCAAAGCAAAACGCAAATTTGGCGATTGAAGAATCATTTGACGTCAGCCAGCATCCTCATCGACGCTATAACCCGCTCACGGGCGAGTGGGTGCTGTTATCTCCGCATCGCGCATTGCGTCCGTGGCAAGGGCAAATTGAATCAGTGGATGAAGGTACACACATTGCACATGATCCAAGCTGCTACCTGTGTGCAGGTAATCAACGTATTAGCGGTGAAGTGAATCCTGAATATGACACCACATTTGTCTTTCAAAACGATTTTGCTGCACTTAAGCCTGATACACCGCATGTCACTATTGATGATCCTCTTTTCGGTCTGCAATCAACCCGGGGTGAGAGTCGTGTGATTTGCTTTTCGCCAGATCACGGTAGGAGTTTACCTGAGCTAAGTTTGGATGAAATTACCGTTGTGATAAACACGTGGCAGGATGAATATCGCAGCCTAGGTGAACGCTATTTGTGGGTTCAAGTGTTTGAGAACAAAGGAGCTGTAATGGGCTGCTCGAATCCACATCCTCATGGGCAAATTTGGGCACAAGACCAATTGCCAACTTTAGTGCAGAACAAACAAAATAACTTCAGCGAATACTATCGTCAGTACAACAATAGTTTGTTAGGAGACTATATCCATAGAGAACTAACGATAGACGAGCGTATTGTAGTGAGTAATGACGACTGGTTAGTCGTCGTTCCGTATTGGGCTGCGTGGCCGTTTGAAACACTTTTATTGCCACGATTTAATGTGCAGCGTATGACCGAACTTAGTGGTGCACAACAACGGTCTTTGGCTGATATTATTCAACAAATTACGATTAGATACGACAACCTATTCCATTGCTCATTTCCGTATTCTATGGGGTGGCATGGTGCGCCATTCGACGGCCAAGATCACCCGGAATGGACACTACACGCGCACTTTTTCCCACCTTTGCTGCGAAGTGCTAGCATAAAGAAATTTATGGTAGGTTATGAAATGCTGGCAGAAGCACAGCGTGATATCACACCTGAACAAGCAGCGATTAGACTGAAAAATTTATCTTCAATCCATTATAAGCAGCGGTAATGAATATGTATGAGTTAACTTTTTTAAAACAGGAATTTTATCAGGCATATTCTTGTGAGCCTCAAGTCGTCGCCTATGCGCCTGGTCGTGTAAATTTAATTGGTGATCATACTGATTACAATGATGGTTGGGTGCTCCCTGCTGCGGTTAATTTTGGTACCCATGTTTTGGCAAATCCTCGAAATGACCGCCAAATTCGGGTCATCGCAAAAGATTACAACGATGAAAGTGTTTGTTTTGATCTGGCGTCGATTAGCTTTAATCAACAGGTGCCGTGGAGCAATTATGTGGCGGGTGTACTAAACGAGCTGATGATCGCAGGGATCGAGATAAATGGTGCAGATCTTTGGGTATGTGGCAATGTGCCGCAGGGCGCAGGGTTGAGTTCTTCTGCTTCATTTGAAATTGCGGTAGTTAAGGCTTTTTCTTTACTATTTAATTTCGATATTAGCGGTGAACTGGCAGCTAAAATCGGACAACGTGCTGAGAACAGGTTCGTTGGTTGCAATTGTGGCATTATGGATCAGTTTATTTCTGCGCTAGGCCGACAAGGGCAGGCTATGCTACTCGACTGTCGGGAGTTATCTTATCAATATGCCAGCATTCCTAATGATATGGCGATTATGATTGTTAACTCTAATGTGAAACGTGAGTTGGTCGACAGCGAATACAACATAAGACGCCAGCAATGTGAACAAGTCGCTAAGTTTTTTAATAAGAAAGCGTTGCGTGAGGTATCACTTGCCGACCTTGAGCAAGCGCAAGCCGACCTTGAGCCTCAACTGTTTCGTCGCGCCTGGCATGTCGTCAGCGAAAATGCACGTACTTTGCGTGCTTATACCGCATTAAACAATCATGACATTCACACATTAAGTCAGCTAATGGCTGATTCGCATGCGTCACTGCGCAATGATTTTGAAGTAACGACACCTGAACTCGATTTGTTGGTCGAAATATTATCAGCAGTATTGGGAGAAAACGGCGGGGCACGCATGACGGGCGGTGGTTTTGGTGGATGCGTGGTGGCGTTAGTACCGACATCAATGGTTGATGTTGCGACTGCCGCTGTCGAGACGCAATATCCTGAAAAAACTGGCATTACACCTGATATCTATTTGTGTACCGCTGAAACAGGCGCTTTTACCGCCTAACGTGCGGTTACCAACAAAGCGATTTTACGCCGAACATTAACAATAACAACAGAGATAACACCGATGCTTCACACTGTCGATATTTCACTATTTATTGCCTACGTGTCAGGGCTCCTTATTGTCGCGTTATGGATTTCTCGCAACGAGGCTAACCACGAGCGCAATACTGAGGATTATTTTTTAGCGAGTAAAGCGTTGCCGTGGTGGGCGATAGGCGCATCACTTATTGCGTCTAATATTTCCGCTGAACAGATTATTGGCATGTCTGGCTCGGGCTTTGCGATTGGCTTGGCGATAGCCTCTTATGAATGGATGGCGGCGTTAACGTTAATTGTGGTCGGCAAATATCTATTGCCCGTATTTCTCAAGAATCAAATATATACCATGCCGCAATATTTGGAGCAGCGCTTTGACAACCGCGTGAAAACGGTTTTAGCGCTGTTCTGGCTGCTTGTTTATATATTCGTTAACTTAACAGCGGTACTGTGGCTTGGTGGATTGGCGATTGAAACTGTCGCTGGCGTTAATTGGATGTTTGGTATGGTGTTTCTGGCGGTGTTTTCTATCGCTTATTCGCTATACGGTGGTTTAAAGGCCGTTGCCTATACCGATATTTTACAAGTCGTACTACTCGTCTTGGGCGGGCTATTATTGAGTTATCTCGCGTTAGATAAAGTTGCTAATGGCGAGGGCGTTATTGCGGGCTTTACTGTATTGACCACGCAACTGCCTGGGCATTTCGATATGATTTTGTCTAGCGATAACCCGAATTATAAGGATTTACCGGGCATTTCAGTGCTCATTGGCGGAATGTTGGTGATGAATTTTAGTTATTGGGGCTTCAACCAATACATCATTCAACGGGCGCTGGCGGCAAAAAGTGTGAATGAAGCGCAAAAAGGCATTGCGTTTGCCGCATATCTCAAACTATTGATGCCGGTGATAGTGGTGTTGCCGGGGATTGCGGCGGTGCTGTTGTATCCAGATTTAACTAAGCCTGATCAAGCTTATCCGTCGATGATGTCGCTAATGCCTGTTGGTATCAAAGGGATTGTATTTGCTGCGCTGGTGGCGGCAATTGTCTCTTCACTCGCTTCAATGACCAATAGTATTTCAACTATCTTTACGATGGATATTTATCGACAGTTTCAGCCACAGCGTAGCCAACACCACTATGTATTTATCGGGCGTGTCGCGACCTTGGTAAGCTTGATCATTGCTTTATTTATGGCAGAGCCATTGTTAGGCAAATTTGAGCAAGCATTTCAATATATTCAAGAGTTTACGGGGGTGTTTACACCAGGCATTACGGTGATTTTTATCATGGGTATGTTTTGGAAAAAAACGACATCCAAGGGAGCGTTGTCTGCGGCGCTGGGGTCGGCTATTTTCTCGCTGGCATTACGATTCTTCTGGCCTGAGCTACCATTCATGGACCGCATTGGTTTAGTTTTTGTACTTTGTATGCTGCTAACGGTGATTGTGTCACTCAACAGCAAATCTAGCAGCGTAGACAGTAGCGTAGATTTGTCAGAAATTACTTTTTCAACGTCGAAAGGCTTTAATCGGGCAGCACTTGGTGTGTCGGTAATTCTCATCTTCTTATATGGCATATGGTGGTAATAGCCCATCAGATTATTTTCAGAGGAAAAGCGATGAATATTTTAGTGACAGGTGGTGCAGGTTACATTGGCTCGCATACTTGTGTGGAACTATTGAATGCGGGCCACAATGTGATTGCATTGGATAATTTTTCTAACTCGTCCCCTAAAGCATTAGAGCGAGTGATGACTATCACGAATAAACCTTTGGTGGTCATTGAGGCTGACATTCGCGATCCTGATGCCTTAGACAAGGTTTTTAATGAACACGCGATAGACGCAGTAATGCACTTTGCTGGCTTGAAGGCGGTTGGGGAATCAACGGAAATTCCACTCACATACTATGACAACAACGTCAATGGTACACGAGTGCTCATGACTGTGATGGCTGAATATGACGTTAATTGTTTCGTTTTTTCTTCATCTGCAACAGTTTATGGTGATCCTGATAGTGTGCCTATTGCTGAAGACTTTCCGCTTAGAACGACTAATCCGTATGGACAAACAAAGTTGGTGGTAGAGCAGATGTGCCGTGAGGTTACACAGGCAAACAAGCGATTGTCGGCGATCTTGCTGCGTTATTTTAATCCGGTAGGGGCACACCCAAGTGGCTTGATTGGTGAAGATCCCAAAGGTATTCCGAATAACTTAATGCCGTTTATTGCGCAGGTTGCTGTAGGTAAACGCAGCCAGCTCTCGGTATTCGGCAATGACTATGACACACATGATGGCACCGGCGTGCGCGATTATATTCATGTTGTCGATTTAGCGAAAGGCCATGTAAAAGCGTTAGAAAAACTACATCAGGAAACTGGTTGCCACGCATTTAATTTGGGCAGTGGACGTGGTTATTCTGTCCTTGAAATGGTCGCGGCATTTGCTAAGGCATCAAGTAGACCCATTGAATATAAGATTGAAAAACGCCGAGCTGGGGACATTGCGCAATGTTACGCCAGTGCTCAGTTGGCTAAACAAGTGCTGGGGTGGCAAACAGAGTTAACTATTGAAGATATGGTGCAAGATACCTGGCATTGGCAAAGTAACAATCCAGATGGTTATGTATCATAGCATGGCACCGTTAGATGCCAGTTTGGCAGTGCAAAGTTACCTACTTCGTAACCAAAATGGTATGGAAGTGCGCTTGCTAGACTACGGCGCGCGCGTAAGTTCAATACGTTTTCCAGTCAATGGTTCTTTAGAAGAGCTAACACTTGCTTACGAAAGTGCTGAGCAATTCATAGACGATCCTTTTTATCTCGGTGCTACGGTAGGTCGGGTGAGTAATCGTATTGCACAGGGGCGTTTTACCCTTAATGGCCAGCAATATCAGGCGGTGCAAAACAATGGAGAACATTGCTTGCACGGTGGTTCGCAAGGCTTTTCTTATAAGCATTGGCAGCTGGCGCATCAGGACATTATTGCGAATAAACTCACCTTTTCGTTGCTCTCTGAAGCTGGAGAGCAAGGATTTCCCGGTGAGTTACTGGCGAAGGTGAGTTATCAACTTACCGAAGATAATCAATTGATGATTGCGTTTCAGGCGACAACAGATCAAGACACCCCTGTAAGCCTGTGCAATCACTGCTACTTTCATCTTGGCGAAACGAATATCAATGATCTTGATTTGCAACTCAATAGCCATTTTTACCTTCCAACTGACAACACAGGTATACCGATAGAGCCACCGCAAAGTACAAAAAACACTGACTTTTGCTTTTCGCAGCAACGGGCAATTGGTCAAGCTATTGAGCGTGCGACATCGTCACAAATAGGCGATGCAAATGGTTATGACCACTGCTATGTATTGGCACATTCAAACGTGAACAAAAATCGACTGGCGGAGCCTGTTGCGATTCTCCGTGGCCGCACAAATGGCATTACGATGCAGTTATACACAGATCAACCGGGACTGCAGTTATACTCCGGGCAGTACCTCAATCATCCTTTTCAGCCGTTGCAGGCGGTGTGTTTAGAAGCCCAAGGCATTCCAAATGCAATTAATAGTGGAAATGAAGACTTGCGCAATGAAGCGATATTACGAAAAGAGAAACAATATTGCGCTAAGGTGATTTACCAGTTTAGTCGTAGTGATTGATACTCAATAGACACGCGCTAATATTATTCAATCCACAACCAGTCTATTTGCGGCGGATGCGTGCCGTTCTTGAAGGTGACGTTGATCAGGATATCATCCTCCGTGCCACTGTATTTCGCGGAATACAATAACATTGGGTTAGTGTCGCGTTTGAGTGCCGCTAAAAATGATTTTGATTGTAATTTGCCGAGTTGTGGTGCGATTTCTTTGTGCGCGCGGGCGAAGCTCTCTTCAGTGACTTTTTCTGCAAGTTCGTTTGTGATGATTGCGGCATAGTCGCGATAATTTCCTTCCTGATGGGCAACCAGTGCTTTATCGACGACAGGGGTTAGTAATTTAAGCGCGTTTTCGCTAGTAGTGGCAAATGAGCCGAAGTAGTCCATTTTCTTCTCCTTTATGCGTAAAGTAACTAGCACATGTCAATCTCTTTATAACTACAGCATGGCACATTCACATAGACTAATTCAACACGAGTTAGTTTGGCTGCATAATTTTTAATGTTTGACCAATTTGCACCACATTCGACGTCAGATTATTGGTGTCTTTTAGGTGATTTACCGTCACTTTATAACGTTGCGCAACAACAGACAGAGATTCACCGCGTTTTATCTTGTGTTCAATCACTCTTGGCTTCGACGCGATTAATGAATTTTGTGGTGGATTACGAGTGAAATAATTATTTACCGCATTATCTATCGCCTTGGCAAGCTTGCGTTGATGATTAGGGCTATTAAGGTTTTTCTCATCATAAGGGTTAGAAATAAAACCCGTTTCAATTAACACCGAAGGAATATCCGCGGCTTTGAGCACTGCTAAACTCAAACCTTCAGGCTTTTTCTTATGCAGCTTTGTCACTGTTTTTAGCTCTTTAAGCACATCGGTGGCGAACTCGTAGCTGCTTTTCATGGTATGTTCTTTTTTCATGTCAGCCAATGTAATGGCTAAGTTTGTATCTTTGGTCTTTTTGATCGTTTCACCAGCGCCTCCTAACAATTCAGACTCTTTCTGCCGGTTCGCTATGAGGCGAGAAAATTCTGAATTGGCTCTGCGCGGTGATTGCACTAAAACCGACGCACCACGTGGTTTTGAGGAAGTGAATGCGTCTGCGTGGATTGAAATAAGCAAGTCAGCTTTGTGTTCACGAGCAACTTTAGGTTTACGATCATGACTCACATAATAATCGCCGGTGCGGATCATCACGGCTTTCATGCCCTGACGCTTATTAATCATTTTTGCTAATTTTTTGGCAATAGCCAAGGTGACTCTTTTTTCGTAACTGCCTTTATAGCCAATTGAGCCAGGATCTTCACCTCCATGGCCAGCAACTATGGCGACAACAATATCGCGCATTGCATCGTCATCGGCTTGTGAAACTGTGTTTTTTCTCTCTTTGTCGTGAAGATCTACGACCAAGCGGTTACCGTATTGTCCAACAGGGTCTAGCGGAAAAACCGTTAGCTGGTAATTATCGGCCAACTCCAAAACGACACGGGTCGAACCACTATTTTTAGGCGTACTGGTGCGAATTCTTTTTATTCGATGATCGTCTTTCACAAGGTTTTTAAAGGATACGAGAGATTTACTGTCGTAAAAATCAATCACTAACCGTTGTGGAGAAGATAAGCTAAAGTATTTGTAATTGGGTTTTTCGCTGAGATCAAAAACAACCCGCGTACTTTCAGGGGCTGGCCACACACGCACACTGTCTATACTGTTGCTCGCATATGTCGCCATGCAAATCATCAGTGTGAAAAAGGCGAATACGGATTTGAATATACGCAAAATATTTTTCTTATTTTTGTAATTGGTATTCAACTCAAGCCCTTAGGTCATCATAAGTTACTATAATGCCAATTGATTTATCGACGAATATTTTCTTGATTAGACTACTGAATATATCTTCTTTAGTCACTGAAATCATTAATATCAAACTAACGCTTTGGCCTCAACCGCTAATTTGTAAATGAATTCAACAGGTAAGAAATGAGAATAAATTTGTATTAACAATAAGTCATGAAGTGATCAAAGAGAAGATGACAGCAACGGGGCTGTCATCGGTGTTACTATTCACACATATCTAATGCTTGTTCGCGTGCTGAGCAGGCGAGAAATGCTTCGGGGGTAATACCGACGTAATTGCCGTTACTCACCACTTTGCCTTGGATGATGTCTTTGTACCAAGTCATCCATGGGTAAGTATATTGGTAAGCGCCAGCCGCGTGTACAACTTCGTTATTATGTGCTGGCATTGTATAGCCGCGGCCTTTGAAGAATCCATTGCCGTTTACTTCAGCTACAGCGTGTAACCACTCGTGAATAAACATGCCAGGATCGCGTTCATCTTGTTTAGAATAGTTGATGGCGTTTACTATGTTGTCCCAGTAACGAATGGTGACGTAGGGGGCTTCAACAGACAAGGCATCGTAGTCAAACCAGCCTATGCCTCTAAACTGCCCTAAATAGCAACTTTGCTCTGTTGCACCACCAGCCTCTGTTAAAACATCGCCGCCGCGAAAGAATGTGACAATAAAGTCATAATCGCCCTTATTAATGTTATGCAGTGTTAAGTAAGGTTCGAGTTCGGTAGGTGTCAATAACGATTCATGGTTTAACGTGACAACTTCTTCATTGATATCAATGCGATCATACGTCCAGTCGACGGTGTTGAAGCTATATCCTTGAAGCCGCTGTTCAAAGCTCCACTCCAAAAACGCAAATCCTGCATCAAGTTGTTCTGTCGTGTATTCACTGATACATTGTTTGTCTGGTGCTTGAACGCGGTTAACCCCTATGAATAGAGCTTTCCAGTTTTTTGGTGTCTGAAGGTCATCATGGGTTAAATTGAATGTAGAGCCATTGCTGCTTTCACTCACTATCAGTGATTTTTTCAAGTAACCTTGCGTCTGATTTAGGCCAATGCCTATCGTATGTTCACCTGATTCAACAGCGATTTCTGCGGGCGTGGTCTTGCCTGTATATTGTCCATTAAGATATATATCAGCTAAGATATATATCAGCGTCTGATTCAGGTGCTGATACGGTGATCATAATGGCATCGTTACCTATATCTGGTACTTGTGGTGCTGCTTGGTTGTTGCCACTTTCACCACCGCCACCACAACCTGTAATGAATAGGCCGATAATGGCGATAAGTGAAAAATGCGTAATTTTGGAACTGTTCATATGAAGTGCCATTTTTTCTGGGTAAATGAGATAGTTTATAAGTGCTGACGATCTATATTAGGAGAAAAGGGGCCCGCTTCAGAGAGGCTGCGGGCCAATGAGTTTAGCGTATCTATAAACACAAAATGGTTTAGGTGATACAGCTTTTCCCCAAACTAAATCGCGCTAAAAATTAAAGCGGATACCAGCGCGGTAATTACGTCCCCAACTTGATATGTAATCAACGTGTCCTTTGTCGCCGTTTAAGTAACGCACGTAGTCAGGGTCGAGTAAGTTGTTTGCGTCGAACGTGACCGTGATGTTTTCGCTGATCTCGTAACTTGCTTGGAAATCCAATTGTTTCCATTCATCCACTTCCAATGTCTCGCGTACATAACCGCCCACTTGATTTGACCAGTAACTTTGCGTACCTAAGCTGTACTCATCACGATAGTTGTATGCAAGAGTAATTGTTAAGCCATGTTGTTCGTAAAAGCCGACCAAGTTGTATTGATGTTTCGACAAACCGACAAATGGTAATTGCACACACTCTGAAACACAGTCACCTTCCTCGTTAAAATTGCCAGAATACTCACCTGACTCACTGTTGTTGTAGGTATAGTTTGCTGAGATACCAAAGCCTGCTAGATAGTCAGGTAAGAACTCATCAAAGGTTTGCAGCCAGTTAACTTCGTAGCCGCGAATGGTTGATGCCTTGTTCTTATCATTTTCTGGGCGAGTCACTTCAAACTCAACGCCTGCGACTTGTTCAAGGTTTGACTGGTAGGAAACAAAACCATGTAAATCTTTGTAGAAAGTGGCGAAGTTCAACGTGCCACTGTCGCTGTAATACCACTCGATTGTTGTATCTAATTGGTCAGCATAGTATGGCTCTAAACCCGGATCATTTTCGTACATGTAGTTCTTAGGAGGTGAACTACTTTCGTCCTGCCAGATTGAGGTAACCGGAGATAGATTGGTTAACGGTGGGCGAGAAATGGCCTGCGATAGCCCTAATCTGAAGACTAGGTTGTCAGTAAGTTCCAACTTACCGTTGAAGCTTGGCAGCCACTTATCGTAGTCACCGGTGAATTCAACAAACAAAGAACCTTCTTTAGCAGCGTCAGTTAATAACCTATCTTGGTCAAAAGCAATGCGTGCGGGGTCTTGCGAATAGCCCCAAGAGCTGACATCAGTACGAACATAACGTAAACCTGTGTTAATCATCCAAGGCATACCCGCGATTTCATCTTCTAAAACTAGCTCTGCATACGCATGTAGCGTTTCTTCTTTTACGCCATAGGTATTACCGCCTTGTAAACTCGGGCGTAAGGTGAGGTTTTCATCAAACGCTTCTGCGTCGAGTCCGCGTAGATAAGCAAATAGGTTATCTATGTCAATGCCGCCCCACGATTGCGGCACATTTGCACTGGTGTTACCCATGAAATTACTAAAGTTACCGGCGACGATAACACCATCAGGCAAAGGCCCCCAAAGTGGGTTACCGTTGATGTTGACCATTTCACTTTCTGGTGCATCGATAATACCTGGGTTTTCTCCGTTGCGTATGGCGTAAGCGCTGGCGTTATTTTGGTTCCAATATGTCTTACCCTTGTCTTGCATGTTATAGCCAGCACCAAACAATACTGATTTGACTATGCCGTCGTTAGGTTCGTAGGTGCCGTCGAATAGCATGTTGGCTGTTTTGTCTTTGACTTTGTCGCCATCAATGCGGTTGTACCAAGCACCATAATCCAAATTTTCATCCAGTACGGTACCGCCAAAGTCAATGTCTGGCACTTGCGTACCGTTGTCCCAGTTGATGTTTAAGGTATCAATTGCTGTACGCACAACTATCCAGCTAACGCCAGCAGACTTATCTTCTGCTTCAGAATAGGCGGCATCAAAATTAAACGTGAAGTTGTCATAGAGGTAGTTAACGTTTAAGCCCACTTGAAAGGCATCACTATTTCTCGGGTGTTGATTTTCGAGTAGCTCAGCAATGGCGGGTGAATCTAAATTACCCGGTTCGCCAATCACTAAGCTGTTACTGTGACCATCAGCACCATAATTAACTTCCTGAATGTTCTGCAAATTAGTGCCTTCGAATAAGGCCAATGAAATCATGTTACCAGTAGATACGATTTCGTACTTGGTGTACAAAGCATCGAAATTAATGTCCAAGTCGGAGGTTGGCCGCCACTGCAATGCCATGGTGGCACCTGTTCGTTCACGCTTATCTGTACTTACCATAATATTGGGCCAGCTAGGAAAACGACCCGTATTGTTAGGATCGCCACCTTCAATCAACTCGCCTTCATGCCATTCATGCCAACCCCATTGTGCTGAGTGGCTGTCAAAGCGCGTAAACGACGACGTATGATTGGCTGAAAATAGTATGCCGAGTTCGTCATCGTGAAAGGTTTCGCTAACCAAAAATGACGCCTGAGGATCGGTTTCACCAGCGCGCTCGTTATAGTATCCCTCAATAGAGCCCGCAACACGGCTGCCAACATCAAGTGGCTTTAACGTATCAATGTTAATCACCGCGCCAATTCCGCCTTCTGGCAAGCTGGCACGTTGTGTTTTATTCACTTGAATTCCACCGATAAGTTCTGCGGCGATTAGGTCATAGTTAAAGTCACGGCCAACCGTTTCAGATGCCATTTTACGACCATTAAGCGTGGTAACATTGTAGTCACCGGTTAGGCCACGGACGGTAACGGTTTGTCCTTCACCATTGTTGCGGTTAACACTGATACCCGGAATACGTTGTAGTGCTTCTGCAACGTTAGAATCGGGGAACTTACCTATGTCTTCGGCGACGATTGCATCGACAATATTGTCGGCAAGTTTCTTAATTTCTTGTGCTTCCTTGAGTGAACTCAAAACTCCTGTAACTTCAATGACCTCAACTTTTTCTTTGTCTGTTTGTGTTGGCTCGCTTGCCTCTTGTGCCGAGGCTGTGGTCGCAAAAGCCGCGCTAATTGCGTATGCTAAGTATGACTTCTTCATGACTAACCCTTTGTTTTATATTTATTTAGTTATTGTTTTGATTGCTTCGAATATCGTTGAACAGGTGAACAGCGATGACTTCATAAACGCCGCTAGAATTTGCATTTATGCGCTATTTATATCGCTATAGTTAAAGGGTTAGCCTCTCGTAAACTCCGGTATTGTTCCTGATAAATAACTCGTTTAACGAGATCTGATGCGAATTAGTTCTGTGTCTATTGAAATCGTGTGACTTCCCAAAAATGCTTTTTTTATTCCCAAAAAGTAACCTCTTGTTGAATTGGTAATGAAATGTAGTACTGTGTGAGAAAATGTCACAAGTTTGTACGCTTGGGGGAACAGATGTTGGACTGGGTCGGCAAAATTGCCTTTAGTGATAATAGCAGCCCGTTAGAAGCTCAAGGTCAGGAAAATCAGTTTGGTTTTAGACGCTTAGCGCCTAAAGTGATGCCAAAAAGTCACTGGCATGGTCACATTGAAATAAACTATTTATTTAATTGTTCAGCTGACTATTTGATAAACGGTAAAAAGATCAGCGTACCTGAAGGTCGAATGTTACTGTTTTGGGCGTCGTTTCCCCATCAAATGATCGCGACAGAAGGTGATGGTGAATTGGTCAACGTGTACGTACCGTTGCAATCATTTCTAACATGGAAATTACCCGACGAGTTTGTCAGCCAGCTGCTATATGGCGAAGTGATCGTTTCTAACAGCCTGTACCACTGCGATGAAGAAATCACCCGAATTTGGGAGCAGGATATCGCTCGTAATGACTACACGCGCACGGCAATGGTGATAAATGAGATTCGTGGCCGTATCAGGCGAATGGCAATTGAAGATTACAGCACCTTTGATTTGGCCAACCGTTCAATAAAAGAAGGCAGTAAACCGATTGTGAGTGGTTTATCGCATATTCAAACGATGTTGCGCTATATCGCAGATCACTATGACCAAAAGATTACGATTGAAAATGTCGCTAACTCCACGGGCTTACATAAGAACTACGCAATGAAGTTATTTAACCGTGTCATGCGGGTGTCTATTAAGCAATATATCAATCAATTGAGATTACAACATGCGCAATCGATGTTAGTTGATACTGACAACCCCGTACTGGATATCGCGCTTGCTGCGGGCTTTGGTTCGGTGAGCCGATTTTATGATATTTTTCAGCGAGAATTTAATATGTCGCCATTAGAATTTCGTCGTAGTGTGCTCTAGCTCGTGGATGTATAAACTGTATTTTTGTCAAATGGCCTAACCCCTTTATATCAATATAGTGATATTTGCATAATTGATTTATCAAAGACCGCTAACCCCCTTGGAGTTGATGAGATTAACTAGTAAAGTAATAAGCGTAACTGTTTGAATTTATGACAATCAGAATGTAAGTACTAAAAATTAAGGATAATAAATGAAAAACACACTGTTGCTCCTTCCATTACTATTTTCTTCTTTTGTTTCAGCAAATAACTTCGAAACGCAAAAAGCACAATGTATTGATGCAGCGAATATTGTAAAAAATCAAGATTATGAAGCGTTTAAGCAAATTGCACCTTTAAAAGTTCGTGCAGAAGAGCAAGCCATAAAACGACTCGTTGACAAGCAAAATGACAAATATACAAAGTCGCGATATGCGGGCATCAAAAACTTTTTAATTAAGGATTTTGAGTTGGTGGAAGAGCCACAAAGCCATCGCGTATCGGTTGTTAGAAGAAGCGTTGAAAAATGGCAAGCAAGCCAAGTGTTAAAAGTGAACTACGCATTTGATACGACAGTGGTTAGAACCAACAAAGAGCAATCTGTAGGTGGCTTTTGCCTTTTTGCGTTGATAGATGATGCTTGGTACATGACCAACTTGCTAAAATAACCTCATCGGTGTGTTTTTCAACGATTAAGTTCAAAAAAAGTGGGGCCCAATGAAACCTTTTGGTGTTTATTGAATATGGAAGTAATCGAGCGTGTAGAAATACTTGAAAACGGTCAGTTGATATTAGTATTAGCTAGCGGTGGAAGTTCTAGTTATCAATATATCTATCGCGAAGCCGCAGAAGTAAAGTGGGATAACAACCTAAAAGCATTTACTTCTCCGCCACCGCGAGAGTGGAGTCATTCTGATTGGTTTCATCACATATTCAAAGTATGCAAAAACTGTAATATTAATCTTGCTATAAATAATCAAACAACCTGGGCTAATATTTCAAGTAGTGTCAAAGATGAAATGCTTGCGAGTGTAAACACCTAATAAAAGACTATAACGGTGAAAGTCCGCTTCCAATACAAAAACGCCACTCGCTAAACCCTTGTAATCAGCAAATCTAATAGCGGTGAGGGCAACGCTATGCTTCAATACGAATTAATAGCATTCGTTAAAAATCGATCGCATAGGTCAGTAGGTTATTTATTGGGAATACTTGTTCTCTTTTTCGTAAGTTTATCGTTACCTATTCATGCTTCAATGAGGGTAAATTAGCTAACTAAGAAGTTAGCCGTACTATGAGAAATAAGAAGAGAAACGTTATGCGCTTGAAATATTTAGCTTCATTAATTCTATTAGCTCCTTTAGCTGCCTGTAATCATAGCAATGTGGCTGAAACATCTTCTGCCCCAAAACCTGAAATTGCACCTGCAACGTCACCTGCATCGGCTACTGTATTAGATAGCTTAGCCAATACATTACAAGATCGCTGGCAACTCACTGATGCTGGTTTAATTTGGCTAGTGAACGATAGTCACGAAGATCATATTGAATTTAGTGGCGAGCAAGTCTCAGCGATTATTTATTATGGTAGCGATGCTAATGGTCAGTTAACGTTGAAACGCAAGTTGGTATGGCCAATGTTAAGAACGATCCCAAATGACACCCATGCCAGCCTTATCCATGATTTTCCAAAAGCGATTTCTCCACAAATTGCGATTAATGGCGTTGCTATTGCAAATGAACAATTAACTCAGGTCCGTATCGATGGCACGCTGACGCTTAAGAGTCAGCTAAGTGAGCAAGTATCACTCAGTCGTACCTTAGCACCCAGTACGACCGAGGCAATGATGGTTGAACGCCTCACATTTACCAATACTGGCAGTCATCCGGTTAAATTGTCGTTAGATGCGCTCAACTACTCGCACAAAACAAAAGAAGAGTTAGGGGGTTATGGGATTTACCACATTCAAGCTACGTCCAATGCAGTTGACGAATTAGTGTTGGCCGCGGGCGACAGTACATCGATTTATGTTGATTATAAAGCGACGAAAGCAGGTCAAAATAACCAGTTTGATGGAGAGATAGAGCTTGCAAAACGCATCGCTTATGTGGATTCATTAAAGCAAGATCTGCAACTTGAAACGCCAGACCCAATCATTAACAAGATGTTTGAGTTTGCCAAGCTTCGTGGTGCAGAGTCGATCTTTCGTACTAAAGGTGGCTTAATGCATGGCCCAGGTGGTGGTCGTTATTATGCCGCTATTTGGGCGAATGATCAGGCTGAATATATCAACCCATTCTTTCCATTCTTAGGTAACGAAAACGGCAATGAATCAGCGATTAATAGCTTTCGACATTTCGCACGTTTTATGAATGACGAAGGACGCTATATCCCTTCTTCTATTATTGCGGAAGGCGATGACTTTTGGGATGGGGCTGGCGATCGCGGTGATTGTGCGATGATAGCGTACGGTGCAAGTCGATTTGCCTTAGCGTATGCCAATCCTGAGCAAGCTAAAAAATTACTACCGCTGATTGATTGGTGTATTGATTATAGCTATAACAAGCTGACCGCAGACGGTGTAATTGCTTCAGACAGCGACGAGTTGGAGGGGCGCTTTCCGGCAGGCGACGTTAACTTAAGTACCAATATGCTGACCTACGGTGGTTTGCTCTCTGCGAGTTATTTAAATAGCGAACTTGGCCGAAATAACATTGCAAAAGACTATCAGCAACGCGCAGAAACACTGGTCAAACACATTGAAAAGTATTTTGGTGCCAATGTTCAAGGCTTTGATACGTATCAGTACTATCAGGGTAATGACAAGCTAAGAGCCTGGATTGCGTTGCCGTTTACGTTTGGTGTTTTTGATCGAAAAGAAGATACGCTGGCTGCATTGTTATCTGAGCACCTTTGGAGTCCTGATGGCATTTACTCAGAGGCAGGAAACAAAACCTTCTGGGATCGCGCTACACTTTACGCGTTTAGAGGTATTTTTAATGCGCAAGAAACGGACACCGCCATGCGCTATTTCAAATATTACTCGCGTAAACGGTTGCTTGGTGAACACGTGCCGTATGCGGTAGAAGCTTGGCCAGAAGGGAACCAACGTCATCTATCGGCAGAAAGTGCTTTGTATGCGCGTGCTATCACCGAAGGCTTGTTTGGTATCGAGCCAACTGGGTTCAACCGCTTCGATGTTGCACCGTACCTACCGACAGGGTGGAACAATATGTGTTTGAATAATGTTCGCGCCTTCAAGAGCAATTTCAATATTTGTGTTAACAACAAGACGGCCAATAGCGCGGGCAAAGCTGGCAATAGTGATGCTGAGCAATTTGAAATTACCATTCGCCCACATCAAGGGAAAGTACAGACTATCGAGTGGGATGGAAAATCCCCAGTTAGTGTAAACCTATAGCGTTAATTTGACCCAAAACAATGCCAATTAATGCGGTGTAATGCCGCATTAGTTGGCAGCTTCCACAAGAGATAATTGTCATGTTTTCATTGCTACGAATTGCCTTAGTCGTCGTACTATCGCTCTCTTTTTCCTGCTCGCTGTTAGCAGCTCAATATAAAATTGCTTCACCAAATGGTCGGTTGGTTGTCACTGTTACTTTAGACGAAGGTATCAACTATTCAGCCAAGCTTGGTGACAACGCTTTACTCAACGATGCCTATGCCGATATGTCGATTCAGGGGCTGAGCTCGTTGGCTCAGGCGAATGTCATAGATGAAAACAGACAACGAGTTAATCGACGAATTACTCCACCAATTAAGCAAAAATCGGCGGAAATCGTCGAGCAATATCATGAACTGACGCTGGCCTTCGATAATGAGCAAAGTATTAGTTTCAGAGTGTTCGACGAGGGATTTGCATACAGATTCGCAACCACGGCTACGGGCGAAATTGTTGTGACAGATGAACAAGCGACGATGCGCTTTGATGATGATCATCAGGTATTGTTTCCGCAGGAAAGCAGCTTTATTTCGCATAATGAACGATTGTACTTACCGAAAAAACTGTCACAAATCGAATCTGCGCAATTTGCTAGCTTGCCATTGTTGGTTGATGCTGGTCACAGCAAATTAGTGATTACCGAAACTGGGCTTCGCGCTTATCCGGGCATGTGGTTAGCTGGCGGTGACAACAGCAACGAAAATCCATCAGCGAGCTTGAGCTTAAATGCTATTTTTCCTCAACACGTACTGGCAGCTGAATCAAAAAATGGCTCTGATCGAAATGAGAACATCTTAAAACGCGCCAGCTACCTTGCTAAAAATCAACTGAGTGAAAACAGCAATGGGCGTGCGTTTCCATGGCGGGTATTTGCGGTAAGCGAACAGGACGCGCAACTACTCACTAATCAATTAACTTATTTGCTGGCAGATGAAACTGCAATTGATGCTAGTTGGGTCAAACCGGGTAAAGTCGCTTGGGATTGGTGGAACGCTAATAATCTTTATGGTGTTGATTTTAAAGCGGGCATTAATACTCAAACCTACAAACATTACATAGATTTTGCCGCCGAATTTGGACTGGAATACATTATTCTTGATGAGGGCTGGCACCACCTAGACAACGTATTGTCGGTGGTTGATGAGATTAACGTGCAAGAGATCATCGACTATGGCAAACAAAAAAACGTTGGGGTGATTTTGTGGGTAATATGGAGAACATTAGATCAACAGCTCGCACCTGCGTTAGACACCTTCGCCAAGTGGGGAGCTGCTGGCATTAAAGTCGATTTCATGCAGCGCGATGACCAAGCCATGGTTGACTATTACTGGAAAGTGGCGGAAGAAGCGGCAAAACGACAACTGCTGGTTAACTTTCATGGTTCGTATAAACCCGCGGGGCTTCGCAGAACTTATCCTAATGTGATCACCCGTGAGGGCGTGCGAGGGCTGGAGCACAATAAATGGGCGGATTACATTACCTCTAAGCATAACCTAACATTACCTTTTATCCGACAGCTTGCTGGTCCAATGGACTATACACCGGGCGCTATGGTGAACAGCCAACCGGAAAACTTTCAGGTTAATTTTAATCGCCCAATGAGTAAAACAACGCGCGCCCACCAAGTAGCGCTCTATGTGGTATTTGAGAGTCCGTTACAAATGCTGGCTGACAGTCCATCAAACTATCTCAAAGAGCGTGAAACAACAGAGTTTATTAGCCAAATCCCCACAGTATGGGATGAAACTGCTGTGCAATCAGCCAAACTCGGTGATCACATCATTATCGCGAGACGAAGCGGTGACGATTGGTTTATTGGCGTGATGGGAAATGCGAAAGTGCGAGAGTTCACGATTGATTTATCTTTCTTGGGTCGTGGAGATTATCACATGGTGAGTTTTAACGATGGCATCAATGCCGCGCGCTATGCGAGTGACTATCGAATTAATGTAGAACAGGTTTCGCGTAAAGATCGCCCTAGTATAGTGTTGGCTCCCAACGGTGGCTGGGCCGCTAGGCTCACAAGAGTTAAATAGGCCAGCGCGTGTCAGCACAGGAGTTGCTCATGAACAAACAAGGTGAAAACGCTAAGCAGCCTTCATTGGCGATAGCCTTGTTTGCGGTTGCGACGTTATTGGTCGTCGTGATGTATGGCCTAATATATCGGCCTCACTTTACTGAGCATGCAGCGTTTCCGTTGGAAATCGTATTCTTATCTGCAGCCGTGATGCTCATCGCAGGGCTGTTGGTGATGGGCTACGATTGGCAAGATATCTTGCAGGCGATTACGCATAAACTGGCGCGGGCAATTCCGACGTTATTGCTACTGTTTGCCATTGGTCTGCTCATCAGTAGTTGGATGATGTCGGGCACTATTCCGATGCTGGTTTATTTAGGTCTAAGTTGGATAAATATTGATTATTTATATGTTGTAGCCTTTGTTCTGCCGATTATATTTTCGTTGTGCACAGGCACGTCTTGGGGGGCAATTGCCACTATTGGTCTTGTTGTTATGGCGGTGGCGACGGTGGTAAATGCGCATTTAGCAATTACCGCAGGGGCGATAGTGGGAGGCGCGTACTTTGGCGATAAACTCTCGCCATTGTCCGATACCACGAACATTGCTGCGATGGCGGTCGGTGTTGACCTTTATCAGCATATTGGTGCGATGTTATACACGACATTGCCTTCTGCACTATTGTCGCTTGCTATTTTTTATTGGCTAGGCGGTGTTTATCCCGCAGACATAGCATACTCGGGCAATGGTGTGCATGCATCTTTGTCTACGAATAGTGAAGCGCTGAATGTGGATATCTTGCAATATACATTGGATGCGATTTCACAACTCTTTATTTTGCATTAGTTGCTCTTGGCGCCACCTGCAATTATCTTGCTTGGCGCATTTTTCAAGAAGCCACCATTGCCAACGTTAATTGTATCTACCGCCGTTGCGTGTTGTCTGGCACTCGGTATACAGTCGCTTGCGCTCGATGATGTTGTTCAGTCTTTATATCAAGGATTTAATGTGACCATGGCACGTCACGTTGATGTGACGGTTGATGAACATGTTACGGTACTGTTTAATCGTGGCGGTTTGTATGCTTTGCATCAGCCTGTGGTGATCACTATGTTAGTGTTTATTTATGTTGGCGCATTAGATTGTATTAACGCAATCCCAACAATCATCAATCGGTTATTAGATAAAGTGCAGCGTCCAGCAACATTAGTGTCATCCTCGTTAATCGCATCTGCCGCAACGAACGCCATGACATCAAGTCAGTATGCGAACAGTTTTATTGTTGGAGAGACATTTGCCAAGAAATACGACCAACTGGGTGTGCCTCGAAAAGTACTATCACGGTCACTGGAAGATACTGGCACTATGATTGAAAGCCTTGTGCCGTGGAGTACAACTGCCGTATTTGTTTATGCCACCTTGGGCATTTCAGTGGTGGATTACTGGCAGTGGCAATGGCTGTCGTTAATCAACATTATGCTGGCCTTTTCGTTCGCTTGGTTGGGCATTGGTCAGTTTCGTAATTCTCACTCCGGTAAAGAACCGTCAAGTGTTATCTCAGCAGGAAAACCAACATGACAAAGCCATTTAATGATCAAGCGGGCTATACCAGTCAAACGCAACTCGTGCACGACGAACTTGATACCAAAGATCCTTACGGTGCCGTTGTGCCGCCTATTTATCAAAATTCGCTGTTTACTTTTGATAGTTGGCAAGCGTTGTCACAGGCGTTTGATGACAAGATCAACAATCCAATTTATACCCGAGGCTGTAACCCCACGGTAGTTTTGGCTGAGAAGAAAATTGCCGCACTGGCCAATGGAGAAAAAGCGAAGTTATTCGCTTCAGGCATGGCGGCCGTATCAGCGAGCATGCTGCATTTTTTAAGTGCGGGCGATCATATGATTACCTTGAATAATATTTACGGCCCTGCAATCAACCTTATTAATGACTTTTTGATGCCTAAAATGGGCGTGGAAGCGAGCTTTATTTCAGGCACCAACATAGATGAATTCGTTGCCCATATCCGCCCGAATACACGACTCATTTATCTTGAAAGTCCAACTTCCGCAGTATTTTCACTACAAGATATTGGCAAGATTGCTGAACTTGCTAAACAACACAATATCTTCACCATAATTGACAATACTTGGGCTACACCTTTGTTTCAAAAGCCACTTTCACTGGGGATCGATTTAGAATTACATTCCTGCTCAAAATACTTGGGCGGACATAGTGATATAGTGGCAGGCGTGTTAATTGGTAATGCCAAGCTGATAGACGCTATACATGTGCGCGAATACGAATTGCTTGGCGCAATTATGACGCCAATTGAAGCGAATATGCTGCTACGCAGTTTACGAACACTGTCGCTGAGAATGGAGCGTCATAGCGCGAATGCGCAACGTATTGCAGCATTTTTAGAAGCGCACCCAAAAATCGCCAAGATAAATTACCCCGGACTTATTAGTTTTAGCCAACGCGAATTGGCGAACCGGCAAATGACAGGTTTTAGTGGTCTGTTAAGCTTTCGCTTAGCCACTGAAGATCTCAGCCAAATTCAACAGTTCTTCAACCACTTAAAACTCTTTCAAAAAGGCGTCAGTTGGGGCGGTCATGAAAGCCTTATTTATGCTCCTGCCATTGGTTATCTGAAAGAGCAACCACCAGAGCAGTTTGCCAAAATGGGATTGTCATTAGCGGATATGCGAATTTCAGTGGGGTTAGAGTCTGTTGAAGATTTGATAAACGATTTATCTATGGCACTTGAAACGATCAACTGCTAGGTACCAGCAGGAATTGGGGGCGTATGGCGATAAATAACATCTGTATTATTGGTGGTGGCACAGCAGGGTGGTTAGCCGCCAATCATTTGGGCAGCTCATTAGCCAAAACTACGAGTGAGAATGGACAAAGCCCGCAGGTTCAAATTACTCTAATTGAATCGCCCGATATTCCCACAATTGGTGTTGGTGAAGGTACGGTGCCTACCATTCGCGAGTCGCTAGCGCGCTTTGGCATCAAAGAGAGTGAGTTTATTCGGCGATGTGATGCCACATTCAAGCAGTCGATTAAGTTTATCAACTGGATGGACAATGGCGCACAAGGAGTCGTTCACTCGTTTCATCATTTGTTTGATGCGCCGAGTCCTTTTGGTCATGTTCTCTCCAATTATTGGTTGCAAAATCAAACGAATGCTGGCGTTTCAATTAGCAAAAAATATGCAAAATTAGTGGTGCCGCAGTGGTACAGTTGTGAACGTAATCTTGCGCCGAAAACTGCTGACATGCCTGACTACAAAGGGGCGCATGCCTTCTCACAGACAAGCGCTAGAGGATGTAGCTCTTAGAACTAACATTGAATAATAATGATCTTTCTTAATATATTGAACTACACTTGTTTGTTCAGTATTTAATCGAAAGGAATCGATATGCCACGAAAGCCAAGGATATTTATGGCGGATTTTTCTCGTCATGCAATTCAGCTCCGAAATTGTTATTCAGTTAGTTTTATTGAACATGAAATCTCTGATGGTCATTTTTATTCACGCTATTTATTGGTCGTAATACATTATTCACTCAAATTGATTTTTGTATCCCTTGGGATACAATTGAGTTAGGAGTGGTATGAAAAACACTGTTTTTGAGTACGTCGATGACTCAGGGAAAAGTCTTTATGCTGATTGGTTGAAGAACTTACGGGATAAAAAGGCTAAAGCAAAAATTATAATTCAAGTTGATAAAATGGAACTTGGACTATTTGGCGATGTTGAGCCGATAGGCGATGGATTAAGTGAATTAAGGTTGCATTATGGGCCAGGTTATAGAGTGTATTTCGGTAAAGAGGGTCATCGAATATATTTGCTTTTGTGTGGTGGAGACAAATCTACCCAGTCGAGAGACATTAAGAAAGCAAAAGAATGTTGGAAAAACCACAAGCGGAGAAAGAAAAATGATACGTAATGTAAGACAAACTCATAATGAGTTGTTGCGTGATCCAGAAGTGGCGGCTGAATACTTGAATGAAGCATTTGAAGACGGTGAGCCCTCTGTAATATTGATGGTACTTAGAAATATTGCAGAAGCGCAAGTAGACGGTATTAGCGGTTTGGCTGCGCGATCTCAGTTAGGCCGTGAGAGTATGTATAAGATGCTTTCATCTTCAGGTAACCCCAAATTATCAAGTTTTACTCAAGTAATTCATGGTTTAGGGTTAAAGCTAAAAGTAGAGCCAGATACGGAACACTCTAAGGAATAGCATTTTTAAGAAGTATTATTGTCAGGGATGCTTTTAACCTATGAGGCACCCATAAATATTTACTGTATTTATGAGAAAACACAAAATGGAGATTGATCTTTTTTATAATCCTTTAGATTATCTTTTGTTAGATGATAAGCAGTGTTTGTCATAGTAAAGAAATGTTGGAACTTAACTGACTAGGCATCTAAAAAGTTGACGATGCTGATAGGTGGAAGTCGACCTTGAATCGATTTTCGTTCGAATTCGAAGGCCGACTAAACGATATTATTTTACTGTGCATCTTTACCACTGGCGGTTAGAAAAATGTATTACAGGACCTAATAGTCGATTAATGCTTGCGTCTGCGACATAGCAATCCCAGCAGGGCGATACCTAGAATGCTCATTGTGCTTGGCGCAGAAACGGCGGTTACAGGTTCTTGTTGTGATATTTGTTCGATAGTTAAACCTGAAATGTGATAATTGGAATCCCCACCAGGTACCTGCATTCGCTGGAAATCAAGATTCAATCCAGCATCCGTCGCCACAAAGTCCCATGTACTCAAATACCCTTGAGTTGTACTACTCTTCCAATTGTCTCCTTGATACTCTTCATAAAATTGACCGTCTGAAGATGTAATCGAAAAATTGCGATTATTACAACATTCTGAAAAAAGTAATTGGACCTTATAACTATGGCCACTTAGTAAGTCAAAACTCATAGCTCCCTTATTTACTTCACCAGACCAGATTATTGTACTTAGGATAGACTCTAGCGCGTCGTTATTAGCGCCGGTTCCAATATCGCTTCCAGCACTCCAAGATGCATTCCTATTGAATCCCGCCATTGAAAAGCCATTTGGATTGCTGCCTATCCGTCCGGCTACATTGTCAAAATTTGCGTCGCCAATCGAAACATCACTCGAACCGAAAAAATTCAACGCATAAACAAAGTCACCTTCGAAATCTAGCTGACTACTATCTGTTATCACTATTGGTGTGGCGAAAAGATTTGCAGAACTAAGCAACAATAATGTGCCAGTAATTAATTTATTTATTTTATTTAATCTATTTAGTTTCATGAAACTACCTATGGTTAACTCAAGTCCAATGTATGTAAATTGGACTCAATTTATGCTCTCTACCTCATAGACGAAAAAACTTAGGCTCACCCGCCAAATTAAATAATATTTATGTAAGAAGTGTTAAAAAATGACGGTAGTGTGTGGTGGATTTTATAAATGAAAGGAACCGTTTAATTATCTTTTCGTAATATTTTTCATAGGTCTGTAGTTTTTACTTTTTATAGAAACCACCCTCTATAAATTTCTTACAATATCAATTTTCAAAGGTAACAGGGAATGTATCAATGAGACTTCCATTTAAAATACAGAACCAGTGAGGGACATATAAACCTCCGAAAGACAGATTTCTTGTTTCGATATGAAGGAAGTCTGCATCATAGGATTAGATTCGAATGTCGACCAAGCAATATGACTTTGCCTTGCCTATTTAGCAAACAAACCCCATAAAGAGAGCCACTGATTTTATCCTCTATCAGAGGATAAAATCAGCGAAGTATTTGTTTAGAAAATTGGGTGAAGATTACAGGTCAATGTCGATGCTGTAGGAAACGTATACTTTCATATCGTCATTGTCTAAGTCAGTATTTGATAGTCCAAACGTAAAGCCACTTTTAGACAAGCTAATACCGTAATCGGTAAATGATTCGCCTGCATAGAAGTCATCGGTGCCATGGCCTACGTGCAGGGTGACCTCAATTTCTGAGTGTATTGGTAGGGCGACATCAATCGCTACGTACGAATCGTCTCCGAAATCCACGCCTTCAGCATCGGCTAAGACTGAATAACTAAGGCTGAACATTCCCATTGAAATGCTGGCATAAAGCTCACTGAAATCGACGTCATCTTTACTGTCTGGGTATGCGTAGTATATGAACCCAACATCATAACTAAAGTTCTTGGTTTCACCGGCAAAACCCGCATAGAAGTCGAGCTCGTAGGTCATTTCATCAGCCCAGTCAGCGTTTGACGCCCACGTGCCTGCATAAAATCCTGAATTTGAAGCGTAATCAATACCACCTGAAATTGCCGCGCTGCCGTTGGTTTGTTCTAACCCGCGCCATAAATAATTACTTGTGGCTGCAACGTTTGCACTCCAGCCATTGTCATCTGCAAGACATTGAGACGACATGCCATAGCTTAACGCACCTATGGTTGATAGTGCGAGTAAGAGCTTCTTATTTCCCATATTTATTTCCTTAGTTACTTAGTATGAAAATGAGAGGTTTCTTTTTCAAGTTGAGTTGAAAGCTCAGCTAACTCAGTACTTGATTTTGCAATGCTTTCTGCGGCATCGCTGGTTTCCATGATTCCTTGGTTGAGAGATTCTACGTTTTCTAAAATCTGCTCAACGACGATTGATTGTTCTTCAGCAGCTGTGGCAATCTGTGTACTTAAATCGTTGATGTGTTGCATTTCATCGGTAATGACTTGATTCAAATCGGTCACTTCTTTTGCTTGTGCTTGTACTAGGTTGGCTTGTTCTACACTCTTCGCCATTACTGCAACAGATGCGTCTGCGCCTGACATGATGGTGTTAATCATGTCGTCAATTTCTTGCGTAGAATTTTGCGTGCGTTGGGCAAGTTCTCGCACTTCGTCAGCAACTACAGCAAAGCCTCTACCCATCTCACCTGCGCGGGCAGCCTCAATTGCGGCGTTTAGTGCAAGCAAGTTGGTTTGCTCGGCAATACTTTTTATAACATCTAAGATGCTGATAACTTGATTAAAGTCATTCCGCAGCTGCAAGATATTGGTTTCAGAATCTTGAATTTGTTCTGTCATGGTCAGGATTGAATTATAGGTATCATTAAGTTTACGCGTACCTTCTTGCAGTCTTTGCTGGATATCTTCAATGGCTGCCGCTGTACCTGTGGTATTTGAAGCAACTTCTCTAACGGTTGTCCCCATTTCTTGCATTGCTGTAGCTAATTGTTCTGAAACGAGGTGCTGTTCCGCCATGGTTGAACTGGTTTGCGTGGTTACTGCGGCAAGTTGTTCTGAAGTAGATGCTTGTTTTAGCGCCACGTTGGAAATACTCTCAACCATGCGGGCAAGGTTGCGAATCATTTTTTGAATAGCACGTTGTAATAAACCAACTTCGTCTTGTGAAGACTGCTTAACGTCCATAGTAAGTTCGCCATCTGCGACATGTTGTGCGATATCAGCTATTTCCGAAATCGGTTGAGCAATTCGCTTAGCGATATAAAAGCCAAACATCGCTATTACAATTGTCACAGCTAACATTAGTCCAGACATGAACAATGTATTTTGACGGATGGAGGCAAATGCTTCTACTTCGTCTATTTCGGATAAAATTGCCCAGTTAAAGTTGTCAAATTCTATGAGGTCAAAGGAAGACAATACAGGGTTGTTGTTGTAGTCAATGATGATATCGGTATTTCGTTCTCCTGAAAGTGCGCGACGTACAGCACTGGTGTCGACACCATTTTTTTCAACTGTACCGGCAAAGCTTGCACTTACAGAGTGACCTTCGGGATCGAGATAAGAGTTACTGCGCATTTTGAGGTCTTCACCGACTAAGTAGCTTTCACCTGTTTCGCCCATACCGTCACGAACGCCCATAATTGCTTGAATTCCTTCTAAAGGAAGCTGTAGAGCAACATAGAGGGAAATACTACCATTACTATCGAGCAACGGCTGAGCAACAAACGCAGCAGGGTCAAAATTGCTAGGCTCATAAGGCGCAAAGTCAGCAAAACCAAAGCGTTTTTGTTCCTTAACTTGTTTGATTAAATCACCCAAATTGGACGACGAAAATTTACCCGTTAGAATATTTGTTTGGTAATCAGATTCACGTGCGACCGTATAAAAAATGCTACCAGTAGGCGTGATAAGAAACAGATCATAGTAGCCATACTTTTCAATGTAGCTTTTGTAAAACTCTTCATTTCTGGTCGACTTAGGATTGAATGCTTCTGCAACGTCGATTTCAGATATTATTGCCCAGCGAATATTAGAACCCACTTCAAAATAGTCCCAACTGCTCACTACAGGGTTGTTATTGTAATCAAGGATTACTGCCGTACCGGTTTTTCCTTTTAGGGCGTTTTTAGTCGCAGTTGTTTTAACCTTATTGTTGCCAGCGAAAGATGCTTCAACAGAAAAATCAGTAGGGTTTAAATAAGAGTTCGAACGCATTAAGTTGTCTTGACCAACCAAATAGGACTCGCCCGTTTCGCCCATGCCAACCCGTTGTCCGAGAATTTCGTTCATCTTTTCAATGGGTTGCTGGTAGGCTATATAGCCTTGATGTTTGCCATTGTAGCTTACCGCTCGAACGGCAAACGCCGCAGGATCGTTATTACTTGGTGCATAAGGTTTGAAATCTGCGAAATGAATAGCGTCTTTGTCACCGTCTTTGGCTAACAAGAATGCCTGATAAAATGAGCTGTCAGAAAGTGATTCTGCGAGGTTTTGGCCTAAGTCGCTTTCGCGCGTAACTGAGTAGACGATGTCGCCATTGAGGTTAATCAAGAAAAAGTCATACCAACCAAAAAAATCCAGCATGACTTTAAAAGACTTATCGTGCTTGTCGAGTAGTGATTGCCACTGACGCTTGTTAGTAAAATGGCGATTAAATTCGCTCAGGGCATTATGAACGTCAGAACTGTTGGCAAGTAAGTCGAGCTGAGACTTATTCATATGAAAGTAGTCTTTCAATTGTGACTTTTTGATGGAATTGATTGCAGACAATTTCATAAATGCTTGCTGTTGCATGGTGTCGGCAATGTCAATGAGCACACCAAGATCACCTTCTCGTTCCTCAAAATATTTGACGATGGCTTGTTTCTTTATTTGGTTGATTGCCGTTAGCTGATTATAAACTTTGGTTGTCACGTCATTGGAACTACTGGTAGTAGATACAATACTGACGATGACAGCGGGGATTAATCCAATGATTATGAACAGTAGTGTGAACTTAACTTTTAAATTCAGATCATCAATGTATTTCACGAAAAGACCTACCTTAATACGCTCCATGTACATTGTCAGTTAACGACACAATGACGCGAAATTAGCTATCTTTTTGCCGAGTTATTAGGCTAAATATAGTTGGCTTCTTATAGAAAGCAAATTCCTATAAACGTAATTTTGCTGTAAGGTTTTGCTTTAACGGGAAAAGTTAAAACGCTATTATTTGTAACGAGTTTTGGTTTTTTCTCACCGAAAAATTAGTATGCTTGCGTTTAGCCGCTATATGATTGCATTAGGCTGACGCTCATGAACCAAATTGATGCCCAACAAAGTGTTAGGTAGTGATATGAATAGGGCAAATGTCGTCAGTTATTTTACGATTGGCATAAGTTTGTCGAGCGTCGAATTTTGAATAGCACTACCTTTGAGCGAGTGCCAACTTATCGACAACAACTAGATAAAAACACATAGATACGCTAATTAGCATGACTGAATCCGAACTAAAAATTGAGAACAAAAATCAGGTAGTAAATCGTTATAACACTTCTGTTGTACTTATATTTATTACAATTGTTTTCACCGCTATTGTAATTGCTGTTTATCGCTATCAGGTAGAATTATCCACTTACCAGCAACGACAATTTCAAGAATTAAAAGAAGAAGCTGGCGTATTAAACGCCCAAATGCAACAAGCGGTAACTATGGTTGAAGGGCTCACCGACTTTGCTGAGTATTATATAAAGCACCCCAAAGAGCTTTCTGCGAGCATTCCCTCCCTAAAACAAGATGGACAGCTATTTTTCTTAGAAAAAGAGCAGCGTGATTTCATTGAGCATCGTCAAATATTGAGCGTAAACATTACTGGCATTGGTGACATCAGCCAATTTTCTCAAGAAATGAATGACGAGCTCGCCATGGCTAAAGCATTAACACCTGCCTTTGTCGCTGCTCAGAAAACGATAAAAGAAGCCAATTGGTTTTATTACCTTTCATATAATCGCTTTATCAGTTTATATCCATGGATTGGCCGAAAAGGTTGGTATTATGGTGATCGCATGTTAAGCAATACACACATGCAGTCTATTACTGAAGCCGCGAAGAAATATCACAATGTGCATTGGTCTCAGCCATATAAAGACACCGCAGGTAAAGGGATGAATGTTGCGCTAGGTAAAGGCGTAAAACGAAACGATGATGTTGCTGGTGCGGTGATTATCGATATTAGTTTGGCAAAATTACATGATAGTTTACGCACTATCGACAATGATAATACAGGTGTATTTATCATTGACGATCGTGGTTATGCATTAGTCCATAAAACCAATCAGGAACGAAAAATTCAATCGAGCGTTTCGTGGCAGGACGTTGCCCCTGAAGGGTTAAAACATCTCACATTTGAACAACTCAAAAAGTCGCCCGATATCCGATTAGTAGGTAACTGGCTAGTATTGAGTTACCAGCTCCCTGTAAACAATTGGATGGTGGTCAAATATTTTTCATTTCAAGATTTTACGCGTCCGATATTTACACGTTTCATGAGCATCTTTGCCACGGTATTTATTGGCTTGTTGACCTTGTTAACCGTTGTCTACTTTATGACAAGGCGAACGTTTATTACACCGACTCAGGAATTTATCAGCCATATTGCCTATAGTGCACAAGGTGACCACGGTAAAGTTAAGCCGCCAAGTGGCTGGGAACATTGGTTTTATATTGTTGAAGATATCTTCAGCCAGAACAGAAGCTTAATGCAACAGCTAAAAGATCAAAACGAAGCGCTTGATATTCGTGTGAATGAAAAAACACAGGCACTAAGAGAAAAAAGTGAACAACATCATAGAGATTATGCATTATTACGCTCGGTAATGGACGCTATTCCCGATTACATCATCTTTAACGATGGTGATGGTCGGTTGATTGGTTGCAACTTAGCATTTGAGCGCTTTACTAAGCAATCAGAGCACAAAATGTTGGGTTCAGTGGTTGGCAATATGCTCAATAACGAACTTGGCCAGGCCCTAGTGACCAAAAATAGCACGCCCACGTCAACAAAATCGCAGTATGGCGTATTTGATATTGTAGAAACAGGGCAAAGCACATATGAACTGTTTACTACCGAGTTTTACAGTAGTGACGGAGTGTCACTAGGCACAATTAATATTATCCGTGATGTGACTACACAATATGCAGTGAATGTTGCATTGGAAAAAGCAAAAGTACAGGCGGAGCTAGCGAACAAAGCCAAAAGTCAGTTCTTGGCTAATATGAGTCACGAAATTCGTACGCCTATCAATGCCATTCAAGGCATGCACTATTTAATTGAGCAAACACCACTTAATAACTTACAAAAACAACATTTGAGTTATGCGCAAACTGCATCAGTTGCACTCTTACATTTGGTAGATGAATTACTTGATTTGGCCAAAATAGAATCGGGTAACATGTCAATTGTAACGCAGCCAGTGAGTTTGGATAAAATCATTGAACAAGCGGTCAAACTCAACGCAATACAAGCACAGAAAAAGTCGCTCAATATTGCGGTTGATATCGATCAGGATGTCCCGTTAGTGGTTAACACTGATGAAATGCGCTTGGTGCAAGTGTTTACTAACCTGTTGAATAATGCAGTTAAATTTACCCATCAGGGGAGTATTCAAGTTACGGTTACATACCGTCAGATATCAGATAATGAACAGGAAATTATTTGTAAAGTGACAGACACTGGCATAGGCATCGCCGAAGAAAAACAAGCGCATTTATTCGAAGCTTTTCGCCAGGCAGACGAATCAATGACGCGCCAATATGGTGGTTCAGGTTTAGGTTTATCAATTTGTAAACAAATCATCAATTTACTTGATGGCGATATTAGTCTGTCGAGTAGTTTAGGCAAAGGAACCGAATTTACCTTTAATCTGCCAATTGAAGAATATGTTCGTCCTGAAATTAAACTGCCGGTACCTGTTGCGGTTATGTCCTATCACTGTGCGGTGCCAAATAGTGTTATCCAACTAGTTAAAAGGCATTGGGATACCTATCAAGAGATTGAGTCGCTTTCGGTGACAGTGCTGCAGCAAGGCTGTGAAAATATTGTCTTGTTTGTTGATGTCACTGAAGTGACCACCAAGTTATGTGATGAAGTTAAAGAGTCGTTGATGATTGGTGCAAATAAGCAGGTATTGCTTGCTGTTTGTCAGTCAAAGTATAGCGAGCAAAATGACAATTCATTCAATGTGCTGGAACAGGCAAATATTCCTTATCTGGTATGTGATTTGCCATTGTTTAGATACACATTACTTTTGATTCAAGAAAAGGCTGTTGAGGTATTTACGGCGGCAGCGCAAGCCAACTTATCGTCGGCGATTGGCTCTTTTGAAAAAGAACCACCAGCTAACAAAACATTAAAAGGTGTGCATGTGTTGCTGGTTGAAGACAATCTTGTGAACCAGATGGTGGCCAGTGAATTACTCATGTCAATGGATGCCAAGGTAGTCGTTGCTGAAAATGGACAGCAAGCAATCGAAAAATTAGCCGATGCTGCGTTTGATGTCGTACTAATGGATATTCAGATGCCGGTAATGGATGGGCTTACAGCAGCGAGAAAAATTCGCGAAAATAAGCAGTGGGATATCATACCTATTGTTGCAATGACGGCACATGCGAGAGAGGAAGATCGAGCAGAAAGTATTGCCGCGGGGATGGATCTTCACATCGCGAAACCTGTAAAGGCTGACGTCTTATTTGATACAGTGTTGTCGATAACTCAGAGTAAAAAAAATGTATAGCAAGCTTTAGCTGTACACATTATTAATTGTTTTGTTAAGGCCGTTTCTTACTCAATATGTGTTGCAAAATACAAGTTAACACATCAATTTGGAGCTAATTTAATAGCTCTTCCACAACATAGTAGCCGCTGAGTATGGCTTGTTCTGAATCACCTGCAATTTCTCCTAAAGGTAGTAACGAAGGGCCCGTTGGTTCTGCGAGCACGAACGAATGATTGTCGTGACTGATCGAAAACTCATCGCCAACAGCAGGTACACCTAAACCAATTAAAGCGTGTCCTTCAATAAATATAAGTGCAATTCTAATTCGCGGCATTAGCATACGTAGTAATGCTGCGGTTAATGTAACTTTGCTGTCGCAATCTCCTTTGTTTTCCCAAAGTAACTTTAGTGGGGGATTAAAGCCTGCTCCTGAAGAAGTGACTCTGTTTTCTAAGGTTGCATAGGGAATACTTTGAACAAACCCCAATACATAGTTAGTTACTTTACGAATATTCTTTATGGTAACGCTTTCAAGTACCAATGATTTGAGAGGTTTTAAGTCTTCAGACGAATCAAGTGCAATACGCACGTGGTCAGGTTTAATCGCAACTTCACCGGCAGGCGTATTGAAAAAGTGGTAGTAATGTTGTTGCAAATATTTCTTTGTAAAGCGTTGCTCTAATTGTCTTATTTTCTCTTCGGCTTCAGACAATGCTGTTCTGTCATTGCTTCTCAATTGCAGTTGATTTTGTTTGGCTTGTGACTTTACGCTAAGTTGTACCTTGGGAATAGGGTGCTTTCGTATATGCTTAACGATCGCTCTATTAACATATTGTTGTGCCAAATTAGGTTTGTATTCTTTAAATTGGCGATACTTATCGAAGATCAGCGCTTTATCCAGCGTGAAACTAAATGTTCGGCTTTCCTGTTGAATATCTTGCCATTGATAAAAAAATGTTACCTGTTCGCTTGTCTCTTTCTTCAAGAAGCTCAATTGTTGTGCATTGGCAGTACCAATCACAATTATTGTGAGTAACACCAAACCTTTTAGCATTGAAGCTTTGGTGAATAACTTGTCATTTCGCAAGTCGATTACATACTTAGTCATATAGGCAATTTCTGGTGAATAAATAGAGTCGTGTAATTACACATTAAAAGCTTCACGTATCCTCGTTACCCTATAACAACCATAGCATGTTGAACAAGGATTTTAGTGATTACCGCTTTACTTTTTGAGCAACTGGTATATATTCAAACGATTGTTTGAATCGTATGTTTTAATTTGGAGGCCGATGTGGCTGATTATCAAGCACCTTTAAAAGACATGAATTTTGTATTGTATGACGTCTTTAAGAACGATGAATTGTGGACAACCTTGCCACATCTAGCTGAGCATGTAGACCGAGATACTTCTGAAGCTATCTTGCAAGAGTGTGCGAAAATTGTTGAGCATGTCATCGCGCCTTTATCTAGACAAGGAGATGAAGAGGGTGTTTCTTTTTACAATGGAAAAGTGACAACCGCGCCCGGATACAAAGCAGCATTTAATACTTACGTTGAAGGTGGTTGGACAGCACTTGGTGGTGATCCTGCTTATGGTGGCATGGGCATGCCAAAGGTAATTACTGCTTTACATGAAGAAATGCTTTGTTCTGGAGATATTTCTTTCTCATTATATCCAGGCTTGTCGGCTGGCGCTGGATTATCGCTGGCTAAGCACGCTAGTGAAGACCTCAAAGAATTATACTTAACCCGCATGTATGCCGGTGAGTGGACCGCAACCATGTGTTTAACGGAAGCACATGCGGGTACAGACTTAGGCATGATTAGAACTAAAGCAGTGCCACAAGAAGACGGTTCTTATTCAATCACAGGTAATAAGATTTTTATCACGGCTGGTGAGCACGATTTAGCAGAAAACATTATCCATCTTGTATTAGCGAAATTACCGGATGCACCAGCAGGCCCCAGAGGTATTTCATTATTTCTTGTACCCAAATATCAGGTAGATGAACAAGGTAATCTCGGGGAGTTTAATAATGTGAGCTGTGGTTCGATAGAGCACAAAATGGGGATTCATGCATCAGCAACTTGTGTGATGAATTTTGACAATGCCAAGGGCTACTTAGTGGGGGAGCTAAACAAAGGACTGGCGTGCATGTTCACGATGATGAATTTCGAACGTGTTGGGGTAGGTATTCAAGGACTAGGCGCGGCCGTACGCTCATATCAAAATGCGTTGGAGTACGCCAAAGAGCGTTTGCAAGGGCGCGCGCTTTCTGGCGCAAAAACACCAGATAAACCTGCAGATTCTATTATGGTGCATGGTGACGTTCGACGCATGTTACTTAACATGAAAGCACTTAACGAAGGGGCGCGTGCACTGACAGTCTATATTTCAATGCAACTTGATATTGCGACCTATGGTGAAGGCGATGCTAAGTCACGTGCTGAGCAACTTGCTGCACTTACTACACCACTGGCAAAGGCCTTTTTCACTGACATGGGATTTGAGTGTACGGTTGCAGGACAACAAGTTTTTGGTGGTCATGGTTTCATTCGTGAATGGGGTCAGGAGCAGTTAGTTCGCGACACACGGATTACGCAGATTTATGAAGGTACAAATGGTGTGCAGGCAATGGATTTAATGGCGCGCAAAGTAGCAGCTTCTAATGGCGAAATGATGCAGCTGTTTATCGAAGATGTAAATCAGTACCTTGCAACGGTTACGAACCCACAAATGAGCCGCTATACAGCAGCACTCAATGAAGCGCTGAGCGACTTGGCTGAGGTAACTCAGTTTATTCTGGCTGAGTCAAAAAAAGATATCGAAATTCTAGGTGCTGTTGCAAATGATTACTTGCATCTGTTTGGCTACACTGCACTAGCTTTTGTCTGGACAAAAATGACGGATGTAGCGTTTGAGAAGCAAGCGTCAAACGATCCTTTCTATGCCAGTAAAATCAAAACAGCTAATTTCTATTTTGATAAATTATTACCACGTCGCTACTCTCTCATTGCAACAATAAAATCGGGCAGTAATACACTATTTGATATCGATGATGAGTTGTTTTAAACCATAAATCATGTGCTAGTATAAGGGCCTTAATTAAATTTAAATGTCTCAAATGTTTAAGGCCTCTTATGTCTTCAGTGCTTGGTAATACTCCTGAGCAAATGCAGTTGCTTGGTTCAACCACCTCTCCGTATGTTCGACGAATTCGCTTGTTGCTTGCTGAGCGAAATTATCGGTTTGTTAATTTAGATATCTTTTCGGACGAACACCGAAGCTTGCTAACTCAATCGAATCCGGCAAAGCGCGTACCTGCATTAATTGATGGTGAGCAGACCATTATTGACTCAGGCGTTATCTACCGTTATCTAGCTGAGAAATTTGAAATCGCACCATTGAGTTGGCATCAGCAAAATTTATTGGCGCAAATTGATGCAGTAAACGACTCTATGGTTTCTATGTTGATATTGTCACGTTCAGATATTGACACTAGTCAGGATAAATTATTTTTTAATTTGCAAAGAGAGCGGGCAAATACCGTATTCTCTGCGCTCGACGCAGCGGCAGAAGTGGGCGATTTTGAACAGTGGCATTACGTGACTATGGCGTTATATTGCTTGTTGGACTGGCTGAAATTTAGAGAATTATTTGACTGGCAGGCATTCCCACATTTAGTGAAAGTTTATCAGGCATTTAACCAAAACAACGATGTGCTAAATACCGATCCTCGTAGCTAAGCGATAAGTGAATTTGTTAACTGTAGCGGGATAACATTTCACTGCCGATGCTGGAAGCGTAATACGTTAAAAAGTACGTTGTTAGGGCGCTCGTATAATGGTGCTGAACGCACGATAGATGTACGCATTTCTCGTTTGCGCGACAAGCTAATGAGTCAGGGAATGGAAAAAGCGATTATCGAAACTGTTTGGGGTAAAGGTTATATATTATATGAGCAGCATATTAAATGAGCAGCCAGGCCACTAATGACTGCTCTCTAAAATGAGTAGCTGGTACCAAATTGTGCAGTGTGCATATAATTACTATTTACCAATGGACTCGCTTCTATTTGGCTATCAACATTTGTTGATGTAATGGAACCTACTAATTTCCATCTTGGTGATAGCTGATAGGTACCAATAATACCTAAACTGGTGTTTGTGGCAGATTTAGACTCGCCATATGGGCCGAATGATTCACTGTGCTCAAATCCGTAGTATTGGTTAACGACAGCGTCATCCATAGCGGTGAATCGCGCAGTAACACGCAAGTCAAATTGTTCTCTTGAAATTAATGCAAATGACCCTTGAAGAAAATAGCTGTTGTTATCAAATGTTTCGTCTGTAGGGATAACAGAGGTTTGTGCACTGAATCGTCCAAAGTTGAAGCCAGCATTGATTCTGGGCACTGTGTAGTCCGTCTGAGCCGGCGTTAGCGGTTGCTCTACGTTAATTTGTTCATGTTCAAACCAAACCGCTTTGATATCCTGCTGATTAGATATATGTTGATCATTTAATGCGGGACCAACTGGTACAGGGTTAAAGTGAGCGACGCTTGAATCTGCCTTCAGCAGCCCGAGTGATTCAGGTGTATGGTTTGGCACTTCCGAAGGTATATTTAACGCAGCAAAACCCACTTGCTCATGAAAAGATATGTTATCAATGTTTGCTGATTCATGTTCAATATCAGAGGCTTTAATAGGTAACGACCAAACAATACTGGCCATGATTAGCAACGTTCGCTTTATCATGTCTATTTCCCTTACTTTACGTCTCACGTTTTGATAATTATTGTTGGCAATTTACTTCTTTTTATACGGTGTTTAGGTAAATGCCTTTGTATATTTAACTATAGACAATCTATTTCGATTCGCTGGAAATTTTCACAACTTTTCCGCCAGAAATTGTGGTGAATTTTCGCCAATACTTGATTGGGCTTGAGCTTACATTAATGTATAATTACCAGAATTTTTTTTATGGGGATAATTTATTGTTAGCTGTAATTCGAATATTAGTGATGGCGTTAGCCATTTTGCTAATATCAATTTGTTCGTGCCTCTATTGTCTATTCAGACCATTTCATCGAAACAATGTTTTTCACGCGGCTCGTTATATGGGGCGTGTGTCTAAATTATTAGGGCTTGATGTTGAAGTAAGAGTGCCTGAATCTGTCAAGCAACTAGAGTCTGTGGTGTTTATTTGTAACCACCAAAACAGCTACGATATATTTACCGTAAGTAATGCTGTGCTACCGGGAACGGTAAGTGTTGGCAAAAAAAGCCTCAAATGGATTCCATTTTTTGGTCAAATGTATTGGCTAACAGGTAACATATTAATCGATCGCAAAAACACTAACAAAGCGATGAATACGATTGAAAGTACCGCTAAGAAAATCAAAGAGAAAAAACTGTCGGTTTGGTTGTTTCCTGAGGGAACTCGCAGTTATGGTCGAGGTTTGCTACCTTTTAAAACGGGCGCATTTCGCACCGCACAAAAAGCAGGTGTGCCTATTGTGCCTATTTGTGCCAGCAACACCCACAAAACGATCGACTTAAATCGTTGGAACAACGGTAAAATGATAATCGAAATACTAGAGCCTATCGATGTTGTTCATGTGGAAAAAGAAAAAATTCGCGAATTAGTCAATGAAACCAGAGACAAAATGTTGACTAAGATCATTGAGCTAAATGAAGAAACTGGACACCCTTTCGAGCCAAACCTCAATATCAATAGTGAGAACTCATAATGCAAGACAAAGAATTAGAAGCTTGGTTTGAACATACCGAACAGTTAATTGAAGCACTGATTGAAGACGGTACTAATGAAGAAGTGCATCATACCATTGAGCACCATTTTTCTAGTACAGATTTTGAATTATTGGAAAAGGCTGCAGTAACTGCGTTTAAAATGGGCTTAGAAGTGGAAGAGCCTGAAGAAGCAGAGCTGGAAACAGGTGAAAAGGTTTTCGCTTTTGATATTATTACTGAACAGCCGCTTGATGAAGACATTTTAAAGGATGAAGCCCAACAAATGTTTGCCTTGGCTAAACAATGCAAAGTAGATTATGATGGTTGGGGAACATACTTCGAGGAGTAGTTTGCTCGATAGGTAAACATAATAACAAGAATATAGGAGACAGTTAATGGAATTGTTAGAGCTGTTGTTTCAAAAGGAATCGTTGGCGTTACTTATACCCATTGTGGCGATTGTTGGTGCGTTTTCAATTGCAGCGCTTAAAGCACACCACAAGCATCAAGAAAGAATTGAAAAGATTAGACAGGGGATAGACCCTGATCATTCCTAATAAAAGAGCAGCACAGTAAGCTGCTCTTTTTTATTGTGTCAGATTTATCGTGCCAATTATGCTGGATATTGCGTAGAATCTCGCACAATCAATTGAGGTGTGAATTGTGTAGTGACACTTTTCGGTGTTTGCTTACGTGTTTTCGCGATCAATAAGTTGGCCGCATCTTCGGCAATTTTAGGGTTGGGCTGGTTTGCTGTCGTTAGTCTTGGCCAAGTTTGACGTGAGAATGGACTGTTTTCGAATCCGGTAATGGATAGTTGTTCAGGTATCGCAATCCCCATAAGACGAGCAGCAAAAAGCGCGCCCGCGGCAATTTCATCATTACAAGAAAATATTGCAGTAGGTTTGTCATCTTTTGCCATTAACAACTTTGCTCCCAACACACCTGATTCAAACGAATACTCGCCTTGTACAATTATGTCGTCATTTATAGGCAAGTTGTTCGCCTCAAGAGCCGCCTTGTAACCTTTTAATCGTTCAACGGTCGACATATGGTCGGCCTCTCCCGCTAGAAAGCCGATATTTTTATGACCAAGATCAATCAGGTGTTGCGTTATACGTTGTGCGGCCTCATGGTCATTGACCAAGATACAAGGTGCAATGTCGTCAGGTTCAGTATCGCCTGACATTATACGAACAACTTCTACGTCTAGCTCGGTTATACGTTTAACAAACTCCGGCATCTCTGAAAAAGGTGGCGTTAACACAATGCCTGCGATACGAGAGTGCTTTATCATTGCCGTTACTTCTTCGACGATATTTTCTTTTTTGGCGCTACAAGGGTGAATTAGTAGCTCAAATCCTTGTTTCTTGCAGGCAGACAGAATGCCATTTTGCATATCAATAACATAATAAGCATTAGGGTTGTCGTAGATGAACGCGATAGTGTATGCTTTAGTACCTGCTAGGTTACGGGCAGCTAGATTAGGTTGATAGTTGAGTTCAGTAACCGCAGCCATGACTTTTTCACGAGTAGGCTGGCGCACCGAAGGCTCATTATTGATAACACGTGATACTGTTTTTATTGATACACCAGCGTGTTTTGCTACGTCATTTATAGTCGCTTTCATTAACCTTTACAGCCTTTGCTTGTTAGACGTTGTTATTTCTTATTATTCTAATAAAGAGTGAGGCGTTATAGAGTATTGCTTTATCAAGTGCGCAGCAACTATTAATTCATAAGAATGTCATTTAAGCTGTGGTATCTTTACTCTAAACTTATCCATGTTAATTAGAATTGACAGCGTTGTCATTTTTAAATATGGTAACCCTTTGAAACAACAAATTTATGCACCAGGAAGAGATATGTCAAGTCGTCAATCGTTAAATAGTTGGAAAAAGCTGTCGCAGCTTGCGGTAGAAATGAAATCTAAACATATGAATAACCTGTTTGCAGAAGACAGCGGCCGATTCGACAAGTTTTCTGTAGAACTTCCTAAATTATTACTCGACTATTCGAAAAACCTGATTGATAGCGAAACATTTAATACGCTCATTGAATTAGCTAATGAATGTGAAGTAGCGCAATGGCGCGAGAATATGTTTTCAGGTGAAAAAATAAATAAAACTGAAGATCGCGCGGTGCTCCACACTGCCCTAAGAAGACAAACCGATGAGCCATTAATTGTCGACGGTGAAAACGTTACCGACAGCGTTAATGCGCAGCTCGCCAAAATGGAATCTTTTGTCAACAAAGTTAGGCAAGGTCACTGGTTAGGCTATTCAGGAAAACGCATTACCGATATCGTTAATATTGGTGTAGGCGGATCTAACCTAGGACCACAAATGGTTACTGAAGCGTTAAAGCACTATAGCGATCACAGTGTTAACGTGCACTATGTATCTAATGTGGATGGGGCGCAAATTGTTGAGATACTTAGGCCACTTGATCCTGAAAAAGTCTTATTCATTGTGTCGAGCAAAACGTTTACCACAACGGAAACTATGACCAATGCTCGCACGGCGATCAACTGGTTGACCGCTTCATCGTTTGATGATTCTGCGGTAGGTAAGCATTTTGTCGCCGTTACTGCCAATAAAGAAAATGCGATGTCATTCGGTATTCAAGCAGATAACATTTTTGATATGTGGGACTGGGTTGGCGGACGCTTCTCGCTATGGTCAGCTATCGGACTCGCAATTGCATTAGATTTAGGCTTTGAAAAGTTTAAAGAGCTGCTTGCTGGGGCATATGAAATGGATCAGCATTTCGTTAATGCACCATTCGAAGAAAATATGCCGCTCATCATGGCATTACTTAGTGTATGGAACACCACATTCTTAGATGCAAAATCGCAGGCGATATTGCCGTATGATCAAACATTACACATGTTAGCTGCTTATTTACAACAGGCTGAGATGGAAAGTAACGGTAAGTCAGTGACCTGGGATGGAGAAGAAGTAGACTATGCGACGGTACCCTCTATTTGGGGAGAATTGGGCATCAACGGGCAACATGCGTTTTATCAGTATTTACACCAAAGTAATAATGTCGTGCCCGCTGATTTTATTGGCTCCGTAGAAAGTGTGACTCCTGTTAAGGGCCACCATGAGACTCTGATGGCGAACTTTTTTGCTCAAACGCAAGCGCTTATGACAGGTGTTAATGAAGAACAAGTAAGAGCTGACTTAAAAGCAAAAGGTCGCACGCAAGAGTACATAGATAAAGTTGCACCGCATAAAGTACACAAAGGGAATCGTCCGACTAATACGATATTACTCAAGCGTATCGATCCAAAAACGCTTGGTAATCTAATTGCGCTATATGAACATAAAATATTTGTCCAAGGGATTATTTTGCAAATATGTTCATTTGACCAGTGGGGCGTTGAATTAGGGAAAGGGCTTGCCGCTAATATCCAAAAGGAATTAGAAGGGGATGAAATATCACCAAATCATGATTGCAGTACTGAAAACTTAGTTAAGTACTACAAGGCTGCTGTCAAAAAATAATAAGCTAATTACTAATAATCAATTAGTTACAAAAGAAGTGCATAATGTTTGCGCTTCTTTTTTATTTTAATTTTTACAAATATTTAAAATCATACCGGATAAATATTCTCTAAATCTTTATAAAACTCTCACTTTTTGCATAAATTTACTATGTTTCGTAAGTGATTTCGCACGCTTTCAATGAGTTTATCAAAAAATAATTCTTTTATTATCAGTGTTTTGGTGTTTTGTTACCGATAAAATTGTAATCAACTGTAGCCTTTGCTAAAAATTTTGTGTATGGTTTACTCAACCTATGACAACGCTGTCATGCAATGAAAAAGACAGCGCTGTCTTATCTAAGGTTATTTAAGATAACTAAATAAGTTTAAAAAACGTGTGTAAGGGAAAGTCGATGTCATCTAAAACATTTAAGAAAGGCGTTTTAGCGAGCAGTATCGCTATGGTCTTTGCGGGTGGTGTAATGCCGTCTGCAATGGCTGCGGACCAAGCTAAATCAGCTGAACAAGAAACAGAAGTTATTGAAGTTCGCGGAATTCGCGGCTCAAATCGTGCAGTTGTTAATGCGAAGCGCTTTAGCGATGCTGTTGTTGATTCGGTTACTGCCGAAGACATTGGTCAGTTGCCTGATTCTGATGTAGGTCAAGCATTGGCGCGTGTTCCAGGTGTAACAGTTGGTCGTTCTTTCGGTCAGGGGGCATCTGTTTCAATTCGTGGTACTGACCCTTTAATGACACTTACTACGCTGAACGGTCAAAATGTGGCTTCTACAGGTTGGTATGATCAACTAAACGTGGATCGTTCATTTAACTATTCAATGCTTCCATCAGAACTCATTGGTGGAATGGAAGTGTATAAGTCGAGCCAAGCTAATATAGTAGAAGGCGGTATCGGTGGTACGGTTATCGTAAAAACTCGAAAGCCTTTAGACATGGATGCTAATACCGTATTTGCTTCTGTAAAAGGTGAATATGGCAGTATTAATGAAGAAGTATCTCCGGAAGTATCTGGTTTATACAGCTGGAAGAATGAAGATGAGTCTTTTGGTATTCTAGTTTCTGGCGCTTACGTCGATCGCGAATATTTACGCCGGGGTACAGAATCTGATTTAGACTGGGGTGGACGTTCTTCAACACAACCTTCTAGCTTCTTGCAAAGCCAAGAACGCACTGCGTTCGATGCTACTTTACAATATCGCCCAAATGATAAATTAGAGCTTGGTGCTCATATTATGTCACTTGAGCTAGGCGCGGATAGCATCGGTGCCAACATGTACATCCAGACTGATACTGACTGGGGTGACGGACCGTCAAACTGTCAACAGTTTAATGCAGCAGGTGTCTGTACTTTAAGTGTAACGGCTGAAAGTGATCCGTCACGTATCTTCTTCCAAAACTGGGCACGTAAAGGGGAAATGACCTCAGATACCTTTGAGTTAACAGCAGATTATGAAGGTAACGGTTACACACTTTCAGCTGTAGCCGGTACCACGAAGGCAGAAGGTGGCACGCAAATGAGTGCTAACTTTGGTTATGGTTGGTGGGGTGATAAATTCAACCAGATTCAGTGGGCTGGTACTGTAGATGCAACAGGCAAACAGATCTCGATTGATGGTCGCGATATGAGCTTTACTGTTGATCAACTAGATACAACAGTGGGTACATCTCAATGGACAGGTGTGCAAGGTCCTAATTCTGATGAAGAAACCTATGTTCAGTTTGACCTTGATTATGACTTAGATATTGGCGCGTTAAGCAAGTTTGAGTTTGGTGTACGTTATACTGAGCACGAATTTGAAAAAGAGTTTTACCGTGCAATCTATTCTGATGCGCCAAATTCATTCAATAGCACAGATTTGTACAGCGGTACTATGCCGCTTGGTTATGCAGGTTATACTATTCCTAAGGCAAATCTTGATGCGATGATTAATAGCACGCTTTCACTCGTTGATAAGTTTGCTTATGATCGTGCTGGCTACGGTTTAATCGAAGAAGATAACTTTTCTGCATATGCGATGTTCTCGTTTGATGGTGATGGTTTCCGTGGTAACTTCGGTTTGCGTTACATCAGCACTGACGTGACTTCAAATGGCCATGTAATTGATAACTCGCCAGCAGACGACCTAGCGGTTAATGCTGGATGGAGTGAAGAAGTACAAAGTGTTAGTGATAGCTATAGCGATGTATTACCGAGCTTTAACATCGCATTCGATTTAAGTGAAGAACTGATCTTACGATTCTCTGCGGCACAAGCAATTACTCGCCCTACTTATGATGCCCTTTTCTTGTCAGCCGTTTCTGGTTATCCAGACGACCGTCGTGGAAATGAAGAAATTACTTACGGCAACCCTGGCTTGAAGCCAATGAAATCTTCACAAGCTGACCTGAGCTTAGAATACTACTATGGCGACGGTAACTTGTTCTCTGCAACTTACTTCATTAAAGATATCAGTAACTTTATTGTGCAAACTACACAGCATGACCAACAGTTAGGTGTGGTAAATAATGACTTAGATCCACCAGCTGACAACTGGACTGTGAATACTTTTGTTAACGCTGGCGGTGGTACTATTGACGGTATCGAATTCCAGTTAAACCACGCTTGGGATAACGGCTTTGGTGTAGTTGCCAACTACACATTTACTGATGGTGATGCACCAGCGGAAGTATATACAGATAACATCGGTATCTTCACTGAAGCGTCAAAACATACTGCTAACTTAGTAGGTTACTGGGAAAGCGATGATTATTCTGCTCGTGTTGCTTATAACTATCGTTCAGAGTACATGATTCGTGAATTTGGTAAGTACTATGGTAACCGTATGCATGATGACTTTGGTACGTTTGACTTAACACTTGGTTGGAATGCAACAGAGAACATTTTACTCAGGTTAGAAGTAGTCAACTTAACCGCAGAAGACGATGTGCAATATGGCGCAGCAGAAGCTGGTACTGTAGTTAAGCCTGCAATACAAGAAGGGTTCCCTACTTGGTCATTTAAAGGCGAAACAACGTACAAGTTAGGTGTTAGCTTTCAGTTCTAATAGCTATATGTTGTAATGAAAACCCAGTTTCGGCTGGGTTTTTTTGTCTATAAAGGTTGTCAAAATGAAGATCAAACGTATCGCTATTATTGGCGGGGGAACCGCTGGTTGGTTAGCAGCAAATCACCTTGGGGCTGAACTTGTTGCAGATGAAGAAGTGCACATTACCGTAATAGAGTCAAAGGACGTACCAACTATAGGCGTTGGTGAAGGTACTGTGCCTTATATTATGAAGTCGTTAAAGCGATTTGGTATCTCAGAAGCTGAGTTGCTACTGACTTGCGATGCTACGTTCAAGCAGGGCATCAAATTTGTTAATTGGAGAAATCCGGAAATACACGGTGAAAATTATTACTATCACCCATTTGATGAACCTTATCCTGCGGGCGTAGACGTTACCCAGTACTGGATTGCCAATGAGCAAAATCGGCCGTTTGATGATGTTGGGTTACAGGCCCGCATTTGTGAACTAGGCTTAGCGCCTAAGCGTCAAAATGCAGGAGAGTATCAAGGCGACTTGTCATATGCTTATCATTTCAATGCGCTGAAATTTGCCAACTTGTTAGCAAAAAATGCACAAAGTAGATTCAATGTCACGTACCTGCAAGAGACCATAGTGCAAGCAGAAGTAGATCTCAATGGCAATATCACTCATTTGCTTACCGAAGAAGGAGAATCACTGCCGTTCGATTTCTATATTGATTGCAGTGGCACCTCATCGATCCTGATAGACAAAGCACTCAATGTGCCTTTTGTGAGTAAAGCAGACGAATTGTTCACAGATACTGCGTTAGTACAACAAGTACCTCTCGAACCAACTCATAATATCAACCCATATACTACGGCTACGGCGCACAGTGCAGGATGGATTTGGGATATTCCTTTAACGAATCGTCGTGGTACAGGGTTCGTTTACTCCAGCCAACATATGACAGAACAAGAAGCGCAAAAGCAATATGCTCAGTACCTGAATGTGAATGAGGCAGACTTTTCACCACGAAAGATCAAAATGGATATTGGTTTTCGTGAAACCTTTTGGCAAAACAATTGTGTCGCTTTAGGATTAGCGCAGGGCTTTTTAGAGCCGTTAGAAGCAACTTCAATTTTAGTTACAGACTTTTCTGCTGAGTTACTCGCACGAAATTTCCCACGATTTAGAGACGATATTGATTGTGAAAGTACCTATTACAATCAGGTAGTGCGCTATGTTTGGGAACGCTGTGTTGATTTTATTAAACTTCATTATTGCATTTCTGATCGACAAGACTCTACGTTTTGGCAAGCAAATCGCGATCCCAGTTCTTGGTCACCTGAGCTCATTTCAAGATTACAAAAGTTTAGCAAGCGACCACCTCATCAATCAGACTTTTTTAGTCGTTTTGACTTATTTAACGAGAAAAACTTTCTTTATGTGCTTTACGGCATGGGCTTCAAAACAAGAGCGTCAACGCTAGGAGCGAATGAAATTGTGCATTGCCGTTCATTGTTTGAAAGTAATGATGCCATTGTTGAGCAGGCCAAAAATAGTTTATTGAAACATAAAGCATGGCTGGATGGGCTACAGCAAGCTGCGTCCCGGCTAAGGTAATACAGGCTAGTTAATGCAATCGATAACTGATTATAGAACTATTAAAATCATTTTGACAGCGCTGTCAATTGCTGTATGGTAAGGGGATGGTTAGATCATATCAATGCGAATTTCAGTTACGAACATCACAAGAGCAACTATAGAATGAATACAAAAATGTTAGTAAGTGTCATTGGAACTGCGTTATTACTTGGCGCATGCGATCCAGTGTCTAAAAACGTATCTACTGCACAAAATCAACAAGTTCAATCTGCAGAATCGTCCATGACCCAAGCGAGCATAGACAACATTGCTTCGTCTCTCGATATTCGTTACACCCTCATAAACAACCATCAAAGTGAAAAATGTGAGACGGCATTGACCGATGGACTATGCTTTGAAGCTAAATTCACGTTAACGGCTAATACTGACTTACCTGCGTCAGGATGGGAAATTTATTATAGTCAAATTGCGCCGTTGCATAACTATGACAGCGAACACTTTCAACTTGTCCATATCAATGGTGATTTACATCGCTTGTCACCGAAAGCGGCCTTTACTGGACTAAAAGTAGGACAGTCAACTGACATCATTTTCAGAGGCAGTTATTGGAACTTGTCAGAATATGACATCATGCCGAACTTCATCGTAACTGGTGATGGGCTTGAGGCGCGTGTAATTGATAGTACTAGAGCTGTGATTGATGCCGAAACAGGGTTAGAGCTCTTACCGCATGTGACCGCTTTTTCTGATTATCACACGCAATTTAAAAGAACCGAAAATGACAACACCCCTTGGCTTACCAGCTCTGACTATTATCAACGTAATCTTGCGCTCGCTACAGCCAATGATAATAAGAGTAAATGGATTATTCCAACACCTAAATCGATAGACGTAGATAAAACGGGTTCCGTGAGCTTATCTTCAGGTTTTACATTAACGTCGAGTTCTGTTGAAGCATCTGTTTACCGTGCGGCTATTGAGCGGTTGGCTACACTTGGCTTTTCGGAAAAACCAGATGGTGTTCCGCTTTCTCTAACGATAGTTGAAAATAACACATTGGCTGCTGGAAGCTATCAGCTTGCCATTGATGAATCGGGGATTCAAGTTGTAGGTGTTGATGGCGCTGGGGTAGCGAATGGACTGCAATCTATTGCCAGTTTAATTCAGTTAGATAAACCAACGATTCCATTTGTTAAAGTACAAGATGAACCGCTATTTGAGTTTAGAGGAGTTTTGGTAGAAGTTGCCCGAAACTTTCGCAGTAAAGAATTTATTCTTAATTTGCTCGAGCAAATGGCTGCTTATAAGTTGAATAAGCTGCATCTTCATATGGGCGATGACGAAGGATGGCGTATAGAAATACCTGGGTTACCTGAGTTGACCGATATTGGCAGCAAACGCTGTTTTGATTTAAATGACGAAACGTGTTTAGCGCCACAATTAGGCGCTGGAGTTAACCCAGATGCGTCGAACAATGGCTATTATTCCGTAGCGGATTATAGTGAAATTCTTGCTGCTGCTTCAGCACGACATATTCAAGTAATTCCTTCGTTAGATATGCCGGGTCATTCGCGCGCAGCAATTAAAGCGATGGCGGCGCGCTATAAAAAATATGCACAAATGGAAGATTATGAAAAAGCTGAACAATATTTGCTTCATGATCCAACCGATACAACTGTGTATTCATCTGTGCAATTCTATAATGACAACACAATCAATGTATGTCGTGAGTCATCATTCGCTTTTGTAGAAAAGGTGATGACAGAAGTTCAAAAGTTACATGCTGATGCTGGGCAGCCTTTGACCCGTTACCATATTGGTGCAGACGAAACAGCAGGTGCTTGGCTTGAATCGGATATATGTAAGGCATTTATCGCGAATAACGAACATGGTGTTACAAGCTTGAACGAGCTTGGTGCGTATTTTGTAGAACGCGTGGCTAACATGATTTCAGAAATGGGCATTGAGCCTGCGGCATGGAGCGATGGTTTAGAACATACTCGCAAAGATAAAATGCCCGCTGTGGTGCAAGCCAACGGCTGGGATCATTTGCCTTGGAACGCTCATGTTAAGGTGCATGAATTAGCTAATCGAAATTGGCAAATGGTGATTTCAACACCTGACGTCACCTACTTTGATTTTCCGTATGAGGCTGATCCAAAAGAGCATGGATATTATTGGGCATCACGAAAAACGAATACAGAGAAAGTATTTCAATTTATGCCTGAAAACTTGCCTGTGCACGCCGAATTTTGGCTTGACCGTCAGGACAACCCATACGTAGCAGATGACCGTTTACAAACCAATGAAAACGGCGAGGTAACTCATCGTCCATTATCAGCTAATAGAAAGTTTTACGGTTTACAGGCACAGTTGTGGAGTGAAAACGTAAGAACCGACGATTTTGCTGAGCACAAACTATTCCCTCGGTTGATAGCACTGGCTGAACGAGCATGGTATTTGCCATCGTGGGCTGTGCCTTATAACTATAGCGGCGCACGCTATGCTCAAGACACAAATACTTTCACAACTGAAATGCGTGAAGCACGAGACAAAGAATGGCGTGCATTTGCAACGGCCATTGGCAAAAAAGAATTACCGAAATTAGAGAAAGCTGATATCGCCTACCGCTTACCGCTTGCAGGTGGCGAAATCATTGATGGGAAACTCCATGCAAATACTACCTTCCCAGGGCTCACTATTGAATACAAAGCTGCAGATTCACAATGGCGCACCTATCAGGCGCCTGTTGAAGTAACAGGAAAAGTCTATGTGCGTACAGCCACTCATACTGGCAAAAGAAAAGGAAGAACGCTGGAAGTTAACTAAGAACAGCGTCTCCAATAGTAACGTTAATATAGATAATTCATTAAATTGCAGATGGTTATCGAGTGCAGTTACTAGGTATAACAAAAATGTTTATTTTTGTTAAAAAAACAAATGACAACGCTGTCATTTGTGGTTAAGATGAAATCAATAAATAGAAAGAAGGTATTGCCTTCATTAAGATGTAGTGGACATGAGGTCGGCATGTATAGTGGCTTTGACAGTAACAAACAGCTTTTTCTTGGTATAGATGGTGGTGGCAGTAAGTGCAAAGCCATAATTGCAAATGCTGACAATGAAATACTAGGAACAGGGATTTCCGGACCTGCTAATCCATTGCATGGATATGAACAAGCTATTGGTTCAATTACCGAGTCTGCTGAATTAGCGCTGGCTGACGCTAACCTCGAAGGAGTAGCGTTAAACGACATATATGCAGGTGTTGGTCTTGCTGGTGTTAATCTTCCTGCGTTGTTTGAAAAAATTTCTAATTGGCAACATCCGTTTAAACGCATGTTTCTTGCTACAGATTTGCTTATTGCATGTTTAGGTGCCCATGCTGGAGAGGACGGTGCGGTAATGATCACAGGCACTGGCTCTTGTGGGTTTTCATATGTAAACGGGCATCCATACATCGTCGGCGCGCACGGTTTTCCACATGGAGATAAGGGCAGTGGCGCATGGTTCGGGCTGCAGGCAGCCAAACAGGTGCTGTTAAGCTTGGATAACATCATTCCTCCGTCAAGTTTGAATAGCAAATTGCTTGCAACATTAAATGTGTCCGATGGATTGGAATTGGTCGAAGTCATTGCAGGCAAACCTGCCGCGTATTATGCGAAATTGGCTAATCTTGTTTTTGATGCTGCAGAAGACGGTGATGAGTTGGCGTTGTCTATTGTCAAAGAGGGAGCAAGCTATATTGACCACGTGGCACGTCAACTTTGGAATAAACAGCCTCCGCGAATGTCACTCATTGGTGGCTTAACGCCCAGAATAAAGCCTTGGCTCAGTGCAGAAACACGTGAAAATTTATCTGATCCAATCAGCCCGCCAGAAATAGGCGCTGTTTTATTTGCTCAACAACAGCTCGCGTTGTTGTAATCATTATTAAAGATTTAAGGGGATTTAAATGACTCAAACAATTATGGAAAAAGAGGCTAAACAAGCCCCTTCCGTTATTCAAGCACAATTAGCCGCCAATCAAGGTAAAGCGCAGCAGATTGGTGAGAAGTTACGTAATATAGATCCTAAAATGGTGATGATTATTGGTCGTGGTTCATCAGATCATGCGGGAGTTTTTGGCAAGTACCTCATTGAAGTTGAGGCCAATGTGCCAACATTTGCTGCTGCGCCATCTGTATCAAGTGTGTATGGTAAAACACTAAAATTGTCAGATGCACTCGTGATCGTTATCTCGCAATCAGGTCGTAGCCCCGACATCTTAGCGCAAGCAGAAATGGCTAAGAAAGCAGGCGCATTTTGTGTTGCTTTGGTCAATGACGAAACATCACCTTTAGCGGAAATTGTTGATGAAGTTTTACCGCTCAAAGCGGGAGCGGAAATTTCTGTTGCTGCAACAAAAAGTTATTTGGCAACCTTATCAGCTTTACTGCAATTGACCGCTTACTGGACTATGAATGAATCACTTGTTGCTGCACTCGACACTTTACCTGCTGCATTGAGTCATATCATAGATTCGCCACCGCAACTTACATCTCAGTCAATTGAAGGTGTGAAAAATATGGTCATTCTTGGCCGTGGACTTGGCTATGCAGTATCTAAGGAAATGGCGTTAAAACTTAAAGAAGTCAGTAGCATTCATGCTGAGGCGTTTAGTAGTGCAGAATTTTTACATGGACCAGTGACGTTAGTGGAACAAGGCTTAGCTATTCTGAACTGTGCGGTTCATGATGAAAGCGAAAAGGCACATCAAGAACAAATTGATGAAGTTACTGCTCGTGGCGCTGACCTTGTTCACTTACGCCAAACAGATTTATCAGTACATCCGCGCATAGCACCTCTTGTAGTGCTACAACGATTTTATTTGGATGTGGCCGAGGTTGCGGTGACACGCGGTTTTAATCCTGATGAGCCGAAAGGCCTGAAAAAAGTAACTAGGACATTATAACTATGACCCAGGTTCGCATTCACGCCAGTCGTCTGTTTGATGGTCAAAACTACATTACCGATCAAGTATTGACGGTTGAAAATGGCGTTATTGTTGGCTTAGATAATCATACCCAGCAAGTCGATCATTATGTCGAAGGGTTGGTCGTCCCCGGTTATATTGATATTCAAGTTAATGGCGGCGGTGGTGTGTTGTTTAATGATTCTCCCTCGTTAGACAAAATTAAAACAATCATTGCCGCTCATTCTTTTTATGGCACTACCGCCATGCTGCCAACTTTGATTACTGATAAAGTTGAAGTCATGGCAGAAGCGGCTGATGCCATGGCCATGGCTATTGCAGAGAAAATACCGGGCATTGTCGGTATTCATTTCGAAGGACCACATTTGTCGGTGGCCAAAAAAGGCGCGCACTCAGCCGAATATATTCGAGAAATTACTGCTAAAGAATGGGAAGTACTTTCACGCAAAGATCTTGGTCAAATCATTGTCACTTTAGCGCCTGAAACCGTGAGCCCAGAAGATATCAAGCGTATGGTTAGCCTCGGTATAAAAGTTTGCCTTGGCCATACCAACGCTGATTTTAACACCGCTCAACAAGCCGTTGATGCAGGGGCTGATGGCTTCACACATCTGTTCAATGCCATGTCGCCAATCCAAGGTCGTGAACCTGGCGTTACAGGATGCGCACTACTGAATGACAGCGCTAGTACTGGGATCATTGTTGATGGTCATCATGTCGATTATGCTACTTGTCGACTAGCAATGAAAACAAAGCCGCAAGGAAAAGTCTTACTTGTAACAGATGCCATGCCTCCAGTTGGCACCAATGATGATTCTTTTGCCTTCTTTAATCGCACTGTTCATTTAAATGATGGCAAGTTAACCTCGACTACTGGAGAGCTTGCCGGTTCAGTTTTGGATATGGCGACGGCAGTTAAGAATACGTATGAGAAAGTGGGTGTTACGCTGGAAGAAGCACTGCGGATGGCAAGTTTTTATCCTGCGCAATATATTAACCAAGGGCACATTCGAGGGTTGTTAAAAATAGGCTATCAGGCAGATTTTACTGTTCTCGATAGTGACCTGAATGTTAAGTCGACTTGGATTGCTGGCGAGTTAGTTACCAAAAGTTAGAACAAAAAAAGTGGGCAAAGACCCATCAACACAATAACCAACTATAAGTGATAGATGAGGAAATTATGGAAATGACAATATCGAATAATAAACAGCGGAGTAATGTCGTCCCTATGGCGATAGTCGCGTTACTCTTTTTTATTCTGGGTTTTGCCACTTGGATTAATGGTTCTTTAATGCCTTACCTAAAACAAGTGTTGCAGCTAACGCCATTTCAAGCGTCACTTATTTTGTTCTCATTTTATATCGCAGTAACGTTCACTGCGATTCCGTCTGCGTGGGTGATTAGGCGAGTGGGTTATAAGAACGGTATGGCACTCGGTATGGCAGCCATGATGGTTGCCGGTTTCTTGTTTATTCCTGCTGCCAAGACTCAGGTTTTTGGTTTGTTTTTATTTGCTCAGTTAGTCATGGGGGCAGGGCAAACGTTACTACAAACGGCTGTGAACCCATATGTGGTAAGAATTGGCCCAGAAGAATCAGCCGCAGCGCGCGTTAGTATTATGGGGATATTAAACAAGAGTGCTGGTGTGGTTGCTCCAATGGTATTTACTGCGCTAATTGTTAGTAATTTCACTGGGTTGGTTGGTACTGAGTTAACGCAGACACAAATTGACGACATGGCGAATAGTTTGATTCTGCCGTACATAGGTATGGCAGTATTCATAGGCTTAATTGCGTTGGCTGTTAAGTTATCACCATTACCAGAGTTAGAGAAGGAAGCGCAAACGGAGAGCAGCAAAGGTCAAGTCAAAGAAGCGCTATCTCACCCTAATTTAGCATTAGGTGTGGTTGCGTTATTCTTTTATGTCGCTGTTGAAGTGATCGCAGGTGACACTATTGGGACATTTGCTTTGTCTTTAGGTATTGAAAACTACGCAGTAATGACCTCTTATACCATGGTGTGTATGGTGGTTGGTTACACTATCGGTATCATCACTATCCCGCGATTTATTTCTCAGCCTACCGCCTTAACGATTTCGGCTGTTTTGGGATTAATACTGACGGTGCTGATTGTTATTGGTGACAGCTCGTCATTTGCCATTGCTGATGCTTTACTTGTGCCATTTGGTGGTGCACGACTGCCTGACACACTACTGATGATCGCTTTATTAGGCTTGGCAAATGCTATTGTTTGGCCTGCGGTTTGGCCGTTGGCGCTTTCGGGCCTAGGTAAAATCACAAGCACGGGGTCGGCATTGTTGATAATGGGTATTGCAGGCGGCGCATTTGGCCCGCTATTTTGGGGGCTTGCAAGTGGTACGTCACTAGGACAGCAAGGAGGTTACATCGTTATGTTACCTTGCTATTTATTCATCTTATTCTATGCAGTTAAAGGTCATAAAATGACCTCTTGGAAATAGCCATAACTCATTTATACAGAATTATCCTGCGGGATTAGAAGTCTCACTAGTTGAGGGTGCGTTAAACGATCTCACATTGATCGACCCTAGGTCATGTACCTAGGGTTTTTTTTACCTCAATCGAAAGCAATACGAATCCGTATAAAACTAAGAATATCTTGAGTTTTTAACAATTTTTAGCACGCTAAGATTGCTTAAGTTTTATACTTATGGTCAAATGTCGGCAGTAAAAAATAATAACAAAAGTGAAAAGCGAAATTTTAAGGATTTCGCCTAATATTTCACTGCTTTTCGTCGTTTTAGGGTTGGAAATGAGTAGTCAACTAGGTAGTCCAAAAAGCAAAGAAGTTACAATTATTTATTATTGTGACAGTTCTCTTGAGTTAAAGCATGAAGTGCTAACACTGACGCAAAACTCGTCGGGTCGCGTGATTATTAGTGATCAGTTTAAAAAGAATAAATCAATTGTTGCCGTGTGTGATGGCGAAATAAATATTCTTAATAAGATTGGTGATAGAATTATATCAGTTGAAGAAGTCGCTTAACGTTTTGTAATAGGCAGAATGTATTAAGTAAATTCTTTTGCTTTTTTTGTATTTTATTCTTGTTTGATAAGGCAGCATCGTTAGTCGTGCTGCCTTTATCGTTATTATATTAGTTCTTATCTAACTGTTCCGAACTATAATCGGGTGCCTGATGTTGCTCACCTAATGATTCTGCTACTTCTTTAGGCATATAATTTTCGTCATGCTTAGCGAGTACTTCACTGGCTTCAAGCAAGGTTTCTGTTACCAAAACACCATTGGCGATAATGCCTTGGCCTTCACGGAATAAGTCCGGCAATATACCATCGTATTTTACGGTTACCATTTCACCTTTGTTAGTTAAATCAAAACTTACTTTTAGGTTATTAGGGTCACGATTTACGCTACCAGGTACAACAAGACCACCAACACGAATACGCTGACCAATGGCTGGTTTAATGCCCGTGTCATCTTTGCCATTAACGATTTCAGCAGGCGTGTAAAACAAATCCATATTTTCATTGAGTGCGTATAGAACTAGCGAGGTGATCGCACCAATACTAAATAATACAGAAAGGGTAATGGTTAATCGCTTTTTTCTGCGCGGATTCATGATAATACCTCGTTAGATTCGTCATTTTGTTGAGCGGCTTGTTTTAACCTGTGTTCACGCTTAATTCGCTTAGTAATCTCTTTTCTGACAGTTTTATCTCTTATTGCATTATTGACAATTAAACCGACAATCAGCAGTAAGCAAGCACCGTACGATATCCATACATAAAAGCCATGGTTGCCCATAGCGATAAAGTCAGCAAAACTATCAAACTGCATCATTTGCTCCTTCTTTCATCACTAATTCTCTTACCCAAGGGCGCATGGCGTTTCTTTGTAGAATCTCTGTTTGGAAACGGCGGCAAACGAGCCATGAAACCAGAAAAATAAAACCCAAAAAGCATACTAAGAACGGCCAAAACATGTCGGCGGTCATTGAAGGGCGTCCCAGTTGAGATACCGTGGAGCCTTGATGTAATGTATTCCACCACTCCACAGAATATTTAATAATCGGTACGTTGATTACCCCAACTAGTGCCAGAATGCTAGCCGCTTTACTTGCTAATGCTTTATCTTCGAACGCGTTCTGTAAAGCAATAACGCCAAGGTACAAAAACAATAAAATGAGTTCGGTGGTTAAACGTGCGTCCCAAATCCACCAAGTTCCCCAAGTTGGACGTCCCCAAGCGGCGCCTGTAATCAAGGCCATTGCCGTAAATACCGCTCCGACAGGTGCAATCGATGCAACAGACGCTTCAGCTAAGCGCACTTGCCATACCAAACTAACTAATGCCGCGATTGCCATACCTACATAAATGCCCAGTGACAAGCTTGCAGCAGGAACATGTAAGTAGAATATTCGAAAACTATTGCCCTGTTGGTAATCTGCGGGGGCAAATAGCAGTGCCCAAACGATACCAATACTCAAAAAGGCCACGCTTAACCTTAAAAACCAAGGAATAAGCTTATTGTTGAAGTGATATGTCACTTCAGGGTTTGCATAAGGATGTAACCATTTCCACATAACTAGTTAGTACTCACTCTTAAAGCCGCGCCTATTGCAAATGGTGACAATGAAAATGCGCCGAAGAATAACGCGGCAATTATAGCAATTTGTCCGCCATAGGGTAAGTTCATTGTCGCCGTATCTATAGCACTGGTGGCAAATATCAATAACGGAATATATAAAGGCAATACCAAAAGGCTTAATAAGACACCACCTTTTTTGATACCAACAGTGAGTGCTACTCCTATCGCGCCGATAAAGCTTAATATAGGGGTACCAATAAACAAAGTTAACATGAGTACGCCAAATACGTTCGGATCTAAATTCAGTAGCAACGCAAGAACGGGGGCGATAAATATTAGCGGTACACCTGTTAGTAGCCAGTGTGCAATGATTTTGGCCTGCACAATCACAAAGGTCGGATAGGGGCTAAGTAATAGCTGTTCTAGTGACCCATCAGCATGATCTGATTTGAATAACCGGTCGAGGGACAATAAGGTCGACAAAACAGCGGCTACCCAAATCACGCCCGGCGCAATGCGCGCCAGTGTATTTGATTCTGGGCCAATACTCAGTGGGAACAAAGTTACGACGATAATGAAGAATAAGATGGGGTTAAACACATCGTCGCGATGGCGTAGAGCAATGGTTAAATCGCGCTTTAGTATCAGCATGAAAACACGTCGGTAAGACAATGATTCTTCTTGGTTAATGGTAGCAATAGATTCAGTAGACATAATACGTTGGATCACACAAAACGGTAAGAAAGGGCAATTTTGCGATAAAGGTTATCAGCAAGATGTAAATCCTGATGGGTCGTTAACACAACCATTCCGCCTTTGTTCGCATGAGCGAGTAGTAGCTGCTCTAATGTTTTCACCCCTTTTTTGTCAATAGCTGTAAACGGTTCATCGAGGATCCACAGCTTGGCATTACTTTGCCAAAGTTGCGCAAGGGCAATGCGACGATGCTGTCCTGCGCTTAAGTGTGATGCGAGGGCATCTTCAAAACCGTATAGGTTAACTTTGGCCAGCGTCTCTTCGGCCACACCAGCGTCTAAACCATGGAGAGCAAGATTAAATGCCAAATTTTCTTGCGCCGTCATCTCACCTTTCACACCAGCCGTGTGTCCTATATACAACAGTTGGTTGTTGTACCATTCGCGATTTGCCAATATTTTCTGTTGACCAAAGCGAACACAACCCTCATATGGTTGAGACAATCCAGCTAAAATTCGGAGTAAACTGGTCTTTCCGGCACCATTAGGTCCTTCGATTTGCACTATTTCGCCCGGTGTAATCTCAAAATTGAGATCTTCAAACAAAATGCGCTCTTCTCTTATACAAGTTAAACCTTCGGCTGATAACATAACTGACTTGAACAGACCTTTCTATGACTTGGCAATTGACCAATGAATGGCAAGAGTTTAACACAACAAACTCTTCGATTTATTGATCTCGATCCTACTATATTTAGCAAAATTATCATACTATATCGCAGTTTCGTTGATATATCAGACAATGGCGTAAAATTGTGCGACTAACACCATGAATAGCACGGCCATTTAATGGTATGATCAGCGCAATTTATTAACCACGTGCCTAACGAGCTGTTAATGGCTGTGGGTTAGTTAGATAACCTGTCTCTTGTTTTAGATTGGGACAGGACAGTCAATAGATTGAAGCATGTTTACAATATATGCTGCGGAGAGTTGTATGGTTCCTGAGTTAGGGCACTTTGCATTGGTCATTGGTTTGGCTTTTGCTATTTGTTTAAGTGTTGTGCCTGTTATAGGTGTAATGTCTAGTCATAAACGTTTAATGACTTATGCTAAGCCTTTGTCTTTTGGCATGTTTGCGTTTACAGCGATCAGTATTTTTATTCTAGGATACTGCTTCGTGATGGATGATTTCTCGGTTAAATATGTTGCAGGGCATTCAAACTCTCACCTTCCTTATTATTTTAAAATAAGCGCCATTTGGGGAGGCCATGAAGGCTCTCTGTTACTGTGGGTATTTTCTTTAACGGCGTGGACAGCAGCCGTTGCCAAATTTAGTCGTGGTGTAGACGAGGCCTTTATTGCCCGAGTGTTAGTGGTGCTAGGCATGATAGCCGTTGGTTTTATGGCTTTTCTACTGCTAACGTCAAATCCATTTGACCGACTGTGGCCAGTCGTACCACCTGAAGGACGTGATCTAAATCCATTGCTACAAGATGTCGGGTTGATATTGCATCCGCCTTCGCTTTACTTAGGCTATGTTGGCATGGGCGTAGCGTTTGCATTCGCTGTTGCTGCTCTTTGGTATGGCAAGCTTGATGCCGCTTGGGCTCGGTGGGCACGCCCTTGGGTTGTGTTCGCTTGGATGTGGTTAACGATTGGTATCGCGTTAGGTAGTTGGTGGGCTTATTATGAACTTGGCTGGGGCGGATGGTGGTTCTGGGATCCGGTTGAAAATGCCTCATTTATGCCTTGGTTAGTAGCAACCGCATTGATCCACTCATTAGCCGTGACTGAAAAGCGTGGTGCTTTTAAGAACTGGACTGTGTTATTAGCCATTTTTGCCTTCAGTCTTAGTTTACTTGGTACATTCATCGTCCGTTCCGGCGTGATCACCTCGGTGCATTCATTTGCTGCCGACCCAACACGTGGGGCATTTATCCTATTGCTTTTAGCCATTGCTGTTGGTTGTTCACTAACGTTGTTTGCTTTTAGAGCTACCAATGTTGCCAGCTTTAGTCGATTTTCATTTTATTCACGAGAAACAGCGCTGCTGCTTGCCAATATCATCCTAGTGATTGCTGCAGTAACCGTATTGTTGGGGACACTTTACCCGCTAATTCTAGATGCAATGGGATTAGGCAAGATATCCGTTGGACCGCCGTATTTTAACTCAGTATTTGTGCCTATTATGAGTGTGCTGTTTATTATTATGGGTATTGGTCCACTCATTCGCTGGAAAAAAGCGAAAAAAGGAGAGCTTCGCAAGCAAGTGTTAAAGCCGTCTGTTGTGAGTATTCTATTTGGATTAGCGTTCCCGCTAGTGTATCAGGGAGAATTCAACCTAGGTGTTAGCTTTGGGATGGCACTTGCTCTATGGGTTTCTATGGTTGTTGTAAGAGACTTGCGCAATCAGGCACGACAATCCAATGGACGGTATAACCTGAGCCGTTTGAGTTTAAGCCAATGGGGCATGGCGGTTGCACATACGGGAATAGCGGTGACAATAGTCGGCGTGACGATAATCTCTGCTTATGAAAGAGAAAATAGTGTCAAGATGTTTGCCGGTGATACCGTGCAGTCCTCTGGCTATGATGTCACGTTTAATGGCGTGAAAAGTGTTCAGGGCCCTAATTACCATGCTGAACAAGGGCAAATTGAAATACATAAAGACGGTGATTTTGTCGCACATTTAAAGCCCGAACGCAGAACCTATATGGTACAAACAATGGGCATGACAGACGTAGATATCGATGCAAATCTATTTCGTGATCTATATGTCGCGCTGGGCGATCCATTACCAGATGGCGCATGGGCCGTACGAATTCATTACAATCCGTTTGTTCGCTGGATTTGGTTAGGCGCTATATTCATGGGCTTAGGTGGCATTCTCGCAATGTTGGATAAGCGTTACCGCCGTCGTCAGGCGAATGCTAAAAGAGCTGTTGTGGGTACTGAAAAACAAGACGTAACTTTGGTCAGTGAGAGGACATAACGTGGGAAAAATTATTCGTTTTATTCCTTTAGTATTATTCATTGCAATCGGCATTGTTTTCTACCGTGGGTTATCGCTTAACCCGCAAGAGTTGCCATCGGCGCTAATTGGCAAGCCAATGCCTGCATTCCAATTAACACAGCTATTGGACGAAAATAAGCAGTTAACAGCTGTCGACCTAAAAGGCGATATTGTGCTTCTCAATGTTTGGGGTACTTGGTGTGTGTATTGTAAATATGAGCATCCGTACTTGGTGGATATTGCGAAAAACAAACAGGTGACTCTATATGGGCTTAACTACAAAGATATTCGCCAGGATGCTAAGCAATGGCTGAAAGATTATGAAGACCCGTATCAATTTTCTATTTTTGATCCGCTTGGAAAACTAGGTATAGAGCTTGGTGTGACGGCAGCGCCAGAAACATTTGTTATCGATAAAACAGGGATTATTCGTATGAAGCACGTAGGTCCGATAGATGCGAAAGTTTGGCAGGACAAGTTTGAGCCTATGATTGAACTGTTAGAGCAAGAATATCAGGCGGAGAGCTAATGATGAATAAGTTAGTACTAACGACGCTATTTCTATTACTTAGCGCATTCTCTACATATGGTGCTGACACCTATGTATTTAAAGACGAAGTGACGGAAAAACGTTATCAGGCACTGGTTAAAGAGCTACGCTGTCCTAAATGCCAAAACCAGAACTTAGCTGATTCAAATTCACCCATTGCCAAAGATTTACGCCATGAAGTATATCAATTGCTCGAACAAGGTAAGGCTGACAAAGAGATTGTTGACTTTATGGTAGCGAGATACGGTGAGTTTGTACTGTATCGACCAAAGGTATCTAACTTAACTTATGTTCTATGGTTTGGCCCTGCAATATTGTTATTGATCGGGGCAATCGTGGTGGTGCTTATTCTACGAAGGAATCGCCTCCCTCAGGCAGAGACTCTTTCAGAAGAGCAGCAAGAAAAATTGAAAAAATTACTCAAAGATAAGTAACGCATGATTGAATTATTAATGATCCTGATTGGATTCGTCTTACTGCTGTTGATTGTTATCTGGAAACACTTTATTCAGCAACCTAAACACGTTGTATTAGCTGCCAGCAACCGCGATCAAACCAACATTGAACTGTATCACGAACACAAAGCTGAAATTGAAAACGATTTAAAGCAAGGCAATATTGATGAGGAAAACTATCAGTATTTATTGACTGAGCTTGACCAAAGTTTGTTGCAAGATATGGAACATGCTGACAAAGAAAAGGCACTAAGTGATAGCGATAAATTGTTAAGTATCGTTTGGCCCGCTGTAATTTCTATTTTTGTCATCGCATTTAGTGTTTATTTTTATACTAATAACGGTTCTTATCAATTAATTACCGAAACGCCTCGAGCGCAAGCCCCTGACCAGCAAACGTCTATGTCGGCACAACAACAGGCGGTAGAGCGTGTGCAAATGTTGCAGCAGCTGACGACCCAAGAACCCAATAATTCTGACGCATGGTATGGACTTGGTCAGGCATTGGTAGCGGTGGGCGACTTTGACGGCTCATTGAAAGCCTTTGATGAAGTAATCCGCATTGATGGCGAACAAGCAGATTTGTATGGAGCGAAAGCGCAAGCGACGTATTATCAAAATAATCAACAAATCACGCCACAAGTAAAGCTGTGGATTGATAAAGCGTTGAGTCTTGATCCAGAAGACCCTTCTACGAATATATTGCTTGGAATGGATAATTTTATGCGTCAGCAATATACCGAAGCAATTGGATATTGGCAGCGTGTGGTAGATGGAAATCGTGATAACGTCAACATAGGTGCGCTAACGGGGGCTATTGCCGAAGCTAAAAACAGACTGGCAATGAGTAGTGGTTCTGCCCAAAATGACTTTACTGCTAAAACGGAAGCTAATGATAGCGCAGCAACATCTGGCCCTCAGCTTACTTTAGATGTGCGTGTATCTGATGACATTCAACAACAACTAGAGCAGGGGGCTGATAAAGTGGTATTTGTCTATGCAATACCAAGTAATGGACCTAGAATGCCTGTGGCTGCGGTAAAAATGTACGCCAGTGATTTACCCGCAACCGTTGTGCTTAATGACGCGAGAGCCATGACACCACAAGCGAAATTGAGCGATAACGAAAAAGTACATGTTTATGCGGTTATATCAGCGAGCGGTGGGGTAGGTATTAAATCGGGTGATTACAAGGCCGAATTACTTAACGTCGCAGTAGCAGATAAGGCGCCTGTTACGTTATTAATTAACAGTATTGTTGAATAATAAAACTTCCAATAAAAACTAAGGTTATTGAGTTTGAAATTATCACGATTTGTAGGGCGTGATCCAAGCGTCTTACAGGGCAATAAAAAAACAGGGGTGCTGCTTACCAATTTAGGTACGCCAGCAGCGCCTACTTCAAAGGCACTTAAAGCGTATTTAAAACAATTCCTTTCTGATCCGCGCGTGGTGGAAATTCCGCGTCTGATTTGGTTCATCATTCTTTATGGTATCATTTTACAGGTGCGTCCGAAAAAGTCGGCAGCACTTTACCAGAGTATTTGGACTGAGCAGGGGTCACCATTATTGGTTATTTCACAACAGATCCGCGATAAAGTGGCTGCGCAGCTTAAAAATGACTTAGGCGATGATGTGATTGTTGATATTGCCATGCGTTACGATGAACCTGCCATTAACAAGCAATTAGCGCGCTTTCAGGAACAAGGCGTTGATGAAATTGTTGTACTTCCCTTGTATCCGCAGTTCGCTGGCCCTACAACGGCGTCTACTTTCGATGCTGTCGTTAACGAAATTAAGCGCTGGCGCTGGACACCTTCGTTGCATTTTGTCTCGGGTTATCATGAAAACAACGATTACATAGAGGCTCTTGCAAATAGCATCCGCGAAGATTTCGAGCTGTACGGCAAACCACAAAAGTTAGTACTGTCTTATCACGGTATGCCAAAATTATTCCTAGACAATGGCGATCCGTATTACTACTTTTGCCAGCGTACAACGGCATTAGTTGCCGAAAAGCTAGGTATTACTGAAGCTGACTATATCATGACGTTCCAGTCTCGCTTTGGTAAAGCGGAATGGCTACAACCATATACCGATGAAACGCTTGAGCTGTTAGCAAAAGACGGCATTAAAGATATTGCGATTATCAGTCCTGCTTTTAGCGCCGATTGTTTAGAAACACTGGAAGAATTGGTGGTAGAAAATCGAGAGGTTTTCATGGAAGCTGGTGGCGAAAAGTATCGTTATATTCCAGCGTTAAATGATCGTGATGATCACTGCCAAGCAATAGCTTCGATCGTAAAAAAGCAATTAGGTAAGTGATTGTACAGGGTCAGAGTCAAATAAACATTGCTCCTTACTTTGAATTTAAGCAAGCATTAACTGTTTATTGACTCTGACCCCAGATAGATTCAATGCTAGGCGATAGAAACGTTTTCCGCTTCAGGCCCTTTCTTGCCTTGTTTAATATTGAATTTAACGGACTGTCCGTCAGTTAATGTACGGAAACCATCGCCAGTGATGGCACTAAAATGGACGAATACATCAGGACCATTGTCTTGTTCAATAAAACCAAATCCCTTAGATTCATTAAAGAATTTTACTTTTCCTGTCATAAGTTCTGACATTTTTACTTTTCCTGTATTACTAGTGAGCTTGCTGGAGTCGAATGTGCAGGGCTGAAGTCAAGTAAACTTAGCTATTAGGTGGCGACCTAAATTCTAGCTATGTATCAATTGCCTCAACCTCCAAACGGATAAATTCCGACACCGTATGTAAATTCAGTGTAGCACTGGTTTATTACTTTTTTCTTAAATTTTGCCGATATATCTTCACACTTATTTGTACTGGGTTGGAGTCAAGTAAACTCTGCTCCTGACTTTGAATTTACGTCAGTTTAAGTTGTTTGTTGACTCCGATCCCATGTGCTTTACAAACTAGCGATCTGTGCTTTTTGTTCGACCATTTTGGCTAAGGTGCTTTCTGCCTCGGCTAACTTTTCTTTTTCTTTGTTGATAACAGCTTCAGGTGCTTTACTCACAAAGTTTTCATTGCTCAGTTTGCCTTTGGTGCGTTGAACATCTTTTTCAAGCTTTTCAATTGCTTTGGTTAAGCGAGCGATTTCCGCTTCTTTATCGATTAAGCCTGCCATCGGGATCAACAACGACATATTACCAATCACGGCGGTAGCGGACGCTGGGCCTTCATCGTCGTCAGCAAGTACGGTCACTTGTTCAAGCTTAGCTAGCGCACTTAAGAACTGTTCGTTATCAGCTAAACGACGCGCGTCTTCGTCATTTACGTTTTTCAGTAACACAGGTAACGGCTTGCTTGGTGCGATGTCCATTTCGCCACGAATGTTACGAATTGCTACGATAAATTGTTTCACCCATTCTAAGTCAGCTTCTGCTTGCGTATCAATTTTGCTCTCGTCTACTTGTGGGAAGCTTTGGATCATGATGCTATCGCCATTAGCTTCAAAACTGGTTAGTGGTACAACTCGTTGCCAAATCGTTTCAGTGATAAATGGCATTATAGGGTGCATCAATCTCAGTAAAGCTTCCAACGTGCTAACAAGGGTATATCGCGTACCACGTTGCTCGGCCTCAGTACCTTTGAATAGCACTGGCTTAGTTAATTCCAAGTACCAGTCACAGAATTGGTTCCAAGTAAATTCATACAGCGCTTGCGCAGCTAAATCAAAGCGGAATGAAGCAAACGACTCATGAACCGTTTTAACTGTGTGCTGGAATTGCGTTTGAATCCAACGATCAGCTAATGAGAACGTCATATCACCGCCATTATTTCCACAGTCATGTTCTTCAGTGTTCATTAGCACGTAACGGCTTGCGTTCCATAACTTATTACAGAAGTTGCGGTATCCGTCTAAGCGCTTCATGTCCCAGTTAATATCACGACCTGTCGAGGCAAGGGCAGACAAAGTGAAGCGAAGCGCATCCGTTCCATGAGCATCAATGCCTTCAGGAAACTCTTTCTTAGTCGCCTTGGCAATTTTCTCAGCCAATTGCGGCTGCATCATATTGCCCGTACGCTTTTCGAGTAAATCTTCGATTGAAATACCGTCAATCATGTCGAGTGGGTCAATAACATTACCCTTAGACTTCGACATTTTATCGCCGTTTTCATCACGAATAAGTCCGGTTACATACACTTGCTTAAATGGTACTTGCGGTTTGCCGTTTTCGTCTTTAACAAAATGCATTGTCATCATGATCATACGGGCAACCCAGAAGAAGATGATATCAAAGCCTGTCACTAACACATCGGTTGAGTGGAACTTCTTCATGAGTTCTTCTTCGTTTGGCCATCCTAATGTAGAGAATGTCCAAAGGGCAGAAGAGAACCAAGTATCTAATACATCGTCGTCTTGTCTTAAATTCACATTTGATGCTAGTTGATGTTTTTCACGCACTTCATCTTCGTGACGACCAACGTATACGTTGCCTTCATCATCGTACCAAGCTGGAATTCTGTGACCCCACCATAACTGACGTGAGATACACCAGTCTTGAATGTCACGCATCCAGGCAAAGTACATGTTTTCATACTGTTTGGGTACAAATTCAATATCGCCGTTTTCAACCGCTTCAATCGCAGGCTTGGCAAGTGGCGCAACGCGTACGTACCATTGATCGGTTAATAATGGCTCGATAATCACACCTGAACGGTCACCGTAAGGCGCAACTAAGTCATGATCTTTAACGCTATCAAGCAAGTTTAAGTTCGCAAATGCTTCAACGATGGCTTTACGCGCTTCAAAACGATCTAAACCTGCAAATTCTGCTGGTAAGGCAGTCGAGAAAGCGTCACTCGGTTCACCGTTCGTATCATAAACTTCAGCTTCGGCTAAAATCGCAGCATCTTGGTCGAAAATGTTGATCATTGCTAAGCCACAACGCTTACCAACTTCATTATCATTGAAATCGTGAGCTGGGGTGATTTTTACACAACCTGTGCCTTTTTCCATGTCAGCATGATCATCGCCAACAATTGGAATTAAACGGTCAACTAATGGCAGTTTGACGAACTTGCCGATCAAATCTTTGTAGCGTGGATCTTCAGGATTAACGGCAACACCCGTATCACCCAACATAGTTTCTGGGCGTGTGGTAGCTACAACAAGGAAATTCTTGCCTTCGCTTGTTGTTGCGCCGTTTGCCAAAGGATAACGTAAGTGCCACATGTGGCCTTTTTTATCTTTGTTTTCAACTTCAAGATCTGAAATTGCTGTGTGCAGTTTCGGATCCCAGTTGACCAAACGCTTACCGCGATAAATTAAATCGTCTTGATACAAACGAACAAACACTTCTTGCACGGCATCACTTAAACCGTCATCCATAGTGAAACGTTCACGTGACCAGTCGATTGAGTTGCCTAACCGACGCATTTGTTGGCTAATGGTGCCACCAGAGTGTGCTTTCCATTCCCAAATTTTATCGATGAATGCATCGCGGCCGTAATCGTGACGCGTTTTGCCTTCTTCTGCTGCGATTTTTCTTTCGACAACCATTTGCGTAGCAATACCCGCGTGGTCAGTTCCTGACTGCCATAACGCACTTTTGCCTTGCATACGTTGATAACGGATCAAGGTATCCATAATGGTCTGCTGAAAAGCATGACCCATATGCAGGCTACCTGTGACGTTTGGTGGTGGAATAGCGATACAATAACCGTCGCCTTCTGTTGTAGGACTAAAATAGCCTTGTTCTTCCCAGCTTTTATAAAGGGATTGTTCGATATCCGCAGGATTAAATGTCTTTTCCATCACAAAATACTTAATTGGTTGTTGCAGTTGATTGTTGTTCTGAAATCACTTTTTGATGCTTAACATCAAAGCCGAGCTGCTTATATTGCTTATAACGCTCGCGAGCCGCGGTTTTTAATGACTCATTTTCAGGAACAAAATCAACAATAAATGAAAATTGATTGGCAAACGCAGGAACGGCGTTTGTTAAGTTGATTAATATTGGTCGCCTATTTCTAGGCGGTTGCCAGCTGATTTCAACTGGCGAACCATTTGCAGGCCCTTCACCTATTAGGTTATGAGGGACAAAACTGTCAGGATCAAAAGACCAGAGTAGCTCATCTATTTCATGCGCTTGTGTTTGTTCTTGTGTGTAAATAAACACGCGTTGATTCTGACGGTAAAAATAGGCTGCTTGAAAACACGCATGCACGTGCAACGCTTGTAATTGTTGCTCGCTGTCAAAGCGTGGATCATTCAGTTGATAGAACATCACTTGCGTGTTCACAATACCACCTATTTCGCTTTATTCGCCTTGCTCAGCACCTGAACGGTTAAGCAAGAACTGTGTAAGCATACTAACCGGACGACCTGTTGAGCCTTTATCTTTGCCGCCACTGCGCCATGCAGTTCCTGCAACATCTAAATGCGCCCAATGATATTTCTTAGTAAAGCGAGATAAGAAACAGGCGGCTGTAATCGTACCCGCTGGGCGACCACCTAAGTTAGTAAAGTCAGCAAATGGGCTTTCTAATTGCTCTTGGTAATCATCCCAAAGCGGTAAACGCCAAGCGCGATCGCCACTTTGATCTGACGCATTTAGTAATTCATGCGCTAGTGGATTATGCGTACTCAACAAACCTGTCGCATGTTTACCTAAGGCAATAACACAAGCGCCAGTAAGTGTCGCTACGTCGATAACAGCTTCTGGTTCATAGCGTTCAACATAAGTAAGGGCATCACATAACACCAAACGGCCTTCTGCATCGGTATTTAACACTTCAACAGTTTGCCCAGACATTGTTGTTAATACGTCCCCAGGGCGATATGCATTACCACCAGGCATGTTTTCACAACCAGCCAAAACGCCAATAACATTGATCGGAAGGTTTAGTTCCGCTAATGCGTGCATTGCGCCAAGTACGCCCGCAGCGCCACCCATGTCGTATTTCATTTCATCCATAGCTTCGCTTGGTTTGATAGAAATACCACCTGAGTCAAACGTCAAACCCTTACCGACTAAAACAATTGGATTGCTGTCGTCAGCTGCGCCTTTATACTTAATGATGCTCATGATCGATTCATTAACCGAGCCACGACCAACAGCAAGATAAGACTTCATGCCCAGCTTTTCCATTTCTTCTTCATTGACGAATTCTGTAGAAACAGTGTCATACTTATCTTCAAGCATTTTTGCCTGATCTGCTAAATATGCTGGATTACAAATGTTTGGTGGCATGTTTGCTACATCTTTACAGGTATTAATACCTTCAGAAACTGCTAACCCGTGTTCAATTGCACGTTCACCAATAGGCAACTCGCGGCGCGTCGGCACGTTGAATACAATTTTACGTAGCGGACGACGAGGCTCTTCTTTACGTGTTTTAAGAGTATTAAAACTGTATAAACAATCTTGTGTTGCTTCTACTGCTTGTCTAACTTTCCAATAGGTATCGCGACCTTTCACGTGTAACTCAGACAAGAAACATACCGCTTCCATTGAACCTGTTTCATTCAAGGTGTTGATTGTTTTGCTGATTATTTGTCGGTATTGGCGCTCATCTAGTTCTCGTTCTTTACCACAGCCAACTAATAATACACGCTCACTCAAGATATTCGGCACATGATGAAGCAGCAGCATTTGACCTGATTTACCTTCCAGATCACCTCTGCGCAATAGATTACTGATGTAACCTTCACTAATTTCATCAAGCTGTTCAGCGATAGCCGATAAACGACGCGGTTCAAAAACACCAACTACAATACATGCGCTACGTTGTTTCTCTGGGCTTCCACTTTTTACACTGAACTCCATGGGCTCTCCTCTACGTGATAAAAGTGCATCTTTTCAATAAAAAATGCGGTTTAACTTGCCTAAATCTACAAATAATAGATAAGCTTACTATGATTTGATATCAGCTAAAGGCTATAATTATAGCCGGACTCGTTAGCTTTAGCTAAAGGCTTATTAAATATTTTACTTATAAAAATGACAAGTTTACTTAATAATTGTCCAATTGTCAGAAAAAAACTAAGTTTTTGTAGGATCTCTTTGTGATCGTTTTTCGTTATTTGTTAAAAGAAGTCACCAAAACACAAATTGCTGTGTTTTTGGTGCTAATGACTATATTCATTAGTCAGAAATTTGTAAGGGTGCTTGATGACGCATCTGAGGGTGGAACGCCCGGTCATCTTGTTATGGTTTTTATCGGCTTAAAAGTGCCTGATCTAGCTGGTATGATTTTACCATTGAGTATGTTTCTCGGTATTCTGCTTGCTTATGGTCGGATCTATGCCGACAACGAAATGACCGTGCTACATGCCTGTGGAGTGAGTGAATGGTACGTAGTTCGTGTTACGTTAATACTCGCCTTTTTTTCGGCAATCGCTACAGGAATTTTTACGCTGTACCTTGCCCCGTTGGCTTCTGAATATACCTATCAAGTAAAAGAACAACTTGCAGCTGATTCTGGCTTATCTACGCTGGTACCGGGGCGATTTCAGGAAACAGGCAATCAAAAAGCGGTGGTGTTTGTTCATGATAAAAATCGAAGTAATGAAACGCTTGAAAAGGTTTTTGTTGCACAGTTGCCTGACAAGCAAGGCAGTATGCAAAGTGTGATAAATTCCAGTTTGGTATACGCCAAGTCGGGTAAGGTGGTTGAAGAAGAAAAAGGCGCTCAACGACTGGTACTGGAAGAAGGGACAAGGTATCAATATGACCAAGAAAATGAACAGTTTAGGCGTGTGTCATTTGGTAAATATTTCATTGAAATCCTAGAACAAAAAGTTGAGCACAAGCGAAGAAAGCTTAGTGCTGTTCCTACAAAAGAGTTATTTTCACAGACTATCCCTGAATATCAGGCTGAAATTCAATGGCGATTAGGTTTTCCTATTGCGTGCTTGATCTTAACGTTAGTCGCAGTGCCTTTGAGTGTCGTTAACCCTAGGCAAGGTAAATTTGCCAAGATGTTACCGGCTATTCTTTTATTTTTAGGCTATTACTTGTTGCTCATCGCAATGCGCTCAGCCGTTGAAAATGGCAGTGTTCCTAGCATTATCGGATTTTGGCCAGTGCATTTAATTGCGCTGATATTTGGCATCAGTTTATTAATGAAAAGCCGAAAGAGCGGTTTGAAATTGAAGTCGAAGTTGCCTCGTTTTCGTAAGGGGGCCCAGTAATGAAGATACTTGACGTTTATATCGGTCGCATTGTTGCATCAACGACATTCTTAACTTTAGCCGTATTTACGAGCCTCAGTGGCATTATTAAATTTGTTGAGCAAGTAAGAGCGGTTGGCCGTGGTAACTATGATTTATCACACGCTGCGCTTTACGTGCTCTATGCTGTGCCACGGGATATAGAGTTATTTTTTCCTATGTCGGCACTTATTGGCGGATTGATAGGGATCGGCATGTTGGCGAGCAATAGTGAACTAGTGGTGATGCAAGCTGCAGGCTTGTCACGTTTTACCATTATTCGTTCGGTGATGAAAACGGCATTGATACTCATTGTTATCAGCATGGCTATTGGTGAATTTGTAGCACCTCGAGGCGAGGCAGCCGCTCGAGAAGTGAGGGCTCAGGCTATCTCCGGCGGAAGTCTTATTTCAGCTAGCAGTGGTATATGGGCGAAAGATGGCGAATTTTTTGTTCATATTGGCGAAGTAGAAAGTAAGAACAAACTCAATAATGTGCAAATTTATCGCTTTAATAGCGATCTTAAGCTCTCAAGTTGGTTGGCCGCAGATAGCGCTACCTACATTGGTGATTCTTGGCGCCTAAAAAACGTTGTTGATACCTATATTACCGATACGGAAGTTACCACGGAAAAATTGTTGAATAAAACTTGGCAGTCTTCTCTGACGCCAGATAAATTAGGTGTGGTAATTGTTCCTGAAGAATCTCTATCAATTCGAGATTTAATCGAATACTTAGATTATTTGGAAGAAAATGCTCAGGATCCAAGCCGTTATCAACTGGCATTCTGGCGTAAGTTAATGCAACCACTAACGGTTGCAGTAATGTTGCTGGTGGCATTGTCGTTTATCTTTGGTCCGCTTCGCTCGGTATCAATGGGCGCACGAATTATGATGGGATTAGCCACGGGTATTCTATTTTTTATTGTCAATGAAGTACTAGGGTCGTTGAGTATCGTGTATCAGCTACCAGCAATATTCGGCGCAACGATGCCAAGCTTGATTTTTGTGTCTGTGGCCATTTACTTGATTAAACGTAAGGCTTAAGCGCGATTTCCTCAAATTTTAGAAAGCAAGTGTCCACTTGCTTTCTTCCTACCGTTTCACGTTACATTAAACGACTTGATAAATAATTCAGCGAATTTGAACTATTTCATGATGTGTCTCGACAATATTAGAGAGCACACAAATTTATAGGGAAATCGTATGAAATATATAAGTGGTTTACTTTCGCTCGCTGCGTTTATGTTTTTTGCCAGTGCCAGTGCCAGTGCCCAAGAGACACCTTCCGACACTCAACTTGAACAAATACAGCAGTTAGTTCAAGACAAGTTTCCTACCTCCGGTGCTGGTGCCGCGGTACTGGTCTTAAAGAATAATAAAGTGGTTTATGAACAAGCGTTTGGCCAAGCCGTGATTGAGTTTCAAGTGCCTATGCGTACCAACTCGCTATTGAATCTTGGTTCAATCACTAAGCAATTTACTGCCGTTGCTATTTTAATGTTACAAGAAGCGGGCAAATTATCGTTAGAGGACAATATTGCCCAGTACATTCCTGAATATCAGCAAACCAAAAAGAACATTATTACTATCAAACATCTGTTAACCCATTCTGCTGGTATACCGAACTATGATGGAAAAAATGGCTATACGCACCACGGTACCGACAAAGATAGCTTTGAGGATCTCTTGGCCACATTCAACGCACTGCCGCTGGAGTTCAAACCCGGTAGTAATGTGAATTACTCCAATAGTGGCTACATATTGTTGGGCAGAATTATTGAGCAAGTCAGTCATATGTCCTACCCAGAATTCATTTCTACGCGCATATTCGACAAACTTGGTATGAAAAACTCTCAATTTTATGATTACTACTCGGTTGTACCAGGACTTGCAAAGGGATACGAGATTGAAGAACAGGCACCAAATAAAATAGTTCATGGAAAAGCGGTTAAGCCTAGTTTACTCGGTGATGGCGGCATCGTGTCGACGCTTGCTGACCTAACTAAGTGGTACAAAGCGCTAGACACCAATACTTTAATCTCTAGCCAAAGCCTAGCATTAGCGCATACTGCGTATATATTGGAAGATGGCCGAAACGCTAAAATAGGTTTAGGTTGGAAAGTAGCGAGTTTAGGCCCATTCAAAACTGTAGAGCATGGTGGAAATAATCATGGATTTGAGAACTACATTCTTCAATTACCTGAAAAGCAGTTAGTTATCATGGTTTTTACTAACCTCAATCGCAGCTACCCAGGAAGTTTGGCCGAAAAAATTGCTGCGGTGGTAACAGGGCTTCCATTAGATGAAAAACAACAAGTTGCGTTATCAACTGCACAGCTAGAGCGATTTGCAGGCAAATATCAATATGCGGACGGTGATATCAGAGCGATACAAAGAGAGGGCGATATTTTAGTGTCGGTCAGAGACGGTGGTAAAAAATCACGACTAATTCCGTTTGAAGATAACAAATTTTATTTTGCCGACGCCCCTGTTTACTGGCTCAGATTTGAAAAGGATAAAGTGACAGGTGCTAACATGATGTATTCTGAAAGTAGAGTTTCGCCTTATATTCAGGCCAAACAAGTGCTTTGATTGGCGCACGTGCACAGAGACGCTTGTCCTTCGTGGTTGAGCGTCTTGAACTAGATAAATCGCGCGGATTGGTATAAAACATTGCTGGATCAGATTTTTTGCTTGTTAGCGTCTAAAGAAATCACAACTACTTCTGTGTTAGTTAAACGGTCTTGTAAGCTTAGTTTGTTTTTTCTGTCAAAAATTACCGTTAAATTACCAAGCCCCAGTAATGTTGGCAGTATCCTTTTAACTGCTGTTGCTTTGGAAATTAAACTTCCATCTCGATTTTGTACGCGTAAACGCCACGCTTTCATCCCTAAGGTTTGGCCGCTACGCGTCCAAAAAAATACAAAAAAATAGGCGACCCAAGCAAAGCTCCAAGAGTAAATCAAGGTGCTATAGAGTAACGAGGATTGCTGCACATCAATTAAGTGCTCATGTCCACCCATATTGACCAGCCCAAGCTCGGCAAAGCCCTTAAAGATAAAAAAGCCAATCGCACCAGCTACCATATAAACCGCAATTGCAACGAGAACGTCGTAAATCCAAGACGCGAAACGGCGGCGAAAACCTGCTCGGGGAAAATCTTGATAGGGAAAATCAGGCATAGAATGACATCTTGTTAAAATTTCGCGCTAGTTTATCAAAGCCAAGTTAAAAAGGTAATAGGCTGCACAGAATAGCGGAAACGCAATAAATTGCGTACTATGTTCAACAGTGCTTTTCAACAAAAACTGCTAACCTTATTAGAAGGGTAGTGATGGCGTCGTATTTTTAGAGGTAGGCAATGCAAGTTGATTATGATGCTCACGGGGAATGCAGCATTCAAATTGTCGATGATATTATACTGATTGAAGCAAAGGGGCCGTGGAATTTAGAATTCACACGAGACTTGCATCGCAGGCTATCTAGTGTCGCGTCAAACTTTGCTGAAAACCAAACATTTCTACTGATCCGTTTTTTTGGAGAGGCAATTGCTGTTGAAGAGGCAATAAATGAACACATTAAATTTATTAACTATCGTCGAGCTACCGCAGTAGCAATTGACTTTTCCAATTGTACAACTGCGCATATGTCGCGGGACATCTATACTCGCATCTACAACTTGACCCAACAGAAACACCGCTTTTTTGACGACTATGATGAAGCTTGGGCATGGATCAAAAGTCAGCAATCTGCAACAACAGGATAAGGGCAAGATAGAAACCCACCCTTACCCCGTTATCATCTAAGTTCATCGACTAGCTCTTAGACAGAGTTAAATCATCAGGTACGCTGACCTTATAAAACGCACAATATAACGCAGGTACTACGCCTAAAGTGAGGATTGTGCCAACAGCTAAACCAAATGCAATGACGTTTGCCATACCGTAAAACAATGGATCTTGACCAATAATCAGTGGTAAAAGCCCCATAACTGTCGTAATGGTTGTCATTGCGATAGGACGCAGCCGAGTCAAACACGCATCTACAACGGCTTGATAAGGCGACTTGCCCGCTGCTTGTTCAATGTCGATACGATCAATAAGTACAATGGCGTTGTTAATAATTATCCCAGCCAAACTATACAATCCAAGGGTAACCATAAAGCCAAACGGCGCTTGCATAACAATTAACCCAATCACCGCACCGATAAAAGACAAAGGTATTGTTAGTGTAATAATTAACGGCTTGCGATAAGAATTAAACTGCGCAACCAGTAGTATTAAGATGAAACCCAATACAATTGGTACGTTGGCACTAAGGGCTTTTTGCGCATTTGCAGATTCCTTGATAACCCCGTCGTACTCTATCACGTGGTTAACAGGTAGATCGTGGGCGAGCGCCATTATTTCTTCGTCGACGATACGTTTTAGGTCTTCAGCTGACATTTGTGTATTGCGAGCTTCAACACTAATGGTTCTAAACATATCTTCATGCTGTATTACCGAGAATTGTGCAACCGGCGCAAAGTCAGCCACTTGGAACAATGGAATGGCATTACCTGTTCTAGACGAATGAATATTCAGCGTGCGCAATCTATCTAAGCTATGACGTTCTGCTTCAGATGCTCTTAGCACGATCGGAATAACTTCGTCGTCATCTCTAAATGATGTTATGTGAGCACCAGTGAAATAGCTGTCCAATGCCTGAGCAATTTCGCTAGAGGTCAATCCTGCGCGTTTTGCTCGGTGTTGGTCTATTTGCACTTCCACTTTAACAATGAGATTTTCCCAGTCATTTCTTACGTTGATAGTATTAGGCACCTCATTTAGCACATCCATGATTTGCTGGGCTTTCTTGTAGATAACATTCTTGTCGGGCCCTTTAACCTGTACTTTTAAAATGCTTGAATCAGAAGGTCCTAAGAACATTTTTTTCACGCGAGCCGATACGTTAGGGAAATTAGCTTCAATCTGTTCATCGAGTGACAGCGTGAGTGCACTAATGTCAGCGCCTTCGACCGTATTAATAACAATAAAGCCTTTATTTTCAGCAGGGTCTTCTGGATTTAATGACAACACAAAGCGTGGCCCACTAAAGCCGACATACCCTGAAAAACTCTCGATGTAGTCGTGCGTTGATTTGTCATTCAGCCAGGCAAAAATGTCTTGCATTTGGCGGTTGGTTTCCTTGGACGATGTACCATTGGGCAAATCAATGTTGACTAATACTTGGGTTCGGTCTGAGTTTGGAAAGAATTGCTGAGCAACAAACTTCATTGAAGCACCTGCGCCAATAAACATGGCGAGCATTAGCAACATGAACACAGTCTTATGCTTTAAAACCCAATGTAGGAAACGAGCATATTGCAGCTGGTAGCTGGTTTTATTGCTACTTTCTGTTGTTAATGTTTGTGCGTCGGATGCTTTAGGTACCTTGATAAAGAAATAGCTCAATATTGGTGTAACACACAGTGCTAGTACCCAACTTGATAGCAATGTAATAAGTATAACTAGTGAAATTGAGCGCGTGTATTCGCCGGCAACATGTTCAGCTAACATCAGAGGAACAAAGAATAAAATGGTTGTTGCCGATGAACTTAACAATGGAATAGCCAGTTCCTTACAGCCTTGAATCATTGCATCATAACGTTCTATGCCTTCTTCCAGACGACGCTTAAAATCTTCTGCGATAACAATCCCGTTATCAACGAGCAAGCCAAGTGAGATGATCAAAGTGGCCAAACTCATACGTTCTAGCTTGATGCCGCTAAATTGCATGATAGAAAGCGTAACCAGCATAACAAACGGCACAATGGCGCCTACGATCAAGCCAGTGCGAACGCCTAGGAATAGCACGACAACGACCAACACTATTGCCAATGTTTGCAGCACGTTAAGCGAAACACCGCGCACGGTTTTTTCCACCTGCTCGGCTTGATAGGTCGCAATATCGAGTTGATAGCCAATGGGTAACGTTGCTTGAATATCGGCAAGCGCGAGTTTGAATCGCGGTGCGTATTCCAAGATATTGACATTGGATAGCATCGACGTTGCAAAGAATATGGCTGGCTCGCCATTGAAATAGGCCAGTTTGTCTGGCGGATCGATAAAGCCTTTACGAATAGAAACAACGTCTTTAAGCGCGATGAAATCTTCAGTGTTCGGGATGTTTATATAGGTATCTGCAATGTCAGGTACACTGTCAAAATTCCCTGTGGGTTCAATAATAAAACTACGAGTGCCGGTATCAACTTGTCCGCCTGACTGGATGATGTTTTGTTTTTGTAACTCAGAAATGAGTGTATATGGTGAAATGCCTAGTTGAGACAGCTTGGCATTTGATGCCTCCAAGAAAATACGTTCTTCTTGGCGCCCTAGAATATCAATTTTCTTTGTACCTTCAACGCCGTATAAACTGTCGCGAACATGCTGGGCAATGTCATACATTTCAGCCATGTCAAAACCGTCTGCGGTTAGCGCCAATGTAATCACAGATACGTCGCCGAACTGATCGTTAACAAATGGGACTGAGGCGCCGTCAGGTAACTGGGCACGAGCGGTGTTTACTTTGTTGCGTAAATCTTGCCAAATATCATCAAGATTAAAGAAACGATCGTATATCTTAACGTGGATGGTTGATAAACCCGTTGAAGACGTAGACTTGATCTCTTTTACTTCTGGAATTTTTCGTATTTCTTCTTCCAGCTTTCGCGTTATTAACTGTTCTACGCGATCAGGCGCCATACCGGGAAATGACGTCGTGACGATTGCTTCACGAATGGTAATTGAAGGATCTTCCTGTGCGGGTAGCGAGAAGTAAGCAAATACACCGTTGATTAACATTAAGCCGATAATCAACAACACCGTTTTTCGGTATTTAAATGCGAGTTCCGTTAAATTCATGGTGGCTACCTTAGTTGAAACGCTGGGTATGTTTGTCTAACAAGGTAACCTGTTGGCCATCGCGTAAAAATGCCACGCCAGCGGTTGCAACAATTTCACCATCTTTAAGCCCTGACGAAATAAATACATCATTATTAAGCACATTTTCAGTTTGTACTGGACGCTTATGTACGGTTTGTGTTTCTGGGTTATAAACAAAGACGAAGGATTCTTGCCCAACATCAGCACCAAGTGCATTGACTGGCACTTTGATTGTCATGCCGGTATAGCCAGTACGGCCAACACCTTCAAATGCAAACGCGACTTCTGCTGTCATACCAGCACGCAGGTTGCTGTTATCACCTTGTAGAACGACTGTTAGCGGAAAGGCATTGGCAGATTCTGCACGCGTCCCAATTTCAGTGATACGGCCGTTGCGTTCGAGGCTAGGTAAAACAGGAAATGTCACTGGCAGTATCGTGTTTTTCTTTAGCTGCTGAATCAAGTTTTCTGGCACCATGACACGCACTTCCAAGCCATGCTTACCTTCGATTTCAAATGCGGATTGACCAGCTGCAATTTGCTGGGAAGGTTCAATGAGGCGTTTAGTAATGATGCCATCATAAGGCGCTAACAAAATACTGTCCTGCAGGTTTTTACGGGCGATATCGAGTTGTGCCTGAGAAACAGCAACGGCACTTTTTGATGATTCATACATTGCTTTGGCATTGTCAAAACCTGAACGGGATACTAACCCTTGCTCAATGAGTTGTGCATAGCGTTTATATTCATTTTCTGCTTCGGCATACGATGCACGAGATTGGTTGAGCGCGGCTTGTGCGGATTGCAGGCTTAAATTAAAGCTGCGTTGATTTAGGCGCGCAAGTTCCTGACCTTTTTTAACCTCATCGCCTAATATCACCTTAATTGACTGTACTTTGCCGCTAACTTCAAAACTCAGGTTGGTGGCTTCAACAGGCGCAACAATGCCAGATAAAGTGCGTATCTGTTCAAGCTTGGCTAGTTTCACTTCTGTCCAGGCAATAGGACGGATAACGTTACGTTCGGGCGCGGGTTCTTTATTGCATGCCGCTAACAAAGTTAGCACAAGCAAAGAGGTCAGTAATCGCATAAATAATCCTATGGTTTTCGCCAAGTTAACTCATCTAAAGCCTAGCCTAGATTGCTAACAATGGTGTTAAATTTATCAAAAATGTTATTTGGTACTACAAAGTACCACTTATTCTGGTACTATGTAGTACCAATGTCAACAACAGATTTATACGAGTTAGTTACAAAGTGAAAAATATTGAGCAACAGTTCCCCTCAAAACCATTGTCAGATAGAGGAAAACTCATATTGCAAGCGGCACAAAAATTGTTCTTGTCGCATGGCTATGAAAACACCTCTTTAGAGATGATCATTACTGAGTCAGGAGGATCAAGGCGCAATATTTATAGCGAGTTTGGTAACAAAGAAGGTTTGCTCAAGGCGGTAATGCAAGAGCAAGTGCGTCAGCAAGTAGGTACACTAACCTCTATTGATTACACATTGCCACCTGCAGAAGCATTACAAAAGGTGTGTGTGCCTTTTGTTAGCGGGTTCTTAAGCGAAACATTATTAGGGTTATTTCGGTTGATGGTTAATATAGTGCCACAGCACCCAGAAATAGGTGAGCTTATCTATAACTATGGCCCTCTAACGGGTTGTCAGCCGCTAAGTGACTATTTAGCAAGCTTGAACGAACAAGGCATACTGGCAATTGATGATACGCAATTTGCCGCTAAACTTCTTATCGAAATGGTGAAAGGGCGTCTCCACATTCGCGCATTGCTATTACCGGAGCACACCATTCCGGAGCAAGATGTCGAAGACCATGTGGCCAAAACAATCGAGATATTTTTACGCGCTTATAGGCCATAAGAATACTTTCATCTATTTGAGTGCTTAATAAATCAGCAATTGAATGAAAGCGTTGAAAAAACCTGTTGCCATGCGTACTTTTTCTCGTATAATGCCAATCACTTCAAGCAGCAATGCTTGTTAGTCACTGTGTCGCCGGAGTGGTGGAATTGGTAGACACGACGGATTCAAAATCCGTTGCTTTTGCGAGCGTGACGGTTCAAGTCCGTCCTCCGGTACCATTTTCTTGTTTACGATAGCAAGAAAAACGAAACCAGCTATTAAGCTGGTTTTTTTGTGTCTGAAATTTGTGATGCAATCAAGTACTTGGTACCTTATTGTGTTGCATTATCTTGAACTGTCCAAGGAAGTGACGTGAACAAAAGCTTTATAGGAATATTTACCGTACTGGCGTTCATTGGCAGCTTTCTGCTTGCCAACTATTTCAGCGACCACAACGTTAATTTGCACACTCAGCTTAATAAGGCCATTCATTGGGCAGAGTCATTATTTCATGCTGAGCCAGAATTAATTCAGCAGCCAGTTATTGCGGAGCAAGCTACTGCTAAGGCACAACCTAAGAAACAATACCTACATGTAGAAGTTGGCAATTCCAAAGTCTGTAAAGACACTTCCTTAGGCGAAGTCAAATATAAAAAGGTCGGTGAGGTTTATACTTGGATTGATGAAAGAGGAATAGCCAATTTTAGCAGCACGCCACCTAAAAATGGTGACTACACGCTATTGAACTATGCAGGCGAAAAGGTATTTGATTATTTTAACTTAGACCTAAACACCGAAAACCTACCTTATGACTTTCATCAAAAACTAACATCAAAGCTAAATAAGTTATTTGAGATTTATGGGCTACTATTGGATAGATCATCTCTAAAAAAGGTAGATATTAATCTTCATGTATATCCATTTAAGGTGGCTTTTGATCAAATAAAAACCAAGTACAATATGCCAATTGGCGATAATACTCCCGGGTTTTATAGTCATGCCTCGAACCAAGCTCATATTTTGCTTACCAACCATGTGGCAACAATGCGAACTGCCACGCATGAAGCAGCCCATGCTATTAACCGAGGTATAATTGGCTATAGTCCAAAGTGGCTAAATGAAGGCTTAGCTGAATACAGTGAGTATATTGAGGTGAAGGGCAAGAGTACTATGATTTATCCCAATCAAAACTGGACTAACAATGGCTTTATATCAGAACAGTTGTTGCCTTTAGATGAATTGCTATCTGCCACCACAAGTGATTGGAAATCAGAGTTAAGCAAAAGGTTATATGCGACCAGTTGGGCATTTATCTATTTCATGATGGAAAATCAGAAAAGAAAAAGCATGTTATCTCAGGTTATCAAATATGAGCAACAAAACCTGTGTAATGTTATTGAGTATCAACAGATAGAGAAAGTATTGGGTGTTTCTATTCATGAGTTGCAAAGTAAATTCAGCGATTGGGCTAGCGTAAGACCTATGCCGCAAGCTTTATAAATAATAAGCTCAGGTCAGATTCAAATTAAAAGCTTGAAAATAATGTGTAGCTGACCCTATTTACCTATCTGACCCGATTTACATTCTGACCCTATTTACATACTCACCCTTGTTTCAAATAAATTCCTGGCCTTGCAATTTGCATCATCATTTCTGGGTTATCTACTGAACTAAAGCCGAATTTCTTATATAGGTTATGTGCATCTCTGGTACATAGCATGAATCGTCTTAATCCCTGTAGATCTTGGTGTTGCATCACAAAACCAATTAAGGCTGTTCCTAATCCTCTTTGGCTGAATTCTGGCAATACAAAAACATCAGCCAAGTAAGCAAATGAACACTTATCTGTGGTCACTCTGGCAAAACCAATCTGGCTTTTGTTCAAGTACAGACCAAAACATAATGAGTTGTCTATGGCTGTAATGATCAGGTTTTTTGGAATGCCTTCTGACCAATAACTCTGAGATAAGTAACTGTGAATAACATCAGGTTGCAATTTAGTTTTATCATCACTCAGAAAGTATTCCAGGCCATCATTAGTAAAGTGCTTTTCCATCTTAAACTCCAACCACCATAAATACACTGGCCAAGGTTGCGAACGCCAATGTAAAGTTGAATACTCGCCATTGACCATCAGTTTTTAAGATCTTTTGCATTGCCACACCACAACATACCCAAAACAAACTGCCAATGAGTCCAGTAACAGTCCATACCAATATCACCATTACCACAGAATACATATAACCATCGCCTGCCAGTGTAAAAGCCGTTAAGCAAGTGATTCCTGTCATCCAGGTTTTAGGATTGATGAACTGGAAACTTGCACCGTGCCAAAAGCCTAATGGTCGACCTTTGTTTTCACTTTGATTAGCAGGCGGCGCAAATGCGATTTTCATCGCCAGATAAACCATGTAACCAACACAAATTATCTTCAAAAAGTGCTGAGTTTCGGGGTAGGCGATAAACAGTGCACCCAGTCCTAAACTAAGTAACAAAACCAGTAATAAGTTTCCTAAGCGAATTCCCCAAACAAAAGGCATACTGGCCCTAAATCCGAAATTTGCACCATTTGCCGAGAGTAAAAGGTTATTTGGTCCAGGAGTAGATGTTGCCGTAATAGTAAAAATCATCAGGGGGATAAACAGAGCGAGCAATTGTTCGTACATAATTAATCCTTGTATTTTTAAATTGTATGGGTACAATTTTGTTTGAATTAGTATCAATGTGAAGAATTGATATCATATTAGAGAGAATTAAATAGACAAGGATTTTATTGTCACCATGACAATCTGGACTCCAACATTAGATTCAGGCACTGCCAAATACCTAGCCCTTGCAAATGCTATTGAGGCTGCAATAGAAACTGGCACATTAAAACCAGATGAAAAGCTGCCGCCACAACGCCGCCTAGCAGATGCACTTAAAGTAACTGTTGGTACCGTAACAAGGGCATATAGCGAAGCTGAACGAAGAGATCTGGTTGTCGCTAAAGTGGGCAGTGGTACTTTTGTTAAGGCAGCAAATAAAACCGACTCAACAGCATATACTATGGCGCACAGTGTTCCCGGCAAAATTGATATGCGCGCAGCCTTTGCGCCTCAAGGGCCACAAGCGAGAATGTTGTCAAATGCAATGTCATTAATGGCTACCGATCAAAGGCTACTCCAAGATCTGCTGTGTTATGCACCTGAATTAGGACACAAAAAACACCGAGAGTCCTTTCAACGATGGTTGGCAAATGAACCTGTCGAGCTAGACACCTGCGATTTCTTAATTACTCACGGTGGCCAGCATGCAATTAGTGTCTTAATCAATATGCTCTGCCGTGAAGGTGACTGTATTCTCACGGAAAATATGGTTTTTCCAGGTGTATTGTCTGCTGCACAAGACAGAGGAGTTAAAGTTGTCCCAATCGAGATGGATGAGAATGGAATAATCCCTGAAAGTGTCATTATTGCTTGTCAGCGTCATAAGCCAAGAGCGATTTATTTAACGCCAAATGTTCAAAATCCGAGTGGCACTCAACTTTCAGTCGAGCGAAGAAAACAACTAATCGATATTTGCCGTCAATTCGACATGAAGATCATCGAAGATGATGTGCAATTTTTAGCGAGAGAAGATAAACCAATAAGTATGCAACAGTTGGCACCAGACATTTGCTTCTATTTAACCAGCTTTTCTAAACGCTTTGGTGGTGCTATAAGAATTGGCTTATTAGTGACGCCAGAAGAATTTTTCAACAAAACCAGATTGTCTTTGAGAGCATCATCTTGGACGAATTCCCCGCTGCTCATTCACTGGTTGTCGCTTTGGATAGACAACGGTGAGCTAGCCAATCTGGAAAACTGGCTAGCTAGTGAAATGCGTAAAAGACATAAAATAGCCAAAGAGTATCTTTCTACTTGGCTTAAACCAACACCTGATAGCAGTTTTAATTTGTGGTTACAGTTACCTCCGGGCTGGTTAAGCCATGAATTTGTTTCACAGGCATTTGAACAAGGGGTATTAGTGAGAAGTGCTGATGAATATCGGGTCGCATATTATATGCCTGCGCCCGCCGTTCGTTTGTGTTTAAGCCGTCCAATCGACCACGAACAATTGACCGAAGCCGTGAAAGTACTTAGAGCCATCTTGGAAGGTGGTCCGTTGATTAAGGACGCGCTCATATAAGTAAAAAATAAATGGGTCAGGTACAATTAATCGCTAGAAAGTAATGTGTAGCTGACACTAAAACCTATGCTACTCCAATTCCATGAACATGACGATGTAATGCCCAGGGATCAGGTAACTTTCAGTTTCAGAGTAAACACAAAATTTTCTCGAACCTCTTGATTTGGTGCGGATTTCGGCATTCATGACCACGTGTTTACCATCACTTGCGTCGTAAGTTTCAACGGCCAACTCCCAATACCGAGCTACAACCTTTTGGTAAACTTTATCGGGAAATGCGGTTTCCTACCATGTGTTTTTGTCAGGAATACCTTCTACTGTATAACCTATTTTTCTTAAAAATTGCTCGTTCACAAATACAACTTAGTGATTAAGCGATTTTCGATCATCTTTCACGACAATTTCTCCCAGAGGGCTGGGGGAGTTTAAGTATTCTTCAGGTATTAGGCTCGAAGTCATTATTCAAGCTTCCTGTAATTCACCAAAGTCGTATTTTGATAATCTATTGTTGCCATGAATTAATTTTAGAACATCTAAGTTATTTGAATAGCCTTAAAGAAGGTGTCTCTAATGCAGAATAATTTATGTACTAGAGACGGGAATGTATTTTGTAGCCAACTTTTTCCTGTTCAATCAGTCATAACTGCTTCTTAAATTGTTGATAGGCCTTGTGTTAATGTACTTTCTCAATGGGAGGTAACATGCGAGCAGTGACATTGTCAGTATGAAAGTAAATGTTAGTGTAATTGAGATTAGAAAATCTAGATGCAGCCCACTATCGCTACCGAAATTCAAATAATTAATAGTGACTAGCATTATTATAGCGCTTGTGAACATGCCCAAATAAATGGGTCTCATATTGTCTGATAATACCAAATTAACAACATCTCGCTTTTTCGCGCCAATGGCTAAATGGATACCTAGTTCAAATTGGCGCAATCTAGTGTTGTGATTTACCAACCCATATATGCCAACACCCGACAAAAATAATGTGAATGTTGCAATGATAAGAGAAGAAACCGCTGCGGACACTTTTGTGAATAGCAATTGGTCATGTATTTTCTTCAATGGCGTATAGTCAAATAGCGTCCAGTTCGGTGCTGTTTCTTGTATGAGGTTTAGTAACTCACTTCTTGCAAGCTCTTGATTTTCTTGGGTGCTCAAAAGCAATGTTGCGCTTGACAATGTCGCTGGACGATAAGAGCGCATTGGAACGTTGCTCGAACCCGGTATGACTATTCCTTTCACTACACCAATAATTGTAAGTGACTGGTTGTTAGGTGTACTAAGTGTCATTCCTACAGCACTTTTATCAGGGGCAATATGTTTGGCGAATGATTGGTTAATAATAATCACAGGATTTTGGTCTTTAATATCTGAATAATTAAAGTACCGTCCTTCAAGCAATGGCTGTTGAATCAATTTAAAGTATTTATCGTCTACGCGTCTGTTTTCAACTGTATATCGAGAGTTTGTATCTGCAGTGATGAAAGCTGCTTGGCCTGTCGCTATCAACGGAGAATTGGATTGGCTTATCGAAGTAACAGAAGGCAAGCGCTTTAATTTTTCTATCATCTCTAACATGGTGGCCTTTCGCTCATCAGTTGATAAGTCTCTTGGGCTGGAAAGTACCATATGGCTGTTATTGTTTGTGCTAAAATTCAATGGTTGGATGATCTTGGCTAACGAATTATCAAATACATTCATGCTCGCAAACACAATAACGCTGGCTATTGTCACTTGAGCTGCTAAAAAAGCGTTTCGAACCAATTTAGACACTTGCTTACTTGTACCTTTTCCACCTGTATGAAGTTGAGTAATGAGGTGTTTTCGATCAATCATTTTATTGCAAACCCATGCAAAAAAAGTAGCAAGTAGTAAAACTGATATAACCGCGGAGACCAACGTCACATCGTTAATCGATAATTCTTCAATCCTAGGTAGTGTCGACATGAGCACTTCTTTGGTTAACCAAATGCCCGTGGATGCTACTAGTAAGCCAATAACTGTTGAGAAAAACATTAACAAAATGGATTCGGTAAAAAAGTGATTAAAAATATGATTAGATTTAGCGCCAACAGCCGCTCTAATGGCGTAGTTTCGCTTTTGTTCACTTACTCGAGACATAAAAAGGTTAGCGATATTGGTACAGGCTATAATCAATAACCCCAGAATAGCGCATAGCAATAGATAGGCTGTTTGGTCAGTATCTCCTAAAATTATTTCGTGTAGTGAACGAATGTGCATTTGGATTTGCCAACCGTCAAACAAACTGATATCAGCCACGTTTTGCTGCCAGATATCGTTTACTAAATTTGAAATACTTTGCTCAGCCTGTGCAAAAGATACATTCGTTTTTAACTTGCCGATAAAAGTTAAATTTGGTCTGATGTGGCCCCATTTATTCGCCAACATGGCATTTGAGTTAAAATCCCAAGGAAGCCAAATGGCAGTTGTGCTGTTACTGTAAATGCGTGGCTCAATGAATGATTTGTCCATCACCCCAATAATTGAGAAACTTTTGCCTTTGATAGTTACTTTTTTTCCTACAATATCTTGGTCAAATTGATACTCGTTCTTCCATGTTTCATAGCTTAATACTACGACAGGATTGTGTGTGTTTAACCCTTCCGATGGCTCAAACCCTCTTCCTAATACTAAAGATGCGTTGAGCAAAGAGAACCATTCAGGTGTTACGTAAGCGGTATTTACCAGAGGCTGAGCAATTGATGAAAGTAAAACATCATTTTCGTAATTAATGAGACTGGCTTGATCAAAAACGTTTTGGTTTTTATAGAGATGGATTAATCCGGGGTAGGTAAAGGCCGTAAGGTTATTGATATTGTTTTCATTGAATAGTGCATGATCAACTCTAACAAGCCTTTCTTGATCTGGATAAGGGAGTGGCTCTAGCAGAAGTAAATAAGCTAAGGTAATTACAACTAACAATGCACCAATCGTGGTTCCCAGTGTTGCTAAGACAGTTCCTACAAATACTGGCGTTTTTTTTAAACTAGCCCATGATTGCTGATAGGTATTTATCAAATTCAGCACAAATACAATCCCTTATATTAACTTTAGTTTTCGTATTAATAAGCGATAATCATGCCATACTACTTTGTTAATAAAAACAATAGATTAACATTAACTAAATAAATCAGAACTGCGCAACAGGTTCATTAGCGAACTTATTGGTTTCGAAATTGGGAATGCCGTGCAAAGGTTTTATGCTTGATTGGCGTCGTTGACATATGTGCCAATTTTAGGAACAGAGAAAAGCCGAATGCGTATCCAATTAAAACGAAATTTTTATCTGCACTTTTCTCTATAGTTCAAAAGTTATAAATACTTGGCAATCTCTTTCTTTAAGATGGTCTCTACAACAAACACAGAGCCTTCTAGTGACAAATGACCATAATCCCACACTAGTGGTGTATTTTCGTGGTCAACTTTTGCTAAGCAACGATTTTCTTCACATAAGTTATCTAGCAGAGAAATATGCAAAATGTCGGAACCTTTATAAGTCTGTTTTAGCTTATCGTTTACGTTGAATAGCTCTGAAACGAATGAGGGATCGTAAAAAGCGCGCTCGTCAGGATTGAAGTGTCGCTTAGCAATGGTGTTTGGTAGGGATGGTTGCCATTGTGGGACTGGGCCAACTAAGATAATTTGTGCATTAATACCTTGCTGCGTTAAATGGCGTTTTATCTCACGGAAGTCATTTTCATCGTGTCGTCTTCGTTGCACTAATAGAATCACATCAGGTTTGATATACAAAATGCTACTTATTGCTTTCTTGTTAGCTTTATCACAAATTCTCTTGGCAGAACCGGTCGTAAGTGTATCTTGCTTTACAAGTGGGCGACATCCTTGCGCTGTAACCTGATTTACAGTTGTTCCAGCGAAAGTTTCTCTTATTCCGTAAGATAAGGCGTGAGCGTGAGAATCGCCCCAGATAAATATGCCACCATGTCCGCTCAATTTGTTTTTATCAAATGTAGTGGCAGCTTTTTTAACTTTTCGGTAATTGTCTATATGATATTGGGCAAGATACTTGGCTTCGTTGGTGTTGCTAATGCTTCGATAAGTCGAATTTATGCCATCATTGTAATGGATTGCATATCCTAGACCTGAAGTGAACAACATTAGTATGACGGGCTTGGATGTTGTCATTTTAATAAGGCTCAACTTGTTGCTGAGCTTGGCCTGTTCAACAAAGCGATAAGACATATAGCCTAGCAACATTGAAAGTAATATCCCTAGGTAGGTTGCACTGCTGCCGAGTGAAAAGGTGTATATCGTTACGGCGATAGGCCAATGCCAAAGATAAATTGAATATGACCAAGATCCCAGCTTTTGCGAGATAATGTTACTAAATACAATATGGCTAGTGCACCGAGCTTGAATTATTAAAAACGTTGCGAACACTGGAAGCACTGTTAACGAGCTAGGCCATGGTGTGTGCGCATCAATCACAACAAAAGATAGTAGTAGCAATATGATCCCAGACCATACCATGTATCGCTGGTTATTTTTTTTGTGGGAATAGGGGTAAAGGTAGGCAAGTCCGCCTATGAGAAGTTCCCAAGCTCTCGTTGGTAATAGGTAGTATGAAGGTGTTGGCCATATATCAGTCGCCCAAACTGAAACCAAAAAACTCACTAATGCTGAAATTAAAACTAAGGCTTTTAGCTTTGCCACAGACATAAACTTCATCAAGGTGACAAGTACTATTGGATATAAAATGTAGAATTGCCACTCTACTGAAAGAGACCAAGTGTGGAGCAGCCACTTTTCATGAGAACCTGCTTCAAAGTATCCAGATTCCTTCCAAAAAACGAAATTAGAAATAAATGTTAGGCTGCTACTTATGTGTAACCCTAGCGCACTATACTCAACAGGGGTTAATACAAACCAACCTAAAATAGTTAATGCCAGGCACAGAACAGCTAAAGGCGGAATAATCCGATTTGCGCGAGCTAAGTAAAATTGTGAAATTGAGAAAGCATTCTGTTCGTGTTTTTCAATGATAATTTTGGTCATCAAAAAACCGGAAATGACAAAAAAGACATCAACACCGGCAAAGCCACCTGGCAACCACGCATCATTAAAATGAAACAAAACGACGGATATAACTGCGATTGCCCTCAGGGCATTTATATCTTCTCTAAATTGCACTTAAATCTTTCTTAAAAATAAAAAAACGTATTCTATACAAAACCACAACAGTTGAACATTCTTGAATAAGATTAGTACTTGATTCCGTAACCTTTATTAGAGCGTGTTGACCCTAAAAAGTAGCAGTATTACAAAGGGCTAGTTCTATTCTATATATTATCCATGATAAAACTGCGTCATTTAAACGTATAGGATTAAATAATTTAGACAACTAACTCGTTTGCGCGCATAGTTTATAGTACTTATGTCTTTATTCAATTGTGGATATTTAGTGTAATCAATGACGGACTATCTTTCTCAACAGAAGCAGCGTAAAACCACCCAGCAATGGATTGATCATATTGCTAACAGTGAGCTGCCCGCGATCACCTCTACAGTCGTCATGCTTGATAAATTTTCGAATGACGATAAATCTTCTTTGCCAAAACTCAGTGAGGCGATTTTGCATGATCAGGGTTTATCATCATGTTTACTTAAGGTTGCTAATAATACGCATCACTTTGGCGTAAACAAGGTTACTACGGTGTCTAGAGCCGCAGTGGTACTAGGGATTTCGGCAGTTAAGAATATTTGTTTAACCGCAAAGTTAGTAGAAAGTTTATTACAGAATAAAAACTTAGATATCAATGTTTACAACCGACTTACTCAGTTGATGGCTAATTCATTTTATTCAGGCATGTTGGCAAAAATGATGACGCCACAGTACAACGATGATACACAGGAAGAGGTTTATCTAGCAGCAATGCTCTATCGCATTGGCGAAACAGCATTTTGGAGTACTGGCGGCGAAGCAGTACAGCAACTGATACAACACACAAACATGCAAGATAAAGATTTTGCAGAGTTTTGTAAGCAAGAAATTGGCTGTAACTTCAACGAACTCAGTAGAGGTTTAGCCAGTACTTGGAATCTAAGCGACATATTACTCAAAGCCTTGGATGATCCAACCACGCGAACGGATGAAGTCAAAATTATTTATTTTGCTGATCAGCTAAGTTCGGCAATTGCTTCGCCTAAAAGTAGTTTTGAACAGTTCAATAAACTGCTGGAGAACATCGCTGCTATTATGAAAATCAATGTTAGGCAGTTAAAAGTGCGCATTGAGCAAACCCGTGAGTTGTCACAACAACTATTGGCATCTTATGGTGCTGACAAACTACAAGAATTAATAAAACCTTTGCCGTCTGCGGGTGAATTTGGCAAGCCTGTTCTACCGAAAATAGAACAGGCGAGTAAAGAGAAAATAGTGTTAGAAATGTTTATGAACTTGACTCAATTGACAACACATAGCAAGAATCTCAATGAATATATTCAAACGGTAATTCAGGGGAGCGTTCTTGCTTTTGGCTTTGAGCGTTGTTCATTCTTAATGCTGACAGATGATAAGTCTACCGTAAAATTACGCTTTTCCCACGACATTCATGGCAACAGCGAACCAAGCAATATTGCGATTAATTTGACGCGAAGTAATAATGTCATGGAAAAATCGCTTAAGCATAAATTACCGCTCCTGATTAATAATTATCAGGATAAACAATGGCATGATCTAATTACGAGAGAGCTGAGCGAATTTATCAATGAGGGAGCATTAGCTATAGCGCCAGTGAAAATTTCAGATAAAGCCATAGGTGTTATTTGTGCGCAAACATTTCAAGATAAGCGAAAAATACCAGACGATGATTTTCAACAACTGTGCTCGTTAACCGAACACCTGAATATGTGTCTTACTATGATCATGATACGTTAAATCCAATACGTTCATTTATATTAATATTCTGTTGTAACACAAAAAACAATCATACTTGAACATTCTTCAATTCTTATACGATTTTCCAGATTGAACTATACTCACACAGTAATGGTGAATTTATTTACGAGAAATTTATTTGAATAAACATTTCACGGTGCGTGGAGTTTCGTTCGCTAAACTATTGGCAACTATTGTGTTAGTCCTAGCCATATTGGGCGTCAACGGCCATGCCACGACAATTGTAGTTAAAGTAGGCGCTGGTACTCGTCCGCCGTTTCTCATCGATAAAGTTGCAGGCATGGGGCCTGAAATTATTTCTGCACTAAATTTAGTACAAAGCAAATTTACCTTTGAGCTAGTGCCTGTACCTATTTCCCGCCGTGTTCAGTCATTAAAAGATGGCTGGGTTGATATCGTCATGTGGGACAATATCAACTGGGGGTGGGAAGGTTTAGAGCTTGACGTATCCGTACCACTCTTACACTCGAAAGATATTTTTATTTCATATGCAAACGATAACAAAACACAGGCTTATTTTAGTAGTTTTTCAGATAAGCGGATATGCGGTGTGAGTGGTTACCATTATAAGTTTCTAAACTATGAAACTGAGTATTACAAGCTTAAGGAAATGTATGACATAAGGTTTGTTCGAACTGAAGAGGAATCTATTAAAATGGCGTTGCACAAACGGTGTGACGTAAGCGCTGTTAGCGAATCGGCGCTCAATTGGTTTTTTAAATTACACCCGCAAAACCAGGAAGAAATCATCATCTCCAATATTTATGATACTCAGTACACTAGACATTTTTTGCTGCCAAAATATGCGCCCATTTCTGCGGCAGAGGTTAATGTAATCGTAAAAAAAGCCTACGAACTTGGTTTGCTTGCGCCCATTTACAAAAAATACGGCCAAACCATAACGTTGAATTAATGTACTTAAAAGTGCGCAATCTCTCTAGCGCTGAATTAAAAAGTGCAACCCTTGATACCCGCCATGTATAAAATTGGTAAATGGCTTTCCGCTGCATAGTACTGATGATTCAGTGTGATGTTTGGTTAACTCGCTTCTTGTACACTTTTGACAAAGTCTTTAGCCCATAGTGTATTCGTTGTGTATTCGTTGCCTCGTGCTGTTCTAAGTAATCATTGTTGGCTATAGCAATGAGGGTTTTCGCATCAGCGTTTCTTACTCGTTCACAGCTTTCGGACAAAAGATTGTCTAAATAAATGTTATCCAGAACAAAAGCAAGATTAGCTACACGGTAGTCATCCAATGAATTGAGTTGTAGTTACAAAAAGGAAACTCAATCGGGACAAAAAGCACACTATCTAACCACTAGCTATACTCTTATATGTTCAAGATAAATAAACGTTTACTTAGTTCAAGGTTCAGGACGCATCGCATATGTCATATGAAATGATCACAGTCATTGCCATTTTAGTTGTTACTTTAGTATTGCTCATTGGTGAATGGATTCGTGTTGATCTAATTGCTTTCTTTGTTCTAGGTGCGCTTGCAATAACAGGATTGGTGAGTCATGAGAATTTATTTTTAGGATTCAGTAATCCCGCAGTGGTAACAGTATGGGCAATGTATATTCTTTCTGAAGGCTTAACCCGTACTGGTAGCACTAATCAAATCAGTTACCTCATTGGTAGCTATTCAGCTACAAGCGAAGTGAAGACCATTCTCGCTATTATGTTTATCAGTGGCACGCTTTCAGCATTTATGAATAATATTGGTGTGGCAGCGTTAATGTTACCCGTGGTATTAGAAGTATGCCGTCGAACAGGTCAATCACCGTCAAAGCTTTTAATGCCCCTAGCGTTTGGGTGTTTACTTGGTGGGCTCGTTACCATGATCGGAACACCACCCAACTTATTGGTGAGTGAGTTCATGCGCACGCAAGGCTTAACACCTTTTAAAATGTTTGATTTTGCACCCATTGGTCTTGTTATTCTTGTGTTAGGCAGTCTTTTTGTGGCATATGTTGGACGTCACCTGTTGCCCGAAAACGGTGGCATTCTAGATGCTGGACTGGAAAAGCAAGACAAACTCGTTACCCAATACGGTCTACAAGAACGTACGTTTGTTATGAAGCTAACGTCTGACTCAGTGCTCATCGATAAGCCTTTGTATGAAACCCGCCTTAACAGCGTCGCAGGATTAGTTGTTATTAGTCTCATCCGCAAAGGCAAAACCATATTTCAACCTCAAGCAAATACGGAGCTCCAAGCCAATGACCGGTTAATGGTTCAGGGGAAGTTAGAACGTTTTCATGAAATGATTGATTGGAGCCAGTTGGTTATTGAACGGGAAAGTATCATTCTTAAAGATCTGGTCAATGAGAAGATTCAATTTGCCGAGGCTGAAATTGCTCATGATTCTCTATTAATTAATAACACACTTGATTATCACACCTTATATCGGCGATTTGGCGTTAATGTGCTGGCGATACGTCGAAATGGGTTACTCAGGCGAACTAATTTGTCCAGCGTGCCATTAACTGACGGAGATAAACTGTTAGTTCAAGGCGATATTGAATCACTAGATAGCCTAGCCAAATCAAATGAGTTTTCCAATTTAGCTATGATTGATTCCGTTACGATGCAACAGCTCTATCATTTGGATGAGCGTTTGTTTGTGTTGCGTGTGCCGCCCAAATCCGGCATATCTGGCAAATCAATTGCGTCGAGTCGTATTGGTGATGCGTTTGATTTTCGCCTACTTGGCGTTTTTCGCGATAATGAGCTTTTGCTCATGCCGACGCCAGAATTTGAAATATTAGATCGTGATTTACTACTTGTTCAGGGAACATTTGAAAATTTAGAAGTATTAAAAGGAATACAGCAACTTGAAGTCGAGAAAGTGAGTGTTAACCCAATCAACATGTTAAATGACGAGCAAATTGCACTGTCTGAACTGATTCTGGCGCCACGATCCTCACTTACCGATCAGAGAGTCGCTGATATCGAATTTAAGAACAAGTATGCTGTTGAGGTGTTAGCGGTTTGGCGAAAAAGCAAAGTGTATCGTTCTGATTTTGGAGATATTAAATTACAAAGTGGTGATGCAATTGTCGTGATGGGCACGAAAGAAAAGCTGCGAATGCTACACGAAAATGACGACTTTATTGCATTAACTAAATTGGCATTCGAATTTACCAATAATGAAAAGTCTAAAACCGCATCTCTTATTATGTTAGTTGTTGTTATTGCGGCTGTTTCAGGTTGGTTACCCATTGCTGTAGCGGCCGTGATTGGTGCTGGTATGATGGTGCTCTTAAACTGTTTAACTATGGATGAAGCCTATCGGGCGATTGATTGGCGCGCAGTATTTCTTATTGCGGGTATGATGCCTCTAGGGGTTGCATTGCAAGAATCTGGAGTCACAGCGTTACTTGCACAGCTAATAGTTGACAATGCTGGCATCCTTGGCGAATGGGGCATGTTGATATGCCTGTTTTTACTTGTGTCATTCTTTACACTTTTTGTGCCTACTGCGGCATTGGTCGTCATGGTAATGCCTATCGCTTACGATATTAGTCAGAACTTAAACTTAGCGCCAGAACCATTTTTGATGGTAGTTGCTATTGCTGCATCAGCAAGTTTGGCGAGCCCAGTGGCGCATCCCGCAAATATCTTAATTATGGTGCCGGGAGGGTATCGTTTTGTTGATTTTTTAAAAGTGGGCCTTGCCACGACGGTAGTTGTGTTGCTAATCACTATCGCGTTGATGCCTCTCGTATGGCCGCTCGAAAACGTCTCCTAGGCAATTTATTATTTAAATAATAAGTTAACTGTAGCATAATGTAGCAAATCGTATGTTATTGGTGTCGTTTATGGGAATTGTCAAAATATCAGAAGATCTACATGAAGAAGTGAGAAAAAACAGTGCTGTAATGGAGCGTTCAATAAATTCTCAAGCAGAGTTTTGGATGAAAATAGGGCGTCTCGCCGAGCAAAATCCTACGTTGACCTATGAGCAAATTCTTCAACGGGAGATGAAGCTACAAAATGTGACAACAGTGAAGCTAGTACATGACTAAAATACACATTAAATCGGCCGAAGAAATCGAGTTAATGCGTGAATCAGGCCGACTGCTAGCTAAAGTTTTCAAGGCTTTAGACGGATACGTTGAGCAAGGTGTTTCAACGTTGGCCATCAACGACTTTGTTGAGCACTATATTATCGATACGTTGAATGCGCGTCCCGCCAGCAAGGGACAGTACGGTTATCAATTTTCATTGAACTCGTCGATTAATGAAGTGGTTTGTCATGGCATACCGTCACCAAGCAAAAAGCTCAAAAATGGCGATATTGTTAATATCGACATCACCCTAGAAAAAAACGGTTTCATTGCTGATAGTAGCAAAATGTATGTTATCGGTAGCGCTTTACCTATTGCCAAGTCGCTGGTTGATGTTTGCTATCAAGCGATGTGGCAAGGAATAAACGTGGTAAAACCTGGGGCGAAAACAGGTGATATAGGTTATGCGATTCAGCGTTATGCTGAAAAGCATGGGTTTAGTGTGGTACGTGATTATTGCGGACACGGAATAGGGCGTGAAATGCATGAAGCGCCGCAAATCATGCATGTTGGCAAACCAGATACGGGAATCACGTTAAAAGAAGGCATGGTGTTTACGATTGAACCAATGATCAATCAAGGCACGCATAAAACCAAAGAGAAAAAAGACGGTTGGACGGTTATCACCCGAGACAAAAAGCTTTCAGCGCAATGGGAACATACTATTTTAGTGACAGCGGCAGGTTATGAAGTTTTAACGCTGAGGCAAGAAGAAATCAATTAGTATATGAGGGAACAAAATGAAAAAATATATGTTCGTCGAACGGTTTAAACCCGGCTGTATAGAAGCCAATTACGAACGCTACAATACCAAAGGCAGAATGTTTCCAGAGGGATTGGTATAAGAAATGGCAAGATTTTGTTGAATTTCAGCTAGTGCATAGGATTAGACCTTAAATTGAACCACCTTATTTCGCCCACTCGCTTTGGCTTGGTACAATGCTTCATCTGCTTGATTAACAAGCGTTTCTGCGGTCAATGTTTCTTCTGAGAGTGCAGCAAAACCAAAACTAGACGTAATTGAGAATTCGATACCTTCTGCGGTAAATGATAATGATGCTATTTCAAGCCTTATACGATCCAAAAATGCCGTAGCAGTCTCGGCCGGACAACTCTGCAATACTAAACAAAACTCTTCACCACCAAAGCGCGCAACAATATCAGACGTTCTTACGGTTTTTTTCAGTAGACTCGCAGTTTGTTTTAAAACGTGATCACCTACGGCATGCCCGTAATTATCATTAACCGACTTAAAGTGATCTATGTCTAACATGGCAATAGTTAAAGGTAGTTGATAGCGCTTGGCTCGACTAAATTCATAAGCAAGTATTTCGTCGAGTTTTCTGCGGTTAAAGAGCTGGGTTAACGGATCAATCGTCGCTAAATGCTCGAGTTGCTTATTTGCATCCTGTAATGCCTGAGTTTGGTTATCTACTTTGGTTTGCAATTGGGTATTAAATTCTCTTAATTCTTTTATCATATGCTTAAAATGAGTATTTAATTGCTTTACTTCGTGCCAGCCGTACGTGTCGGGCGGATCTTCTAAGTGGCCATGACCGACTTTTGAAACATGGTCACTTAAAGACTCGATTGGTCTAGCAATAAACATCGCTAAACCGATACCTGTGAAAATTGCAATCAAGACGATGACAAATTCGGCAATATAAATTGCAGTTTTGTTTTCCTTGATCAGCGCATTAATCTCAGCTTCATCAATTTTGGCGACAAGGCCCCAATCAAATTCAGGCAAGTAACGGGTAGAAGCCAGAACAGGAGTATTCCGGTAATCTGGCGCCTGCTGCATAATGATTTCATTGCCCAACATGGCTTGGGTAATTGGAATATCTGTTCTTTCCTTAGCTATACGCTTTTTAAAGGCTGCTTTATGATCATATTTAAGAGGTATAGCAAAAAGGGCGTCACCGCTGTCGTCGCGGACAGCAAATAACCATTCTCCCGTCTTTCCTAATCCAGAACGATCACTTATCAGTTCAGTAATAAAGTCACTGTAATATGTAACGCGGATATAACCAACAGTTTGATTATTAAGTGTTAAAGGCGCAAGACTAACCACTACCACATCATCATTTTCTTGCTGTAGGGTTATGTGGGTTCTATCTATTGCTGTAACGTCGATAATAGTTTTATTGATGAAGTGATCGGTCGTACCCACCTGTTTGCCATGAACATCAAACACTGAAATACTTTTTAAATGGATCAAGCCATTTTTAGCGTCATTAATAATTCTTGTGACTTTTTCTTGATGTGCTTTGTCTGCCGTTTCATTCCATAGCGATAATGAGATACGCATTTGTGTGCGGCTTGAAATAAGAGCGGTATTGTCTTTAACGCGGTACATCGCGTTGGTTATACGTGTTTTAGCGATTTGCGATAAAGCGGTCAAGTAATTAATATTCAGCTCTCTGGTATAGTTCCCAGCCTTTGTGTTTAGATACTCTAAGCTCAAAAACAAGGGAATTGAGGTAAGAATTATAAATGCTATGGTTAATAGATATTTTAATTTCAAAACAGTCCTTACCTTTGAGCCAAATTATTCATCCCTTTTCTGATGGGGCGTTCAACTACTTATTATTGTACAGTTAAGTAAACTATTTGTTCAGTAATCAACTAAAAAAATAAACGACAACAAAACTATAGCGCTAAACTAATAAGTTACTAAATTGATAAGTAAATTAATGTAACTACACACTCGGTTCAGCTTTAATTTAACAGCAAGCTGCGTGCATATTCTCCTTGAATTCGGTAACTTAGCAAACTTTTTTGCATAGCGTTAGATATTATTGGCTTAAGCCAGTTATACTCGCTTTATCTTTACAAATTATATATTTAGGCATGTCTAGTTGAGAGCAACTTATGGCTTCATCTAAAATGTCCCACATTTGTGAGGTGCTCAAAGGTTTGTTAAACAAATAACCTTGCACACAATCGCATTGCATATCGGCCAACGCATTGAGTTGTGGCACACTTTCTACCCCTTCGGCAATTACATTCACGTTTAACTTATGCGCCAAGTTGATCACAGCATCAGTTATTGCCAAATTTTTATCATTATTTAACATACTCAGGGTAAAAGATTTATCGACTTTTAGTACATCAAACGGCAAATCTTTCAAATAGCTTAACGACGAATAGCCTGTGCCAAAATCATCGATAGCAATACGCACACCATTCTGGCGCAGCTTTTCCAGTAAGTGGCAGCAATGCGATAAGTTCTCGATTAACATATCTTCAGTTATTTCCAATTCGAGTAAGTGAGGTGGAAACTTGTTTATGGCCAGCTGTTCAAAAATAAAATCAGGTAAGTTATCGAGCGTCAGTTGCTGAGGTGCAATATTAATGCACATCTTTAAATTTCTTGTATCAAACTGCCACTGCTTAGCTTGTGCAATGGCTTTTTTAATTATCCATTCACCAATAGGTATAATTAAGCCTGTATCCATGGCAATTGGTAGAAATTGCGCTGGCGAAATCAGCCCTTGACCTACTTGTTGCCACCGGATGAGCGCTTCACACCCGATCATTTTGTAGGTCGCTAAGTCAATCTGCGGTTGAAATAATAATTGTAATTCGTTTTGCTCAAGTGCGCGGTGTAGGCCTTTTTCAATTTCCAGATTTTTTTGCAGTTTTTTGTTCATATCGTCATTGAAAAAACAGGCCTGATTGCGTCCGTTATTTTTCGCTTTGTATAGCGCAATATCGGCATTTTTCATTAATACGTCCATTGACTCTATATCTCGCTCACCAATGGCAATACCAATACTGGCAGACAAATGTAAGGTGTTGTCTTCTAAAACATAGGGGATACTCATCACTTCAATAATTTTATTGGCGGCGCTACTTGCTTGTTCAGCGTTTTGCAGGTCATCGATAAGTAAAATAAACTCGTCGCCACCTATACGGGCTAAGACATCCTCTTTACGTATTGATTGTTGTATTCTATTTGCCGCTTCCACTAATAACCTATCGCCCATAGTATGACCTAGCGAGTCATTGACGAGTTTGAAGCGGTCAAGATCGATAAAAAATAAGGCGAGTTTTGTTGATTGACGCTGCACTCTGGAAATACTCTTGTGCAAATATTGTTGAAGCAGTTTGCGATTTGCTAAGCCAGTAAGTACATCGTGGTCGGCTAAATAGAGCAATTTCTCCTCCATATTTTTTCGCTCAATTGCATGGCGAATACTACGATCTAGTGCAGAGGCAGATAACTCTTCTTTCGGGATATAATCAGACGCACCCATAGCAATAGCTTGGTCGTCTATTTCTCGGCTGGAAAAGCCTGTGAGCAAGATCATCGGGGTAGAAGATTCTTTGGCGGTGTGTTGTTGTATCAGATGCAAGCCATTACCATCAGCAAGTTTATAGTCAACTAGGCAAATGTCGAATTCATCTGATTCTAGCGATTTTGCAGCTTCTGTATAGTTATCAATCCAAGTAATATGGTAATGAGGATCGTTGTACTTGCTCAACATTTTCTTGATGATTATGGTATCTTCTCTATCGTCTTCAATTAGCAATACATTAATATCCATATTAAGATCCTGCGGTTAATAATTACATTTTAGGAGGCAGTCGCACGATACTGACCCAATATTCACTTAGGATTTTCATTGCATTCATAAATCCATTGAAATCTACAGGCTTGGTAATATACGAATTTGCCCCTAACTTATAACTTCTAATAATTTCTTCATCTTCTTTTGAGGTTGTAAGGACGACAACTGGGATAGCTTTTAATTTGGCGTCACTCTTAATCAACTCTAGTGCCTCTCTACCGCCCATTCGTGGCATGTTTAGGTCAAGCAATATGATATCTGGGAAAGGAAAGCGTTCAGTATCGGCGTATTCGCCACGTCGATTGAGATAGTCCATCAGAAACACGCCGTCATTGACAAAATTTAGATTGTTGAGCAGCTTACTCCGCTGTAACGCTTTTTTCGTTAGAATTTGGTCATCTTTATCGTCATCTGCCATCAATATTTCTATTGGCTTATAATGCATTAGTGTTGTCCTCTATATTTGGCGATTTTGGAAGCTTAAGAGTAAAACAACTGCCTGAACCGACAGTGCTTTTTACCGAAATATCCCCGCCATGACGTTCCAGTATGCGACGACAAATCGCAAGACCTATGCCTGTTCCTGGTATGTCATGTTTGTTGTGTAATCGTTGAAAGATTTGAAATATTTTATCTGAGAATTTTTCATCCAACCCGATTCCATTGTCGGCGATACTAATGAGCCAATCATGTTGGGTTTGTTTGGCGGATATCTTTATTTCTAATTGGCGCGAAGGTTCTCTAAATTGAATCGCGTTGGCGATTAAATTTTGAAACACCAGCGAAAGTTGTGAAGCGTCAGCCATTATTTGAGGCAGTTCTTCAACAGATAATTTAGCCTGGTGTTCTTCAATTTGAATGGTCATATCGTTAAGTACATTGCTAACGATTTTATGAAGATCGCACAACATCGCTTTTTGTCCACGTGTTGATACGCGCGAAAATGACAACAAATCGGTAATAAGCTGACTCATTCGACCGGCAGCGTTTTGCATGGTCTGAATATAATATTGTCCATCGTCGTCGAGCTTTTCTGCATATTCTTCAGCGAGTAAATTACCAAATGCCTGCACTTTTCGTAATGGCTCTTTTAGATCATGGGAGGCAATAAATGCAAACTGTTCAAGGTCGCGATTCGAACTAGTTAGCTTGTTGTTTATTTTGATTAATTCCGATTGAGCTGCTTGTTTTTCATCAATTTCTTGTTTGAGTCGTTGATTGAACTTTAACAGTTGATGTTTTTCTTTTTGCGTTTGAAATAGATGAATTAACCAGAGTAACAAAAATAGAAAAACCAACCCTATAACTGCTATCAAAATAGGCAGATTAGCGCTTTGCTGAGCAAGCACGTCATTAGTTGGTTTTGCAGTAACGGATATTTTATAAGCCAATATAGTGAATTCGCTGTGCTGTGTTAATTCATCACTGCTATCTTGTATAAAGTCGCTTGAGCGGTAAATTAAGTGTTGTGCCAACTGCACTTCTAAACTCAATCTGTTGGACAAGCCAGCTTTCTCCAATATTTCATTCATTAATAATTGGTAATCAATCAAGGCATTTAAGTAGCCGCTACGTTGGCCAGCATTTACGTTTAACCAACCCAAATAATGATTATTCTCAGGAGAAAATGGTGGATACAACCCAACACTTAAGTGAGGTGATTTTGCGTACATGCTCGGTGCTTGATTGATTAAATGAATAAGTTGAGGATTTTGCGTTGCCCACTGTGGTGATTGGGATTGTAGCTTGAAGTTGTTTACACCATTGATATTGATAAACGCCAAAAATGGAAAGTCGTTAAAATATTCTTGTATGTCTTTATGCCAAAGCGATAAGTTAGTCGACTTCGTGTTTGATACGCGATCTGCCATACGATGCATTGCTTGTAGAAAGTTTTGCAAATTAGACTCTAAGTAAGTGGAAAAATAATGGGATTCTCTTTCAAGCATATCTTGTTGTTTTTTAAACTCGTTAATGGTGATTGCTTGCCACGTGAGGGTGATGGTAAATATCACCGTGAATACTATTGTCAATGCAATCCATTGATATTTAGGCATACGTTGTTGCTGAGATTCGGCCAACGCTAAACTGAATAAACTGATACTTAACAGAATAAAGCCAACAGAGGTATGAATTGCCATTTGCGTTAACTTGCCCCAACCGTAGAGTGTATCAACGCCATATAAATAGCCAAATACGGCTAACGCACTAAGCGTTAATAAAACTGCAGGGATCAATGCTAGTAACGCCATCTTAATTTTAGCTTTGCAATACAAATACGTGATAATCCCTCCGCCTGTTAAGGTAAAACATAGGGCGGTATTTGGTGCCATTCTGCCTGGGTGCGATGTTTTTACCGTGATGTAATGTTCCATCATGAGTTGGTCGATACCAAGATTAACGGTAAAAATGTATTGAATTAAGGTAAAAAAACCGAGCACCAGCACAATAGAGCCACAAGCTTGTGCTGTTTTTAGGTAATGATTTTGCAATGCGATAACGGCAATGCCGGATAATAAGAAACCTAACGCTGTGTTGTATTGCATTGGGACAAATGTGGTGTGAATTTGTACCAGTGCTGGCACATGCGTGTACCAGCCAACTAATACAACAACGCCAATGAGTATTACTAGAAATGCAAGAATTTGTTGCTTCCAGCGAGCGACGGTCCCTGTGTTTATCTCCATAACCTGTTGGCCCAATTCCTAGTCAGTGCCCCACTTAACTATAGAAGTTAGGCCCAAATATACCAATTTTATCTTTTAGTTTTTGTTAACGTTTTGGAATAGGCAGTTAACAAATTGGCTAACGTACATAAATGTCGCAATGATTAGAAAAAGCGCTTTAATTCAATTTGCAAATAGTCGTCATCTCTTAGCGCAAAGGTGGGCGATTGTGCGTTGGTGTTACTAAAAAAACGTGCTTCAGCGGCAACTGACCAATCATTGTTTATGCGTCGGCTGGCTTCTATGGAATAGAAGCGACTTTGGTCGTCTAAATCAATGCTTACAGCAGCGAGAACTTCAGTACCGGCGACGTCGTTAAATGCGTAGCGCATGCCTACAGCTAAGTCATTTTGACTGGTGGTTTCGCGAATGCCAGAGCGATCATCGAACTGATATTCGACTAGCAACCCTAAATCAATCGCCGTGTCTTGAATACCGAAGAGTGTATATTCAAACCCGCCAACAAATGCGGTATTTCTTCCAGCGTCTTTGTGGCCAATACTGATTGCTTCCAGCTTCCAAAGCATTGCCCCTAGCGTTGCTTGTACATCAAGCCCAGTTTGTTCTATTTGTTCGTAGTAAGGCGTAAGCGACGTTATTTCTCCATTGGTTTGTTCCATTTGTGGAATAAACAACGGGTCACGCGAAGTGCCTGAAAAATGGCTAAGGCCAATATCCCAATCGCCAATCACATGACTCCAGCGTAGCGCCCAGTCAACGTGCTCTTGCTCGGCTGAGGATTGATAAAGAGCATCGTCTTGATTGATAGGCAACGAAGCGCGTAATCGCCCCTCACTTCCTACAAATGTGCGTTCACGAAACCCAAGTAACGCAAAGGCCTCGAGGGAGCCCCAGTCTCTTTGCATTAGAAGACTCACCATAGGTTGTCCAAGTTTGTCTTCACCATCAATGTTTTCTACCGCATCTGTTTGGTTGATCACATCAACCAAATGTGTGGTTTCGGTTACGCCCCAGAAAACGTGGCGTAACCCTGCGTAAATTTCAATGTCGTTGTCAAAAGCTTGCCAGTAATAAAGTTCTCTAATATCCCCATGAGTTCGTTCACTGTCGTTGGCATCAATACGGGCAAAGCCGGTGAAAGCCACTCGTTTATTGCCATCGTCCCAATCGTGATAGTAATCCAGTTTTACACTGGCAGAGGCATTATGGCGTGTTTGTTCTTCATGCTTAGGTGATTTTGCAAACCATTGCGTTTCAAAACCAAGTTCGGTGGTGAAATCATTGGCATTTACATGGCCAAGCACCAATACTGATGCAATCGTAATCGCTAGTCGCTTAACGCGTTGCGATGGATTGAAAAAACTACTCATGAATACCTCTACCTTTGTCTTTTTATCACTGTTACAGCGTTCTATTTACTTAGCTCGGGCTAAGCTGTTCTTGTTGAAATCACGGTCGTCTAAGCCATTGTTGAACTGGTATTGTTCAAAGTTAAGAACGGTGGCTTTGCCAGTTTGGTGGTTGATCATTTCCCATGTGTTGGCTCGCCAGAATTTATTTAAGTATTGCTGGTAACCAGACACGGTAAGGGATTTGAGTAAATCGCCTTTGCGATCATAAAAGTCGACTTTTTTAACGCGATACTCTTTAGTGTCAAGCCAGGCAATTTGTTTGGAATAACCTGATTTCGGATCAACAGGGTCACGTTCGATAACAAAATGGTTCTCACCGTCCACAACTTCATCGCGTAGGTAGGTATAGGTATATTTTTCTACTTCTTGTGAAGAAATGTCTTCAAAAGCAAACTCACTACCCATGAAAGGCCCTGATTTGTTGCTAGACGCAATGCGTTTTACACGTTTTAGGGCTGGCAAATACAGCCACTGGTCATCAGGCCCTGATTTATGGGTAAATGATAAAAATGCGGTACCCTTTACATCGCGAGGGTTGTCAAAAACGATCAGGGCTTTGTCGCCATCGTTATTCTGTTCTAAGGTCTTATTGCGCATAACGCGTTTGGTTTCTTCACCGTATTGATTGCGCAGTACCATTTCCATTTCAACGGTGCTGTCACCAAAACCCGTGTCGCGTTTGTCGGCTTCAATAGCGATAGCCAGACCTTTTTCTTGCGGGTTTTCTGCTTGTGCGGTGACGCTATAGGCGCTAAGCATTAAAGAGCCTGTGATAATACCTAGCGCTAGTATGGTTTGTTTAGTTTGTTGTAGAGACATAATTTGCACCTTCTTGAATTTGTGATTGAGAAACCTGTGAACTGTCAGCAATCGTTGCTTTACTATCTATTTTGAGTAACAGGGCAGGGAGTAATAAAAAGTCAGCGATTACCGCAACACCAATGGCGATAGCGGTTAACATGGCCATAGTTGAATTCAGGCCAAAGGCTGATTGTGCCAGCACGGTAAAGCCAGCGATTAAGATGAGCGAGGTCACCACAATAGCCACACCAACAGTTGAAAACGCGTAATGTACCGCTTGCTCTGCGTTTAGCCCTTTTTCACGGCGCGCACGTTGGTATTTACTAAGGAAGTGGATGGTGTCATCAACAACAATACCTAAGGCAATACCTGTCACCATTGAAACTGCCAAATTGACTTCCGCAACTAACATGCCCCAAATACCAAAGGCAAGGCCAGCAGGTAATAGGTTTGGTATGAGGCTAAGGAAGCCTAGTTTAACGTTACGTAGTGCCAACATGATCAATAATGAAATCACTAGCAACGCTGACAGTGTGCCGTAAATCATGCCTTTGATATTGCGGTCAGTGATGTAAGCGAACATGATTGATGGGCCAACACCATACGAAACAATATTTGCTTCACTTTGCAGCCATGCTTGCCCACGTTCAGAGATATCTTTTAGCTTATTAGTGCTCATGTCATTCAGGGTGACAATGACTTGCGTAGACGATTTACTGATATTGAGCTGATTGTTCAGATCGAGCCCGTACGGCAAAGATAACTCGTACAATAGCAAGTACTGAGCGGCCAATTCTGGATTTTTCGGCAGTTGGTAGTAGCTATCGTCATCGCCATGCATGTTTTTATTTAGACGCAAGAATGTATCGCTAATGGTATTAACGTGACGTACTTCGGGCTGCGCGCGGAGCCAGTCGGTGAAGCTAGCAAGTTTAGCTAAAAACTCAGGATCACTCACACCATTGTTGTGCTGTGAATCAAGCGAATATTGCAGCTGATATACGCCTGTTAGGTTGTCGTTAATGAAATCACTGTCAGTTCTAAAGGTTATTGACTCATCAAAGTAACTGAGAAAGTTGTCATCAAGTTTGTTACTTGGTACGAAGGCCAGCACAGCAAGCGAAACAACGATGCTACCGAACAAAATAGGGCGTTGTTTACGCACAACAAAACTGGCGATTCTGTCCATGTTATGCGCGAACTTGCTTTCAGATTGCTTAACGCTAACAGGAAGCACCGACATCAACGCAGGCAACAAGCTGAGTGAGAACACCATAGCGGCGAGTACGCCCATTGCAGTGATATTACCTAAGTCATGGAAAGGTGGCGTGTCACTGAAGTTCATCGATAAGAAACCAATAACGGTTGTCAGAGAGGTCAATACCACCGGATTCATGTTGACACGGATGCTTTCTTTGATCGCCTCACTTTTCGATTTTCCTTTGCGCATTTCCGCTAACATAGTGATAAGTACGTGAATTGAGTCGGCCACCGCCAGTGTCATGATAATAGTCATTGCAGCAGACGAAGGCGGAGTTAATTGAATGCCTAAATATCCAGCCAAGCCCATGCCTGTCATAATGGAAAACAGAATAACAAAGAAGGTAGATACCGTTGCGCTGATTGAACGCACTAAGGCATAAGTGATGACTAAAATAATCAAGTACATGGCGGGAACAAGCGTAGCCATATCGCTCATTGATGCTTCGAAAAATGCATTGCTCAGCATTACCATGCCACCCAAATAGATGTCCACATCGTATTTTGCTTCCAACTTGGCAGCTAATGCACGTGCTTCGGCTACCGCACGTGGCGCTTCATCTGCAGACTTTTGTGGCATTTGAAACGTGACATTTACACCTGTTATTGATGCGTCTTTATTGAGTAATTGACCGTTAAGGTATGGCTCACTGAGTGCAACTTGCTTGGCGTTTTCAATGGCGTCAGCACTGAGAAACTGTGCCCCTGAAACCAAATCCTGCACTATCAAGTCGTCGTTTTCTGCTTTGGTGTGTTGAAAGTTGGATACGGAATCAACACGGAGCGAAAACGGGAGTTGCCAAGCGCTTTCTGTAAGCTCTTCAACTGCTTGTAATGTTTCTTGCGTAAACACATTGCCATTTTTAGGAGCGACGGCAAACAAGATATTATCTATCTTGGTGTATGTACGCTGCACTTGCTCAAATGCTTGCAGCTGTGGGTTCTCTTCACTAAAGAAAACCCGGTAGTCATTATTAGGTTGAATAAACCGCCCGCCACTGCCTGCTGCAATCGCTAACAAGATGGTTGCTAGGATCACAAACCAACGATAGCGGATTATCCAGTCGGCATAGCGACTGGCAAAACCTATCTTTGTATTGTGTGCTTGATGCATTATGCTCTTCCTGTAAGTTAGTACCGACCGTTCGGTATGTTTGTGGTTAATAAAAAAGGCAATGAAATTCATGCCTGAAATTATGTTTGTTTATCTTTTTTATACCGACCGTCCGGTATGTTAATGGTTATTAAAAAAGGCAAGTGATTATTTGCCTTTATAAAATGCTTATTTTTTCAGTGAACGAAGAAAATCTTGTAATGCCAAGGTTAAATTAGACATCATGTTGATATCGCGCGATACTTTCGCAACACTGGAAATTCCTTGCATACTTGCCCAAATAAACAAAGCGCTTCGCTCAATGTTTACATCGTCTTTTAGCAAACCTTGTTGCTGGCACTTAGTTAGTGCTTTCGTAAACATCTGGCACATACTGTTATAAAGCTGTTGAGTTAACTCGCGAAAGCCTTCATCGTCAGCCGACATTTCCTGTGCAATGGTATTAATAGGGCAACCACATTCCATGTCTTGCTCAGACATGTTGTCAGGTAAGCAATTAAGTTTGCTGCATAGTGCTTCAATAGGATCGTCTTGATCGAGCACTGATTCTTGCCAGAGATCGTTGTTTTCTTTCATGAATACTTCAGAAAAAGTGGCGTAGCCTAATTCTTGCTTATTCGCAAAGTGGTGATATAACGCACCTTTAGAAATACCGGCGTTCTTGATAATTTCAGATAAACTGGTCGCCTTAAACCCGTGACGACGCATTTCATTTGCCGTTACCTCTAAAATACGGGCCCGTGTTTGATCAGGATCTCGTAAAGCTACCATATGTACTACCTTTAACTGTTATTGGCGATAATATAACAGACCGCTTGGTCGGTTTGCAACTCTAAATGTGGTATAAATGCAAGCTGACGGTATTACTATCTGATTTGTATCTCTTTATTTTCTTGTTCAGATTTTTCGATTTTTATTTAATCCTCGTCACCGTCAAGCTGAGTCGTCAGCTTTTGTATTGTTTTAAGTGTGGTGCTCAGATCTTCTTCATTAATGTCTGTCGCTATTCCATTGGCCCATGGGATCTGTTTAGCTTCGAGCTGCCCAAAAACACTTGAACCTTTTTCGGTTAGCGTAACCAACTTGGCGCGCTTGTGGTACGGATTTTCAAGCAGTGTCAGAATGTCATCTTTGCACATTACGTCGACCAAGCGCTGGACGGCTTGTCGTGTTTGCCCCATTGAGCGTGCTATTTGCGAAACCGTTAACGGTTCAGCGGTGAGCGTTAAAGCGCCTAATACCTTCCAACGCGCGCTACTTAATTGAAATGGCGCGGCTAGCTTATCTCCTTCAGTTGCCAGCAGACCGCTGAACTTAAATGTTTCTAATACGATTTGAGTAAATACGTGACCTTTGGTTGTGTGTTCCATGGTAGCCTCATTACTTATAAAATTTGACAGTATGTTGTCAATATTGGTGTTACCTGTTATTATGACAGTGTGTTGTCATAATCCTATCATTGAGGGTATATAAAATGAAACTGCTAATTCACCGAGTTGCGGCTGTTATTGCTACGCTTTGTATCGTCATCTTTTTCACCGCTACTATATTGAGCGAATTGTTCGGTACGCAGCAAATGTTAGTCACAGTCAAGCAAATGATTGTCTTCCCTGGGTTGTTTATCTTGGTTCCTGCAATGGCGTTGACAGGAATTACAGGTGCAAAGTTGGCAGGTAAACGCACAGGCAGGGTAATTGCTGCAAAGAAAAAGCGTATGCCTTTAATCGCATTTAATGGATTGATTATTCTGATGCCTGCAGCAATTTATCTGAACTTGTTAGCGACTCAGGGAGAGTTCAATGTCGAATTTTATGTGATTCAGGTGTTAGAGTTAATCGCTGGTGCAACTAATATTACGTTAATGTCACTGAATATTCGTGATGGCTTGAAAATGTCAGGCAGACTACGTTTAGCAAGGGCGTAAGGCAATTTTAGCTAAGTTATATGCATTAACGGTAGCGGCGAATTAGCGTTGTTTTACCAATGAGAGTTATTTATTTTTCAAAATAATGATTGACCTCAATCATACTTGAGGTTTTAGGGTTGTCGACAGTTTCGAATCGGATTGTTGGGAATCTTATGTTGAAAAAATCTGTGCCTTATTTAATCGGCCGTTTCTTTGATGGTATTAGTTCGGGCTTATTCATGCTCGCTTTACCTTGGTTGATGTTGAAAAGCCCTAATATGGGAACTTTTGTTGCACTTGTCTCACTCGCATGTACAGTTTTTACTTTTCTGGTGACTCCTTATTTTTCTGCATTGATTGATCGCATGTCGAGAAAACGCTTACTGGTTGCTATTCAATCGTTTCAAATGATGGTGGCATTTGTACTCGCAATCATTTACATGCAAGGCATTGAGTCTATTTGGATATTAGCGTTGGCTCAACTTGTCTACTGGGTATCGAGTAATGTGGGTTGGTTTACTAACAACGCTTTTACTCAAGAAAACTATGAAAAACATGAATACGCACGCATTTCCAGCTATCAGGAAATCATATTGCAGATCACCACACTTGGGGCAGGGGCATTGGGAGTCATCCTATTGGAGCTATGGGGCGTCATCGAATTTTCTTTATTTGCTGCTATCGCATCGACCATTGCGTTGATTAGCTACGTATTTACACCCTACAGACAAAAAATCACTGAAAGTAAAAGACAACCGATGGTTGAGCAGATAAAAGAAGTAAAATCTGTATTCACTCAAAATCCGACATTTTTTGGTTTTATTTTACTGTCTTGTGTCGCATATCCCATGCTCACATTTCTTGGAAAACTCGTGCCCATTTATTTTTCAGAACAAAGCATTTCAGGTAATTGGGTTGCGATGTATAACGTAGCTTTAGGGTTAGGCGCAATAATGACAGGGATTCTTATTCCAGTGGCTTTGGCTCGCTACAGCCACCAGTCAATTATGCGTTACTCTACGCTGGCGTTAGCGTTAGTATTATTGTTTATGGGAAGTGCACAGCAACCCATTTTCATCATAGTAGGGACGCTTATTTACGGCAGTTTTAATGCGTTAAATAGGATCACTCGTGTGAATTGGATGCACCATGAAATTGATGTTTCTCAGCGAGGTCGCATTGATGGTGGTTTAGCAATGTTCTCAACGACTATTCAAAGCATTAGCTATGTTGTAATCGCGTTATTGTCTCACTATGACTTAACAAGAATGGGGTTTTTCATTGCCGGTTTTGTGTTATTGGTTAGTGCAATATTTATGAATCAACTAATCCGCAAGACTCCGAATCGGCATGAATTAGTGTTGAATTAATCCCATGCTCGTGGGGGATCGAATTTCGATTAATTGATTAGAGGCAAAGTGCCAATAAAATGCACCTAAAGATTTTTTACAATCTTATTTGCCTATTAACGGGTTGAGTTGATTATAATGATTTCTTGGTTAGCTAGGAGTAATGTGGCGTAGTCTATCGGTTAAATATCATGAGTAAGTTATCGTTTAAGTTTTACCCTTTAGTCATGTCTTTTTTTATGGCGTTCTTCATGGGAAGTTCCATGTCGTTTATTGTCACTTATTTAAATATCGGATTGACTGAAGACTTTATTTCACGATGGTTAAGTGCAATTCCTTTTGTTTTTATGTGTGCTTTTCCATTGACGTTTGTTTTTTCTCCTCTTGCAAGAAAGCTTACGTTACTCATGGTCAAAGAAAATAGAGATGTAAAATAGCAATGGATCTAATGACGTTAATATTGTTTGTGCCTGCATGTTTTGCTTTGAATATGGTGCCGGGGCCAAATAACTTGTTATCGATGAGTAATGCTCAACGATTTGGTTTTAAATATGCCGTTGGTGCAGGGTTTGGACGATTAGCTGCATTCGTCATAATGATATTTTTAGCTGCGACAGGTCTCGCCACTATTCTATATGCCTCAGAAACGTTGTTTTTTGTTATCAAAACAATAGGGGCACTTTACCTTTTGTGGGTAGCCGTTCAGCTATGGCGTTCAAACACTTCTGAACAAGGTGTTTATGAAAACCATGGTCAGTCGATAATGTTACTCGCCAAGCAAGAATTTTTCCTAGCAGCAGGGAATCCAAAAGCCATATTGATTTTTACCGCGTTTTTGCCCCAATTTGTTAATATGGGCAAGAGCACAGATAGTCAGTTTGTCATATTAGGGACGGCATTTGTGGTTTTAGAGTTGCTGGCCATAGCGTTATACGCCTGTTTTGGCGTGTACCTGAGAGGGTGGTTCGAGCGCCCACGGATGAATCAGTTGTTTAATCGTATTTGTGCTGGGTTTATAGGCATTCTTGGTATTGGTTTGTTAGTAGAAGGTAAAACAGAAATAAGCGCACCATAAAATCTTGATGATGCGCTTTAGTATTTAGTACGCTTACGAAGACAGTCCTGCAAACATATCACCACCTTCTATATGTGACATGGCCTTTTTGAACGATGGGCGTTGTTTGATTGCGCTTATCCAAGCGTCTATTTTGGGGTATGGCGATAAATCTAGCCCGCTATGCACTACCGTTGAAAAATAGCTAAAGGCTATAATATCGGCAATGGTGAGTTCGTTACCGGTAATAAAGTCGTGTTGGTTTAGTTGGTTTTCGAGAGCGGGTAATTGTTGCGACAGGAATGTCTGCGCCTCGTCAACGGCACTAACATTAGTTTCACCACCAAATAGTACGGGCTTGAGACTATTCTCAAAGAACAACACAGTTAGCCATCGACCTACGTGCAAGGTTGCCATATCGGTCCACTCATTAACTATCGCTCTTTGTTCCGGGGTGTCACCGTAAAGAGCATTGTTATTACGTTCAGCAAGTAAACGACAGATGGCATTGCTTTCAAAGTAATTTTTACCATCGATTTCTACTGCTGGGACTTTCCCTAATGGATGACGGGCTAAATGTGCTTCTGTCTTATGCTCACCTTTCGCAAAATCCAATAAATGAAGCTGATAATTTTCCCCCAACTCTTCTGCAGTGAGCAATATTTTTGTCAAGTTGAAGGTGGGAAAGCTGTATATGTTCATAACGAGTCCTTTATAAGTTCTGGCCAAATAGGTTGGTGTAAGTTACTTGTGTTTTGCAAGTAACTTTAGCTTAGTCTGCTTTACTTGTATTTTGCAAGTACATTTTTTAAACTTAGCAAGTATCTTTTCGTTGAGGAAATCATGACTGCACTTCCTACATGTCACACATCACGTTCACCTTGTGCCATAGCAAATGGTTTAGAAATATTAGGTGATAAATGGACTTTGTTGATCATTCGAGACTTAATGTTCACTAATCGCAACGAGTTTGGCCATTTGTTGCAATCCAGTGAAGGGATTTCAACCAATATTCTTACTGAGCGACTTCATCGGTTGCAGAAATACCATGTCATTGAAAAACTTCCACACCCGAGCCACGGTAAAAAATCTGTTTATCGATTAACTGAACATGGTATTGCTTTGTTTCCTGTGTTAATTGAGTTCATGCTGTGGGCTAAACGTGTAATTGACGGCTGTTTTATTCCTGAAGATATCTATCAACTGATGCAAAATGACAGAGATTCACTCTTTGAAAAGGTTAAAAATCGCCAACCTTTAGTCGTGCTGCCGCTCTAAAATTAATCGCTTTTTGTCGTTTTGTTGTGAATATTTGTCGTTAATTTACTATCTAAAAACTGCCACTGATTCATGCTGTTAGTTGTCAGTGCAAGCACTAACTTGTACTGGCTGATTAATAACAATAACTATCCAAGAAACATATCAATGGGAGAATCGTATGAAATTTTCATTACGACACTTGATCGCGATAACAGCAGCTATAGCATTAAATGTAAGTGCTGCTAAGCCTCAGCTCGATGTAACAGTTGATGTTAATGCGTTAAGCAATGGCGATGTAAATGCCACGCTAACCATTACTAATAACGGCAAAGGTAATCAAAAAGTACTAGGTTGGTATACTGACTTAGAAGAAGAGCATATTTTTAAAGTAACACGCGATGGTGAAGCTGTAGCGTTTTATGGCCCACACTATAAGCGTCCTGCACCAACTGAAAATGACTATATCAAGCTGAAATCAGGTGAGTCACTGAGCAAAACATTTGAACTATCTGGTTTGTATGACATGAGTCAAGCTGGTACTTACGAAATTGCATACGATGTTGCATCGTTCGATTTATTCAGTAACAAAGGTCAGCAGAAGAAAGCACAGAAATTTGATGTTGAAACATTGTCTTCAAATTCTGCTGTAGTTTATCTAGACGAAATTGCTGCGAAAGGTGCTGCCGCAAAAGGTAAACCTGGTGGTGGTTCAAACGATTGTACTGATGGTACTTGTTTTACAGGTCGTTGTTCGAATAGTCAGCAAACTGAGATTTTAAGCGCGCTAAACTCGGCTGACGTAATGGCAAACGATGCAGTAAGCTACTTCAATAGCCACTCAGCAAACAATGTTTCGGCACGTTACCAAACTTGGTTCGGTCAAGCGACTTCTAGCCGTTACAACACTGCTAAATCAAACTTTGCTGCGATCAATGATGCCATTGACAATCAAGCGAAAACATTCGACTGTAGCTGTAAGAAATCTTACTTTGCCTACGTATACCCAAATCAACCATACAAAGTTTACTTGTGTCGTGCGTTCTGGAGTGCGAATGAAACGGGTACAGATTCTCGTGCGGGTACTATAATTCATGAATTAAGCCATTTTAATGTAGTGGCAGGTACAGACGACGTTGTTTATGGTCAAAGTGGTGCGAAAAGCTTAGCTATTTCTAATCCTGATCAAGCATTAACTAATGCTGACAGCCATGAATACTTTGCGGAGAATACACCGCATCAAAATTAATTCAATGAGGTTTGTGTTAAGGGTTGTAGTTGCTACTTAGCACAATTAGACTTGATTGAATGAATACACTTAAACTAGCTGGAGAGGGCCTGCTGTGAATAAAAAAATCCATGTTTTGCTATTCATGTCAGTGCTCTCTTTTTTAATGTCTGCATGTATACATGCAAACTCGGTAAAAGCATCAACTCCAACTATGAATACTATGTTTTCGTGTCAGCTTAGCATCGCACCCACACAAAAATTGGGTACGTCAATTGAATTAACCGTCAGCATCCAAAATATGCTCGCAACGCCTGTCAATCTTTTAACTTGGTATACACCATTTGAAGGTTTTTTATCTGATTTAGTACTTATCGAAATCAATGGCGATGCATTGCCTTATCAAGGGCCGATGGTAAAACGTGGCGATTCAACTATAGATGATTTTGTAGAAGTGGGGCCACAGCAACAGTTAACTACAGTCTTAGATTTATCAAATGCTTATCCGATAGGCGTTGGTAAGGCGACGGCATCGCTTAAACCGAGATTTGTTCAAGCGATTGTGAACGGCAAAATGCAAACTATTTCATTATGTACAGGGCAAAACGTGACGTTTGAAGTAATACGTTAACTTTAGTTGACTGAAAATTGTCATCTACACCATCATGGCTTGCGGCCGTTATTTTCGATTACTAATTTTTCTGCTTCTGCAATAAGAATATCCAGTTCGCCAGTTGCTTTTAGGCGCCTAATCTCGTTATCTATGATTGTAACTAAGGCTTGATGTTTTTTGTGAATGTAGTGATAGAGCGGTAGTGTCGCTAATGGGTATTTGAGTGGTTTGATTTTACCCAGCCCTAATCGCTTTGACACCAAAACGCCGTCAATTGTATTCGTTAATGCCACATCAACCTGACCACTAGCCAATAGTCTTAGCATGTTTTCTGTAGAGTTGGCCTCATAAACATCCAAAAGCCCTTGGGTAATATTGTTGGTATGCTTAACACCTCTTACTTTTACCAGTCGGTAATTTTTAAGATCGGTTGTTTGAGTAATTGAGACATCGCTGCCCTCAAGCACAAAAGGCATGGTCTCTAAGTAATAATAAGGGGTTGGCACGCGAATCGTATTGGTATTTTCTTCACCGTAGGTAAAAATACGCATGATTTCGCCATCTTTAATACCTGTTGCCGCGACATGCTGTGCGTGCTTTCCTGGAAGTGGGGTTATGTCAACGGTAATCCCTAAGTTCTTGTAAATTTGAGGAATAACGATTCTGCCGACTTCTTGTTCAACAAGATATTCAATAGATGAGAATTGGTAATGTTCATTTATATTACTTTTACGTTCTTCGCTGGCATGGCTAAAAGCAGTAACAAGTAATAATACATACAAAACATATTTCATTTTGCAAATCCGACTATGCGTATCAAATGATTATATTTGATTGGGTTATTGAGCTACTTTGTCAATGTTATAAGCATAGCTTACTGTTACAAACAACTGGGCGTGTTTAGGTAACTTACATCAAACTGGTTATTTTCAAGGTAATGCTTTAGAAAATTCGCACAGTTAATATTTAAAGCTATATAATGGCACAATATAAATAGCTAATTGATTTTATTGGCTATACTTACCAACAAAATATAACAAGAGCAGGTATTGAAGTTAGATGCTACGTCACCATAAATTGAAAGTAGAAGGTTTAAGCATTGGCCAGAAAATGGCGATAGTGTTACTGATCGTGGCATTTATTGCGGTGCTGCTCACCACGGCGATATTTTACCAAAGAAGCCAATCGACACTGCACCATCTCGTCAATGAACATTTACTTTCGGTCTCCAGCCAACAATATGAGCAGGTGTTACAGTCAATTGAGCGTAGCAAAGATCAGTTAGCCCTGATTACTAGTAGAACCCAGTTAAGGTTGTCTTTTAAGCAGTGGCTAAATGACAAAGAGCTGGGCAATAGTGAAAACCCAGTGCACCGAACAAAAATGCTCAAGATACTTGCTGATGCGAAAGAGTCAGTTTCAAATATTGTCGACTTAATTGTGATTGATGTGCGTGGTAATGTAGTGGAGTCTACGAACGTCTCTAACCTTTCACAACAGGAAGAAAAGCTACTGACTGCTGTTGTATCAAAAGGGGCAATATTTAATGCATTTACACTCACTAAAGCAGAGAACAAACATCACCTAGTATTTACGCAGCCGCTAGTGCTTGAAGGTGAAATGCTAGGTTACTTATTGCTTGAATCCGATTTGTCTTCGTACAATAACGTATTGCTAAATCATAAGGGGCTGGGCGAAACGGAAGAAGCCTATCTCGTATACCGTAGTAAAAATAATACGGCCATACCTCTGACACAGTTAAAGTTTATGCATACAAATGTTGATAAAACCAATATCAACCCATTCTTTGTTGCAGATAAAAATACGTCGCTTATTAATAATTTCATCGATTATCGCGGGGTAGACGTTTTTGCGGTAACGCGCGTTATTCCCATTTTGGATTGGGGACTGGTGTTTAAAATTGATCGTGAAGATGCGATGAAGGAAATCAATGATCAGCGAGACTTCATTATAATTGCTCTATTGATATCGAGCGTTGTCGTTTTGGTTTTTGCGATCATATTGGGTCGTTCATTAACTCGTTCAGTAATCGATATGGTGGAGGTAGCTACCGTTATTGCACAAGGGGACTTGTCAAAACGCATTGATAAACTCAGTAATGATGAGTTGGGACTACTGGCGATGGCCATCAACAAGATGGCAGATAAGCTTATTGATGCCAACTTGCATTTAGAAAAACGTATAGATGACAAAACCAGTGAGCTAACAATTACCAATAAAAAGCTGGAAAAACTGAGTGAAGAATTGCAAAAACGGGCATTACAAGACGGGTTAACGCAAATTGCCAACCGCCGAGCTTTTGATGAAGCGATGGCGTCAGAATGGAAGCGTGGTCAACGAAATGGCGCAACGTTATCCCTTATCATGCTCGATGTTGATCATTTTAAAAATTATAACGACACCTTAGGGCATCCTGCAGGTGATAAATGCCTTTATAACATAGCTCAGTTACTGAAAAGCTTTGGTCAACGCGAAGGCGATGTTGTGGCAAGGTATGGTGGAGAAGAGTTTGTTGTTTTATTGCCAAATACTAATCAACAAGATTGTGCGCTAATTGCTGAACGAATTCGAACGGTCATCTTTGCTGCGAAATATTCACATCCAGATTCACCCATTAACGAATTTGTAACCGTCAGTATTGGTGCTGGTACGATTATCCCAAGCGATATGTCCAGTAGTACGCTGTTTATTCAAGCTGTTGATGTTGCGCTTTATCACGCGAAAAACAAGGGACGAAATCGAGTTGAACTGGCAAAGTTTAGTTAATGCTAATAGGTATCCCTCATGTTCAAACTAACCTGGATATTGTTATTGATAGGCGTAACAACATATGCAAATGCTGCTGAGAACCAACTAAATCTGAAAGGTAGTACATTACTTAGATATGAGCATGAATACGGTGCTAATAATCAAGTAGCAGACAGAAAAAGGTTACGCACAATTGTTAAGTTCAATGCACAATACTACTACAGTGACTCACTCACATTTCAGTTAAAGGCTAGAACGGGACAAAGTGATAATCCCGGCGCTCCGGCTATTACACTTGTTCGCTTTGACGACCATAAAATAGGTGATAGAGACTTATATTTAGAGCATCTGAATATTAATGTTCATCATGAAGTTGGCAACACGTTGATTGGCCAACAATCAATGCCATTACGTGCTTCAACGGACTTTTTCTGGGACAAAGACATTCCCGTTTTAGGTGCCACCTTTAAACGACATGACAACGCAGACACGGTATTTGGGGAAAATATGACTTGGTCTGCGCATTTATCAACGATTAATGAGGGCGCAGGCGACTATATCGGTCAACTTACGAGTTTAAGCGGTGAACTTAAGCCGTCCAATTCTTGGAAAGTAGCGTTGAATTTTGTTCATTATCAAGGTAAAGCAGGAGCCGAAAATCTGACCAAAGATACGGCAAACGATGGTTCGTTTGGCGTTGTCAGTTTGCGCTATTCAGTAAGCAAAATGTGGCCGGTTGATGTTTTTGCTGATGTTTTCAAAAACTTCGATGTGCACGGAGCAACAAACAAATTCAGTGGGCAAGATATTGGTGGCGGCATCGGCATTGAAACTCGCCAATTACCTAGGCTACCCAATTGGCACTTTAAGTATCAGTATGCCTATGTTGAACGTCATGCTGCTATCGATGACTTTGCGCAAAATGGTTTGTCGAGGTTTGCGAGAACGAATGTTAAAGGTCATGATTTACATATTAAATACAACTTTAATAAGCGCCATTTCATTCGCTTACGGTTTGCGCGAACGCAACAGATCATCGGCAGTGAAACTGGCAACAGGTTGCGGCTAGATTACCTGTGGCGTTGGTAGTGTGATTGCTGTTCTACACTTTACTTTTTTAAGGATTGCCCATTAAACAACTCGCGGACAACACCAACGAGCCATTTTATTTCAGGTTTGTCATTGTTCAGTTTGTGCCAGTATATATTTAGCTGGTACTTAGGTATCTCGATAGGCGGAATAAATATTTGGCATTGGCTGTTACGACTCACTTGCTCGGCAATTTGCTGCGGCAGAGTCAGCAAATAATTTGAATTAGCCAGTACGTGAGGAGCAACCAATACGCTGGGAAGCTGCACTGCGATTTTTCGTGATAGTCCTTGTTTAGCCAATACCTGATCAACAATACCTCTTCGTTCTCCCCATGGTGCAATAAGAATGTGTGACGCTTGTAAGAAACGTTCAAGTGTTAACATATCTGAAATTTCAGAGTGCTCTCTACTAACAAGCGTTGCATAGCTGTCGGTTAACCAAGTACTGTAAGCAATCGTTGAAGATTGAAATGTTTGATGTTCAAAGCCGAGAGCAAAATCTATCGCGTTGTCTTCGAGCATCGCGGATACATTTATGTTATTGGCGGGTAATACACGCAACGATATGTGAGGCGCTACTTCGGCCAAATGACGCACTAATTTGGGCAGTAAACAATATTCGGTATAGTCTGTGGCGACAAGTGTAAAAGTCCTATTAGCGGTTTTGGCATCGAAGGTGCTTGGTGAGTATACCGCTTGCTCAATAATTGGTAGCGCCCGCTCCATTTGCGCGGCGAGCTCTATCGCTCGTTGCGTTGGTGTCATGCAATTATTAATTCGAATAAACAGGGCGTCATCAAGCTTTTGCCTTAAGCGTGCTAACGCATGACTTAGTGCTGACTGACTTATACAAAGTTCCTCGGCTGCTTTTGAAACCGAGTTATGTTGATACACACTATAAAAAATAACGAGAAGGTTGAGATCAAACTGTTTTAGATTCATGCGTAGTTGTGAGTCGAATAATTGCCTGAGATCAAAGTATGCGCTTTTTATGAAAAATTTTCATTCATATATGATTAATATGCACTGGTATCATGTTGGTGTTACGTTATGATGCGCGTATCGCAATTTGAAAAATTTCAGAGGGTACAATGTCAAATATTCGTATAAGAGAAGCAAGCATCGACGATGCAGATTCCATATTGTATTTCATACGTGAGCTAGCAATATATGAGAAAGCGGAAAATGAAGTACTAGCAACGGTTGAATCAATCAAAAAAAGTATGTTCGGTGAGCATTCCGGCGTATATGGCTTGATTTGTGAACTTGATGGGAAAGCGATCGGATTTTCGGTATATTTCTATAACTACTCAACTTGGCTAGCTAAACCCGGTCTTTATCTTGAAGATTTATATGTGTCACCAGACTATCGAGGCAAAGGAGCAGGTATCGCTTTGCTTAAGCGACTGGCACAAATTGCACTGGCGAAAGGATGTGGTAGATTTGAGTGGAGTTGCTTAGATTGGAATACGCCTTCACGTGAGTTTTATGAAGCACTTGGTGCGCAGCCACAGAGTGAGTGGATAGGATACCGAATGAGTGGTCAAACGTTAGAAGAGTTTGCGCAGCAAAAATAGATATTGGAGTGTTTTGATTGTTAGTACGATGTTTATTGATTAGCTTACTACTGGTTGTTGCAGGACAAGCAAAAGCACAAACAGATCGCATACATGTTGCTGTTGCGTCAAATTTTACTGCTGCCATGAAACAATTGGTGCATGAGTTTGAAGCTTCGACAGGCCATCAGGTTTCTGTTTCTTATGGTTCATCAGGGAAATTTTATGCACAGATACTCCACGGTGCACCATTTCATGTGTTTTTTTCGGCTGATCAGGATAAAGTGACGGCTCTCAATGATAAAGAACTAACCGTTAAGGCGAGCCAAATAACGTATGCTGTCGGCCGACTGGCACTATGGTCTAATAAAGGCGGCATTGGTATTCCGTCAGCTGAAGCATTGGTAGAAGGAAACTTTAACCGTATTGCTATCGCCAACCCCAACCTTGCACCATACGGTATCGCAGCGATGGAAGTAATTGATGCACTCAACATTACTTCAGCAGTGGCAAACAAGCTAATTCGCGGTGAAAACATCGGGCAAACTTATCAATTCGTTAGCACTGGTAGTGCAGAGTATGGTTTTGTTGCTTACGCACAAATTTTGGCTAGTTTAAGCAATTCGTCAGGGGCGTATTGGTTGGTGCCTGAGCATTTGCATCGTCCGATAAAACAAGACGCTATTTTGCTTAAGCGTGGTGAAAAAAATAGGGTAGCCGAAAAGTTTCTTAACTTTGTCCAAAGTGCGCAAGCACAAGAGATAATTGAATCATTTGGTTACCAAAGCGCAACCGAGTTATCAGAAGTACAAGCAAAGCTGGTCATGCTTGAGGATCATGAATGACTCTGTCTGGTGAAGATTTATCTGCGATTTGGTTAACGTTGAAACTAGCCACTACGGTCACAATCATTTTATTACTCATTGGTACACCCATAGCATGGTGGTTAGCTAAAACAACGTCTTGGTTAAAAGGTCCGGTAGGAGCGATCGTTGCATTACCTTTGGTGCTGCCACCAACGGTGCTTGGCTTTTATCTTCTAATCGCTATGTCGCCTGAAGGTGTTCTTGGACAGTTCACTCAAAGCTTAGGACTAGGTCTGTTGCCTTTTACCTATAATGGCTTAGTGTTTGCGTCAGTTATTTATTCAATGCCCTTCGTCGTTCAACCTATTCAGAATGCGATAGAGGCGGTAGGACAGCGACCTCTGGAAGTGGCTGCGACATTGCGAGCTGGTCCTTTAGATCGATTTTTTACGGTGGTAATACCCCTGGCCAAACCGGGTTTTATCACTGCCACGATAATGGGATTTGCCCATACTGTGGGAGAGTTTGGGGTTGTCTTAATGATAGGTGGTAATATTCCTGATGAAACACGTGTCGTGTCAGTGCAATTATATGATCATGTTGAATCGCTAGCCTATTCGCAAGCTCATACACTTGCAGCGATTCTTATTACATTTTCATTTGTTACATTGGTTGCGTTATATTGCTTTCAGCGCAAGCAATCGCCTATCGCAATTAAATGAAGGAATTTGCTTTGACAGCTGTGAAACAGGTAATTAAAGAGCATTGTATTAAAGCACATTTTAAGTTCAGTAAATCAAGCGCTTTGCAAGACAGCCTTTTACTCGATGTTGATGTTAAATTACCCGGCAGAGGTATTATTGCTGTGTTTGGTGCTTCTGGCTCAGGAAAAACCACCTTACTACGTTGCATTGCTGGGCTTGAAAGACCACAACGAGGCGAGCTAATTGTTAATGACAGCGTGTGGCAATCGGCTGACCAATATACGCCGACACATAAACGGCCACTCGGTTACGTTTTTCAAGAAGCGAGTCTATTTCCTCATTTGTCTGCTCGCCAAAATATTGCTTATGCGATTAAACGTGCCGAAGAAAAAGTATCGGAAAAATTTTATCAACATGTGGTAGACATTCTTGGCATAGGAGAGATTCTTGAACGATATCCTGATCAGCTTTCCGGTGGAGAACGTCAACGCATAGCTATTGCACGCGCGTTAGTTATCAAGCCCAAAGTTTTGTTGATGGATGAACCGTTGGCCTCGCTAGATTATGCGCGCAAACAGGAAGTGCTTCCTTATCTTGAGCGTTTACATAAAAGTATTGATATTCCAATTATTTATGTCAGTCATTCGATGGATGAAATAATGCGACTTGCCGATTACGCATTGGTAATGCAACAAGGAAAAGTAATTGCTCAGGGCAGTTTAAACGACGTTTTTTCACGGATCGACCTTCCTTATTCTAGGCAAGAAGAAATTGGTACAGTAGTTCAAGGACAAGTTGTTGAGCGTGATGCCAAGTGGCATTTATCACGCATAGCGTTGACCGATCAAAGTATGTGGCTGCGAGATGATGGTGATGATATTGGTCAACAGGTGAGAATACGTATCCTTGCTCGCGACGTGAGTATTGTGCTGTCAGTGCATGATGATTCGAGTATCTTGAATCGACTGCAGGTCACTGTAGTTGAGATAGGCTTAGATAGAGATGAAGCGATGGCACTCGTTAAGCTTGCACTCGGTGAAGATTTCATAGTTGCCCGTCTCACCCATAAATCTGTCGCACATTTGCAACTTATCCCCGGTATGTCTGTTTGGGCACAAATAAAATCTGCTGCAGTGGTGCGATAGAGTCTTAGTGATTAATACCTCTACCCAAGTGTCGGGTTTCTTTACAATGTCATTAGTTTGGCCAATAGCGCGCCATATGCAGTGCCGCTAAGACTTTGATTCCATTTTAAGAGTTGTTTAACGGCGTGCCTTATGCATAAAAAATGGCAGTATCGCTCTTGTTAGGGAGTTAAATGATGTTTTTATTTAAACATTGGTTAAAACGTAGTGTTGTATTATCGCTGCTGATAATTTCTCCGTTGTTTCATGCAAACGCTACAATTACACTGCCAGATCCAGATTGCGGATTTGCAGGTGGTGATAATTGCTTAATTTATGACGACTTTACCGTCTTTTCTATGGCTTTCTTACAGTACAACTTGGACGGTTCGTTAAAGCCAGTCGCTAATGACACCTTTTACATCGACTCCAGCCCCGGTAAAATTGCTGATGACATAGTCATAGCTTCTTCTCCTGCTGCTGCGATAGATAACACTGATATTGGTACTAATTTAGATGATGCCTTTGAGTCGCCCGTGTCCAATGGTAACAATGTTGCCTTATTCGCCATGATGGCCGCTCATGAACCTACCCCTGATGGCTGGACAGGTGATAATGTCCAACAATCAGGCTCTATGTTGTCAAACCCTGATAATTTGGATATAGACAACGATGGTATTGGTGATGGCGACCTCGATGGCAAACTATCGCTTTGGGACATTCAAACCAGTGAATTAACTGACTTTTTGGATGGTGATGATCTGTTGTTTTTCTTCAACTTGAATGAAAAAGGTAATCAGGAAGCGCTTGATGCTGGACAAGATATGCTAGGTTGGATGCGGGTTTATTTAACTGATTCAGCAACCGGTGCGTCAGTATCTTTTACACTTTCTGGTAATAATACCGCTGCACCACTTATTCAGGCGCATGCACAACAGTCAGGAATAAACAATATTCTAACGGAAGATGAGGATTTATGGGCCTATGTTCGTGGTGAAATTTGTGTTGATAGCACTAATGGCGCAGTTCTGGCGTTGTCTTCATGTAGTTCGGCGGGTAATCCTGCCAATGGTGTGTCTGTAAACCAAAACCTCGGTGCAAATGCGGCAGCGTTTGGTTTGTGGAATAGTGATTTAAATGAAGCACTATATAGCGGTTTGTATGATGTAATGTCAGTAGATATGCGGATGGCACATATTGATAACGGTTATGATCAACTGTTTATCCGCGGTGGCAATGTCGGTGTGCAAATATCAGAGCCTTCCATGTTGGCGTTGTTGGCATTTGGTATTCTTGGCTTAGCATGGCGACAACGCATGCTGTATCGCAGATAACCAATACTATTCGTTTAACATCGCATTTATCGCATGCCAGTGGTCTTGTGCCACTGGCATTATAGATAGTCGATTACCCTTTCTTAACAACGCTAAATCTTCTAATGCCGGGTTTGCTTTTAGTTGCTTAAGCGTTAACAAATGCGTAAATTTCTTCTCGAAAGCGACTTGTACCGCAAACCACCTTGGTTCTTCTGGCGTTGATTTTTCATCAAAGTATTTGCTGTTAGGATCAAATTGAAAAGGATCAGGAAAGGCGGCTTTAATTATCTTGCCAATACCTGCTATACCTACGTTTTTACAGCTGGAATGATAAAAAAATATATAATCACCAACGGCTACTTTGTCGCGCAAAAAATTCCGCGCTTGATAGTTCCTGATACCTTCCCAGCATTCTCCCATTGGGCCGGATGCTTGGAGATCATCAATACTAAATTCGTCGGGTTCAGATTTAAATAGCCAGTAGTTCATTATTTACTCCTTGTTGAATTGATGATATTAACAAGTTCAACAGTTAATACCAAACCGACTGTTTATCACTAATTGATTATAGAGGTATAGCATCAAAAGGAGATGTGCTTGCTTGTTCAAACTAACAAAGATGACGTTGCTCACTATCAAATGGCACAAGTGCTTGATGGGTTAGAGATAGTTAATGCGTGTTATGTAAAGCGCACATTTGCTAAGCACGTTCACGAAGAGTATACCGTCGGACTCATTGAACATGGGGCGCAACGTTTTTATCGTAGTGGAAATGTACATGTTGCCGATCAGCATACGATTATTTTAGTGAATGCGGATGATGTACACACAGGAGAAGCTGCAACTGACTATGGCTGGCAATACCGTGCCATGTACCCGACGTTGGCACATTTTTCATCGGTAGCGCGAGAGCTCTTTCCAAACGGGCATTACTTGCCTTTTTTTCAATCTGCGGTTGTGCAAGACGAAATGTTAGCAAGACAATTACGGCAATTATTCTGGCATATTGATAATCATAGTGCCGCGCTGATGCTTGAAACACTGACGTATAATATCTTATTGGGGCTATTAACTCGTCATGCAACTAATCGCAGTTTGCCTAAAGATATCACTGGATGTCGTAGCAAATTATTACGTGCAAAAGAGTATTTGGACACGTATCCGCAAGAAGAGGTTTCGTTAGAATCCTTAGCAAGTATAGCTGGCTTAAGTCAGTACCACTTTGTTCGCCAGTTCAAAAAAACGTTTGATATTACGCCGCATAGCTATCAAATACAGGCGCGACTGAAAAAGGCCAAATCACTGCTCAAGTTAGGCGTGAAGCCTGTAGATGTGGCAATTGATTGCGGCTTTCACGATCAAAGCCATTTAAATCGCCACTTTACGCGCGTATTAGGCATCTCTCCAGGCAAGTTTTTCCAACAAGCAATTTTGTACAAGACGCATTAGAAATGATTGGTTAGTGTATCAATTACCTTTTTAATTGATTCACTGAGTATCATAATGTCTGAATCTTATTCTTTCACGACGGTAAAGAAACCTATGCCTAGTGGTGTGGTTCGTCAGGCAACGCTTGATGTGATGCCGCTAGCCCTAGCGACTGTGCCGTGGGGCATTTTATGCGGCTCTATGGCGATACAAATAGGTTTGACTGCGCTGCAGGCTCAACTCATGTCCTTATTGGTATTTGCAGGCGCGGCACAATTGGCGGCATTAACGCTAATGGGGGCGGGCAGTGCGCTCAGCTCAATTTATTCATCAACATTTGTTATCAGTTCACGACACTTGCTTTATTCTGCGGTGTTTCGCGAGCACATTCTCAAATACCGATTTAGTTTGCGCACGCTTTTGGCCTTCTTGCTCACCGATGAAATGTTTGCGTTGACTTGTGCGTATTTAGATAAACATAAAGTATTTAGTGCGATGTATGCGTTTGTCACGGGACTCGTTTTTTATCTTGTTTGGAATATCGCTACGTTTACCGGCATCTATTTGGGTCAGCAGTTACCTGATTTATCAGAATATGGTCTGGAGTTTGCCATTGCGGCTACATTTATTGCGATTGTAGTGCCATCAATTAAATCTAAAGCCACACTTTGCTCTGTCATTATAAGTGGTGGTAGTGCGTTGATTCTTACTGCGATTGAAAGTGAATATACGTTAGTGATTGCTACCATACTTGGTATGGTAGGCGGTTACGCTTTGTCTACGGAGAGCACCGATGGATAACTTTTGGATTATTTTACTGGGTATGAGCTTAATAACATTTTCATGTAGATACTTGTTTCTTTCTAAGACTATCGCCTTTGATCTTAATGAGCGCACTAAGCGGTTATTGAGTTTCACTGCACCGTCGGTTTTAACAGCGATGTGGGTACCTATTGTATTCATGGGACACAAAGAGTCTTCACATAGCTTTTTGGGAAGTCCTTTTTTGTGGGCAGGCATGCTTGCTTTGTTATTAAGCATGCGTAGCAAAAATACATTATTTATTGTCATTACCAGTATTGCATGCTTCGCGGTGATCAAAGTAAGCACTAGCATGTAAGGCCTGAAGGTAAGCTGGTACTTGCATTTCTTCTGCTATAATTAGGAGATAGTTGGTCAACTGCGGCTAACGGCTCCAGTCGTCCATATTTGTTAGGGCGATTAGCGGCTTAGTAGGAGAGTGTTATGTTAAGACATTACTACGTGACTGAAGATTTAGACGAGCTTGAAAGAGTTGAGTCCGAATTAGAAGAAAACGGCTTCACTGAACCACAAATTCATGTGTTAAGTGAGCGCGATGGAGATGTAGAAGAGCATCATTTGCATGAAGTTGCTGCGGTGCTGAAGCAGGATGTGGTTCATTCAACCGAATTAGGTGCGGTTGTTGGTGTTATTGGTGCAGCCTTATTATTAATGGTTGTTTATTTTCTTGGCTGGTATCAATCACCAGCTGGTTGGTTACCATTTATATTTCTGGCAATTATCATCCTTGGTTTTTGCACATGGGAAGGTGGATTCATTGGCATTCAAGAACCTAATGTGAATTTTGAACGCTTTCAGGCTTTACTACATAAAGGGAAACATATCTTGTTTGTAGATGTTCGCCCAGATCAAGAAGTGGCCATAGCGAAAGTGATGAAGATGCACCCCAACGTAAGTCCTAGTGGGTTTGGTGAGTCGACACCTAATTGGGTGGTCAAAGTGCAGGATTATTTCAGGAGCTTTATGAAAACTATGCCTTAAGGGCGTAGCGAAGCTCGGTTCCATATCTACTTTATTTAAGACAAAAGCTTCACGTTAATTCGTGAGGCTTTTTTGTGCTTAAACGCTGAGAAAATTACTTGTTTTTCAACTAAGTTTTAAGCTGATTCGACAATTATGGACTATGGTAATACTAGGGCGTGTAACTAACTGAAAGTGTACAGCAAAGGTCAACACGCTCTGAGCATTAATAATAAACATGGTCTGAACTATCTAATAGGTAAACGGTTTGAGTTGATAAAGTGTTCAATATATTCTGCCGTGTGTTGTTTCCGTATTAATAGGTAACTTTTCAGGCTATCTCTTTTGAGGCTGTTTTGTAAAAAAAATGGACCATTTATGGCGATAGCAATTGTATTAGTTCTGTTGGTCATTGGCTCACTAATCTTTCACTTTGTGAGCCCTTGGTGGTTTACGCCGTTAGCATCAAATTGGCAATCAGTAGACGACACTATTACCATTTCTTTATGGGTCGTCGGAATTGTGTTTGTTCTAGTGGGGCTATTCCTCGCTTACGTGGTTTACAAATACCGACATCAGTCTTCGCGGCGAGCCGAATATGACCCAGAAAACAAAAAGCTTGAGATTTGGTTGACAGTATTCACCACCGCGGGGGTTATCGCTATGTTGGCTCCCGGATTGGTTGTGTGGGCGGACTTTATTAACGTACCGGAAAATAGTACTGAAGTTGAAGTGCTGGGACAGCAGTGGAGTTGGAGCTATCGACTGCCGGGCAAAGATGACAAGCTGGGAAAAACACACGCTGACTTCATTACTGAGAACAACCCTTTTGGTATTGATCCGCTTGATATAAACGGTGCAGATGATCTGCTTGTTATGGATAACCAATTACATTTGCAGGTTAGCCAACCAACCAAAATGCTATTACGCTCCAAAGATGTTTTACATAATTTCGCTGTTCCTCAATTTCGCGTCAAGATGGACTTAGTTCCTGGTATCGTAACTTATGTTTGGTTTACACCAACTAAAACAGGCGCATATGAAGTTCTTTGTGAAGAATTATGTGGAATGGCACATTACACCATGCGCAGCAAAGTTATTGTTGATGATACGCAAGACTATCAACTGTGGCTGTCTACGCTGCCGACATTTGCTGAAACACAGCAACAACAGCACGCTAATATCGAACTTGGTAAACAAGTTTATCAAAGTTGTATTGCTTGTCATGGTGAGCAAGGACAAGGGAGCACTCAACTTAATGCACCTGCTTTAGCAGGATTAGGACAATCCTATATTGCTCGCCAATTACGCTACTTTAAATCGGGGGTACGTGGTGGAGAAGGTGCTGACCAATTCGCGCAGCAAATGGCAAGTATGTCTGTTGTGCTATCGAATGATGAGGCCATTCACAATGTTAGCGCCTACATCAACCAATTACCTGTTGAGTCGGCAACTAATTTACAATCATACATACCACACACACGGTCAAATGCTGCTTTGGCAACCCCTATCAATAAAGGAAAAGCGCTTTATCGTAATTGCAGCTATTGTCATGGCGACATGGCTCAAGGTAATTACGCAATGTATGCGCCTAGGTTAGCCGGCCAGCATCCTGACTATTTAAAAAGACAGATTCTCGCGTATCAATCGGGACAACGAGGCGTGCATGCTAAGGATGTTTTCGGTAATCAAATGCGGCTAATGGCGAGCATTCTAAAAGATGAATCTGCGATCGACAACGTCGTTTTATATATCAATACGCTTACCAGTGAGGCCAAGGAATAAATGATGGAGCTATTCTCGTGAGTGACACTAAACATATAGCCATTGCTGATCAAGCTGATGAATCAGCGCATCCAACAAGCTTCATAACTAAATATATTTGGAGCCAAGATCACAAAGTGATCGCGATTCAATATGCGATAACCGCGATTGCGGTTGGGTTAGTCGCATTGGTACTTTCGGGGCTAATGCGGTTACAGCTAGGGTTTCCAGAACACTTTTCATTTATCGACCCATCCGCTTATCTGCAATTTGTCACAATGCACGGCATGATCATGGTGATTTACTTGTTGACTGCGCTGCTTTTAGGGGGCTTTGGTAATTACCTCATACCATTAATGATCGGGGCACGAGACATGGTATTCCCGTATTTAAACATGTTGAGCTACTGGACTTACTTATTAGCGGTAATTGTTTTGATGGCGAGCTTTTTCGTCTCTGGCGGGCCTACAGGGGCAGGATGGACGCTTTACCCACCACAAGCTGTGCTAAGTGGCACACCGGGTGAACATGGCGGCATATTGCTGATGTTGATTTCGCTAGCAATATTTATTGTCGCATTCACTATGGGCGGGCTTAACTATGTGACGACTATCCTTCAAGCGCGAACTAAAGGCATGACGCTAATGCGTATGCCATTGACCATTTGGGGAATCTTTGTTGCGACAATTCTTGGGCTATTGGCGTTTCCTGCGTTGCTGGTCAGTGCAATCATGATGATATTTGATAAAGTTGTGGGTACCAGCTTTTTTATGCCAGCGATACTCTCTTTAGGCGAGAGTCTAGATCACACGGGTGGCAGCCCTATCTTATTTCAGCATTTATTTTGGTTTTTTGGTCACCCCGAAGTTTATATTGTTGCATTGCCTGCATTTGGTATGGTGTCTGATGTCATTGCTACCCATGCAAGAAAGAACATATTTGGCTATCGAATGATGGTATGGGCTATCGTCGCTATTGGTGGGCTTAGTTTCGTGGTGTGGGCACATCACATGTATGTGAGTGGCATGAATCCATATTTTGGCTTCTTCTTTGCTACAACGACGCTAATAATTGCGATTCCTACGGCACTAAAAGTCTATAACTGGATACTTACGCTATGGCGCGGCAATATCCATCTAACTGTGCCGATGTTGTTTGCCATTGGTTTTATTTTCACTTTTACCCATGGCGGTCTCACCGGCTTGATGCTAGGTAATGTTGTTATTGATTTGCCACTGTCGGATACCTATTTTGTGGTGGCTCATTTTCATATGGTGATGGGAGTATCGCCAATCATGGTGCTATTTGCCGCTATTTATCACTGGTTCCCTAAAGTTTCTGGGAAATTCTTAAGTGACCGTTTGGGTAAAATCCATTTTTGGGGCACATTTTTAGGAACCTACGCCATTTATTTACCGATGCACTACCTCGGGTTTTTAGGCGTTCCGCGTCGCTACTACGCAATGGGCACAACGGATTTCATACCAGAATCTGCACAGACGTTGAACGCTAGTATTACGGTGTCAGCGATCATTGTTGGCGTTTTTCAATTGGTATTTATTGTTAATGTGATTAAGAGCTTAAGAAGTGGCAAACCAGCTGATGGCAATCCCTGGCATGCCACTTCACTTGAGTGGCAAACAGAAAAAACGCCTCCAGGACACGGCAATTGGGGAGATACGTTACCTCAGGTACACCGATGGGCGTATGACTACAGCGTGCCGAACGTAAAACTGGACTACATTCCGCAAACAGTTGCCGTTCAAGATGTTGAGTATCAAGAAGAGGTTAAATCGTCATGAGTTGGTTTTCTACATTAACGGAAAAGCCTTGGCTGGCACAGGAGGCAGCTAATGGTGTGCCTCATTGTATTTATGACCAACAGCTAAAACGCACAAAAACAGCGTTGTACTTCATGTTAGCGGTGATTGGTGTGGTGTTTTTTTTGTTCATAATTACGCTACTTCAGCGCTCACAGTCATTTGATTTTCAGCCGTTGGCGGGTGAGATTTGGCGACCATTAACCGACACGCGATTGTTATGGCAAAACACGGTGATGTTGTTTTTGGCGAGCGTAATGCTTTTTATCGCGAACAGGAAAGCAAAGAAAGAGCAACAAAATACGGCGATGGTTCTCGTGACCTTATCCGCGTTTTTTAGCATATGGTTTATTCACGGACAAGTTTCAGTATGGAGCCGTTTGCTTGCTGAAGGGTACTATTTGACAAGTAACCCAGCCAATAGTTATTTCTACGTATTAACAGGGCTCCATGTTGTTCATATTGCGGTTGGTTTGCTTGTCATGCTACGAGTTTTTATTCATTTTTTCCGTCCTGCGACTCCGCAATCATTACGTAATTTCATTCAGCTTTCTGGGATTTATTGGCATTATTTATTTGTGATTTGGTTGGCGCTCTTTTCACTGCTAACCAGCGATAGCGAGACTTTTGCGTCAGTGGCCGCCTGGTGTGGATTCTAAGGAGGTGAGATATGACAAGTCAGAAACCAGATTCACACAGTGAAAAAACGTCTAAACAGGAGTCAGAAGGTTGGTCTGATGTGGTAAGCGATTGGGCGGCAGATAAGCAAGTCTTTGATATGTCATGGGGCAAGCTCATGATGTGGTTATTTTTGTTGAGCGATACCTTTGTTTTTAGCATCTTTTTAACGGCCTATTTGAATGTCAGAACATCAGTAACCGTAGATTGGCCTAATTCAAGTGAGGTATTTGCGCTTACCATCGCCGGCCACCATATTCCTTTAGTTTTAATCGCCATAATGACATTTGTGTTAATTACCAGTAGCGGCACCATGGCGATGGCGGTGAATTTTGCGTATCAAAAGCAAAAAGATAAGGCAGTCATGCTCATGCTGTTAACGGCGTTCTTAGGAGCTACCTTTGTTGGAATGCAGGCATTTGAGTGGAGCAAGTTAATCGTAGATGAAGGTGTACGACCATGGGGGAACCCAATGGGGGCTGAGCAGTTTGGCGCTGCATTTTTCATGATCACAGGTTTTCATGGTTTGCATGTGAGCGCAGGAGTTATTTACTTATTGGTTATCGCTCGCAAAGTTGCTCGAGGTGATTATGAACAAAAAGGCTATCAAATCGTTGAAATTACAGGACTGTATTGGCACTTTGTTGATTTGGTATGGGTTTTTATTTTCGCATTTTTCTACCTTTGGTGAGTTTAAATAAGGATTGAATATGAGTTCTGGTGCTAAGCAACAACATCCTATTAGCCTCTATTTAAAAGTTTGGCTCTTACTGTTTGTATTGAGTACGTTTTCATATTTGGTGGATTTCTATCAATTACAAGGTGTGTTGCGCTGGAGCCTTATTTTATTGTTTATGTTTCTTAAGGCTGGATTTATTCTGGCGGTATTTATGCACGTGTCGTGGGAACGATTATCACTAAAATTGGTATTGTTTGTACCACCACTCGCTATCGTAGTCTTAATCGCGTTGATGTATATGGAGGCAGACTATACGTTGCTAAATCGTCTATTTTCTTTTAGCGCAGACCGATAAATGATTAAGAAGCATCTGACGTTAAGCTTCGTTATTTTTTGCATATTGAGTGGCATTTATTTTTTAGTTAGTCCTTTGCTTAAGCCATATGCAAATGAATCACCGCCTAGAATCCAAGGCGTGTTATTGCAAACCCCGGTCGCTTTACCACGTATTGATTTAATCAACCATTACAATGAATTAGTAACACAAGATGCCTTCAAAGGAAGTTGGTCAGTTATTTCTTATGGTTATACTCACTGCCCTGACGTATGCCCGCTATTATTGGTTACGTTGACTGAAGTCGAAACAGAGTTAAGGCGTATCGCACCAGACATTAATTTGGCATTTTATTTCTATACGGTTGATCCGCTTCGTGACAACGTGGCGCGGCTAAAACAGTATGTCCCCTATTTTTCATCAACATTTGTCGGACTTAGGGCTATTTCAGCGTCAGATAAGGATGTTTTTGAGGAGAGTTTGGGGATTCAATCTGTTATCGATATACCTGATACCAATGATTTGACAACGTACACCGTAGGTCATAGTCAATCAATTTTTCTTGTTAATCCAAACGGGGCGCTTCAAGCAGTATTATTGCCAATGAATAGGGGGGGGGTAGCACAGCCGTTCAATAGTGAACAGTTAGTTACAGATGTTACTAGCATCATTCACCACTACCCGCAGATTTAACGGCAGGTAGTTGTTAACTGAACCGTAATTACGTTACTTGGTGCTACAAGTATTATTCGGCAATGCATCAAATTAGCACTTAGTATGCGGCAACAATGGAGGCTAATGTACCGTCGCGTTGAATAGTTTTTAGTGTGTCATTAACATGCTGTTGTGCTTTTTTGTCAAACGTATCTGACATGGCTAAGTGCAAGTTGTAGTCGGCGATAATGTTTGAGAAGTTGTGTAGTACATAATCATCCACATCGAGTGCTTCCTTGTCTAAGTTATATTTAATTCGCACATCCATTTCCACGAATCCTGCTTTATCGGCCAGCCTGTCTACCACCTTAAATGCCGCTTGATAGTTCTTGACGTTTATCGCGTTAATTTTCTTGTCTGCAATATACTCTTCCAGACCAGGGTAATTGAAGCCATGTAGTAGTACTACAGTTTTACCAAACATATCTTCGATTTTATTTATTGGGCTTTCTTGCTGTTTAGACGTAAGCAAAGCATGTTTGACTTGGAAAATTGGCATGTCTGAAAGGTTTAATGATTGAACTCCCGGCCAATTGGGTGAACCGAAGGTAATCCAATTCTTATAGCGATTGTCTTCTAGCATCTTAATCATGCGATTGAATGGCAAAGTGTGTATTTTTAATTTGTATTCTGGGCCGCTAAAAATACGCTTTACGATGTCAGTTACGATGCCATCGTGTTCTTGTTTGTTAATATGATTTTGAAATGGTTGGGCTTGATCTTGTATGACAAAGTAATTTATTTCAGTGCTGGCATGTGTGTTGCCTGCGAATGCTAACATGCTCAAAATGAGTAATATTATTCTCATATCAACTTCCTGTGATTTTATGTCTCACCTAAAATTTAGCTCATAGATCAAAATTTGCAAAACATCAGATATCTACTAGCCTAAATGATTATACCAATGCGCTTTTCTAACTTTATTCTTCATCATTAATGTCATGGAGCGAAACACTATGTTAAGGAAGACGTAAGCAAATGAATTTTAAACACTCTTTAGCCAAGCAACTGTTGTTTTGGATATTACTATCCAGTTCATTGTTAACGCTCATTATTACCAGTATTCATTTGTATATTGATTATACCAACGACATGTCTGCGATTGATGAAAGACTATACCAAGTTGAGAAAAGCTATTTACCCACCATTTCCAGTGCGCTTTGGGTAGAAGATGAACATCAAATTTCTATTCAAATGGAAGGAATATTAAATCTCCCAGAGGTCGTACTCGTGCAGCTATTTCGTGAAGGCAAGCTGGCGGCGTCTAAAGGAGAGAATAGTACTGAGCATTTTCGTGAAGGGCGCTGGCCAATCGTATATCAATTTGAGGGCAATGAAGAAAAGCTAGGTGAATTGTATGTGGTAACTGATTTAGCGCCAGTTTATGCACATTTAATCGATAAGTTGATATTAACGGCGGTTACGCAAGGCACCAAAACTTTTATCGCTTCGTTAGTGATTTTCTATATCGTGTATTTGCTCATCACCAAACATTTGCATCACCTTGCAGAGTCTATGTCGAAAGCTAATTTCAATAACGGCATACCTAAACCTTTATCACTCAAGCGTAAGAAAAATAAAGATGATGAATTGAACTATGTGGCTAACGCATATAACTCTATGTGTACCGCATTAGCGGATTCGTTTCAGCGTATTGAAGAGCAAAAGGAAGTTGCGGAACGTGCCAATCACTTGAAAGGTGAATTTTTAGCGAATATTAGTCATGAAGTGAAAACACCGATGAATGGCGTCTATGGTATGACACATTTGCTGCTGCGAACCCCGTTAGATAAAAAACAATTTGAATACGCAAAACATATTCAAAAAAGCGCGAATCATATGTTGGACTTGCTCAATAGCATCCTCGATTTTTCTAAGATAGAAGCTGGCGGTTTACAGTTAGAAAATCATGAATTTAATCTCGCAGAGCTAGCAGATGAAGTGGTTACTATATTTCGCCAAAGTGCTCATGATAAAAACATCGAGCTGTTGCTCGCGTTAAATGATGAAATTAGCTACTACATTATTGGTGATTCCACTAAATTGAAGCAAATTTTGGTTAACTTAGTGAACAATGCCATTAAGTTCACTGAAAAAGGCTCGGTATGTCTTAAAGTAGAAGTTAAACACTGTAAAAATGAAGTTTGTACTATAAAGTTTTCGGTTATTGATTCAGGGATTGGTATTGACGAAGACAAGCAACAACACATATTTGAAAAGTTCACGCAGGCAGAAAATTCAACAACACGTACGTATGGCGGCACAGGTCTAGGTCTTTCTATTTCTTCACGCCTTGTTACGATGATGGATGGCGAGTTAAAGGTAAAAAGTCAGGTCGGGGTTGGCAGTTGTTTTTCGTTTGAACTTGAGTTCCCGATGACGCAGCATCAAGTGCAAAGCCCTGACTATGATCTTGCTAAACTTTTTGGAAAGAAAGTGTTGGTGGTGGATGACTATTCATTTAATACCAAGGTAATGACCGAATTACTGGAAAGCTGGCAGATGCACGCCTTCTCTTCAAACCAGCCGGAACTGGCATTGGAAAACATTCAGAAATTTGATCAGGAAGGAGAACCTTACGATCTCATTCTAATCGATAAGAAAATGCCTAACATGGATGGCTATGAATTGTTTTCTGCATTAAGCAAGTGTCCGCTTAAAGTACGCCCTCGTGTGATAATGACATCGTCAAATACTGACGAGCAAGATCTAAAACTATGTAAAGACAAAGGCATCGATGGTTTCATTTCACTTCCTGCTGCACCTGAGTACATACTGCAGGTTATTCAAACTGTTGTGGGCAATGATAACGAATTTTTCAGCGCAGAAGAGTTGTTGTCAAAGCATAACCAAAGCAGTAAGAAAGCGATAATCATGTTAGTAGAAGACTCAAAAATTAATCAGCAAGTATGTTTGTGTGCGTTAAAAGACTATTTCCCTGATATTATCGTTGCCAACAATGGATTAGAGGCTGTAGAAATTTGGCAAAAACATCAAATTGATATTGTGTTGATGGATTGTCATATGCCTGTCATGGATGGCTTTGAAGCCACGAAGAAAATCAGAGAAATGGAGGCTGGTGGTTTGTCGCGCTCCGCTATCATTGCTATCACCGCAAGCGATGCAGATCACGACAGATCACGTTGTAAGGAAGTAGGCATGGATGATTTTGTTGCCAAACCATATTCCCCTGAGCAATTGTTTAAGGCTATTGTTAAGCAATTGCCAAAAGATAGAATGGATAGTATACAGGCTACGTCGAATCTTTAGCGCTTTGAATAGGTGATTGTCGCTAGGTTGCAGGTGTGTTAGTTTGAAAAATAAGCGTTTAAGTAATAAAAACAATAACAATAAGGAAAAGTTATGAAAAAACTTATCGTGCCGAGTTTAGTCGCTGCCATTGCCATGTTTATTTGGGGCTCCGTTTTTTGGATGAGTCCACTACCTTATAGCGCAACGGTGCCGTTGGATAACCAAGCGCAATTGCAGACTAAAATGGCGAATACTTTCACTCAACCGGGCACTTACCTATTTCCATCAATGATGCAGCAAGACGTTGAGCAAGAAGCAATTATGGCGCTTTATGAGCAAGGGCCGATTGTTATTGCGCAAGTGGCACCGGGACGAACTGCTTTTGATCCTATGGTTTTTGGTAAAGGATTTATCCATTATTTTGTTGTTGCGTTACTAATGGCTTGGTTGCTAACGCGTGTTTTCACCCAAAACGGCACATTTAGAGAAAAGTTTGATTTTGTTAGCAAGATTGCGTTCTTACTTGTTTTGTTTACACATGGCAGTGAGTTGATTTGGTGGGGGATTCCTGCTGGTTGGACGCTATGGACCGCGTTCTATGAGTTTATTGCGTTAGTATTAGCTGGAGTGGTATTAGCCAAAATGATCAAACCTGATACCGTAGCAGATGAGGCACCACAAGCCGCGTAAAGTTTAAAGCGTAAATTCTATAATCGACTAATACAAAACGGCGAACTATTGGGTTTGCCGTTTTTTTTGAGGGCGATTCTCAATCAATTTAAATCAATCTATCGTGAAACTAATACGTCTAGCCTAAGAGGTGATTCAAATTGTACGCTTACCTATGATGTCAAGCACTTCAGAACGAACCAACTGGCTGCTACTTGAATGGCTCAGTTTAAGATAAACATGCTTTGTTTGATAGTTGTACGGTAGCTCTGAAAAAAGAGTAAATGCTTTCTCTGCAACGTCGTTTTCGTGAGAAAACAGTAAAGGGTTAAGCAAACTAAGGTATGTTTTACTCATATTGCTTCGAAGCAGATCTAACATGATAAGCGTTTGTTCGGTTGTCATTACTGATTGTTTGGCAAATAGCCTAATGATGAGCTGATGTGGCAAACGATCATTAGACGCATCTTTCACTCTTGCTGCTGCGACTAGCATGTCATCAATATTCTCAGTTGTTAAACTTGCGATTAAAATACCACTGAGTTTTTCCTCACGCTTTTGCTTTCTTAAAAAAGACTCTGCCGTATATTGTTCAGGCGTTTTTAACGTTTGGTACTCAGAGGTTTTGCTGTTCTTAACACTAGACAAAACAGCTATGGAGATAATCGAAGTAATAAAAAGGAAGCGCATGATAATAAAATACTAAATTAACTTGTCGACCAGTCTAAAATAAGATTGTGCAGGAAATGTGGATGCGACGAACCACATCCATTAATTCGTGAGGTCTGTTGTTTCTGATATTTGCCACTTCTTTTGAATTTCTTTGAATCGATTTGATTGTTTTAGCTGCTGAAAGGCGTTGCGAAATTTTTCAACGGTCTCTATTGGGGTTTGCTTGGAGAATGCTAAACACAAGTTGCTTTCCAGCGATTTAATCTCGAACAACTTGTGCATGTTTTCAAACGGTAATCCTAACGAATTAGCCCGGTGTTTAAGTGATAATTCTGAGCCTGCGATGGCATCGACACGATGCCTAAATAGCATCTTCATATTTTGTGTTTCCATGACGACGCGTTTAATACTCGGATAATTCAGCTGAGTTAAGTATTGTTCAACATTTGAGTTTCTTTCGGTCGCAATACTGCGAGGAGAAAAAGATTCAATTGAATTGACGGTGTTAACCAATTCAGGGTCAAGCGACCAAACATAGAGCTTTTCGACGATTAAACTACCAATCCAATGAAACTTATCTTCGCGAAATGAGGTTCTGGCAATGGAAAATATTAAGGTGTTGGGTTGTCGTAAAGCAGTGTTATAGGCGCGTGCCCATGGCATTACTTGAATTTTATCTTGGTTATTAATCATAGTTTGCAATTCGCGTACAACGTCTATGGCAAAACCTGATAATTCCCCTGTAGGTCTGAGAATTTGATATGGTTCAAGATGTTCAGTGACAAAGTTTATTTCGTTTGAGTTTGAACAATGCGCTGCAGGAGGGAGCAAGATACTTGATAGCAGCAAAAAATAGAACCGTATTGAAGTAGCGCGTGATACTAGAAACATATGTAGTTATCTCGATAACTTACCGGCAAGATACATTGCATGACTGTAATTATTCCTATTGAGAGCGGTCTACTCCTATTGAGTATAGTAAACAATAAGTTATCGATAACTTTAATTAGTGTTCAGACACATCGATTACCGAGTTAGGTGACTAAATGTTCGCCTTAACCTGCATACTCAGTGATACCTAATAATTCTAGCACTTCGTCAATTTCTATCGTGGAGAATTGGCTGCGCTTGAGTATAGGAGGAATGTGGTTATTCACATAAGCAATGGAAATCTTTCGTTCGGTAAATGAATAGCCCATATTTTCTGCTGCCATTATCAAATGTGATGAAATATCCCGTAGATTTTGGATAAACCTTTGTACTTCGTATACATCCTCAATAATAATTTGCTGATTCTTGATTAGGTAATTACCAGTGCGGATGCGTCCATAAATTGGTGAAGCATATTCGAGCACGTTGTCTGTGGTACCAAATGAACCGAATTCATGTAGTGATAAGACAATACGTGTCTGCATATTGTCTGTGACTTCAATTTTGAGTTTATCAAAGCCGTCAATTGTTTGCGCGATGGCTTTGTTACCTTCCTGATATATATGCCATTGACCAACAAAAGACTCCGCCATTGCAGCGGGTAATAACATTATGAACATAAGCACAATGCGGATAAGCGTTATGCTGGCGGAACGAATAATCATCATACTGTGCACTTTATCTTAATCGACTGCACACCGGTAGTTATATTGCGTAACAAAATATACCTATTATTGTCGGTCATCCTGTTCCGGATGGTAAATGTGTGGGCCTGGGCCTTTCTTAGCCAATCTGTCTCTCGGGTTTGCTAGTCTGCACTTTTCGATCGATAAACAACCGCATCCGATGCACTCATCTAGATTGTCTCGTAAATCAATGAGTTGGTTTATTCGGTGATCTAGCTGTTCTCGCCATTTATTAGATAGTTTTGTCCAGTCTTCTACTGTCACTTTCTTATGGTTTGGCAAGGCTGACAGGGCGTGTTTAATTTCTGTGAGTTGAATGCCGGACTCTTGTGCAATGCGAATAACAGAGATAATGCGCAATATATCTCGCGTGTATCGCCTATGGTTTGCGTGATCCCGATGTGATGAAATTAGTCCCTTTTTTTCGTAAAAATGTAGCGTTGATATCGCGATGCCTGCGCGCTCTGCAACTTCGCCTACGGACAATTCATTACCTTTTAGCATGATACTTTTTCCAAATAAGCTGTTGACCTAAAGTATAGTTGAGGTAGTAGCATGCCGGCAATTGTTTTAAGTACGACAAATAGTTTTGTCAGTGTTTACCAAAATTTAAGGGGACGTTATGCGTTATTTATCATGGACTTTAACGGTTGTTATTACGGCACTTACAGTGTCAGGGTTATTTGTGTATAAGCAGGCACAATCGGCTGAATCTGCTAATCAATCCAATTATGAGCCTGCTATTGCAGTAGAAGTAAGTCGCACAAAGGCGGTTACTTTTCAACAGACGCGGGCAGTCTCAGGCACTATCAAACCAAAAAATCACCTCATAATTAAGAATGAACTGGCAGGTAAAATTGCCAAAATTCATGTTGCTTCAGGCGAAGTCGTAGAGGAAGGTCAAGTGTTGCTTGTTATTGAACATGATGAAGAAAGTGCTCAACTGGCCGCTGCCAAAGCGAGGCTCAAATTATCTCAACTAACATTATCGCGATTTCAAACTTTGGCGAGGTCTGAGCGTATTAGCAAAGAAAAAGTGGATGCTGCGCAATCTGATGTTGCTATCGCGAAAGCTGATGTTGCCAGAATCGAGAGTCTTATCGCCAGAAAAACACTACGTGCTCCGTTTGAGGCGTTCGTAGGTATTCACGATTTGAAAGAGGGAGAATATTTAGATACCAACGAAGTGGTTGTTGAGCTAGTGGGTACTGAACGTGAAGTCTGGGTGGATTTCTATCTACCGCAAACATACCCGCTGCTAATGCCTAAATCGACAGTGAAAGTAACATTTGTCGGTAGTAAAGCACAAGAACGTGAAGCGACTATCGTTACCCGCGCCAAGCATGTATCGGTTGAAACTCGTCAACTCCATTATCGCGCAACATTGACGGTTGATCATCAAGCGTTGGTCGCCAACCAATTGGTACGCGTAACTGTGCCAGTGACAGAGCCTGTGGAAAACCTTGCTATACCGGCTTTGGCCATTGTTCGTGATCAAAGTGGCGATTATGTGTATCAGCTTAATGCTGATTCAGAAGGCACGTTCAGGGCAGAAAAGGTGAAAGTAAAGGTGGCCGTTATCAATCGCCAGCAAGCGGTTATTTCACAAGGGGTAACAGACAATACGTTGGTAGCGACCAAAGGCGCGTTTAAACTCTATCCCGGTGCTAAAACGCATTTTGATCAATCGATTGCTAATGTGGAGTAAGTCATGAGTCATTCAAATCGAAAAATCACCGATATTTTCGTTAATCGCCCCATCCTTGCGTTGGTTATTTCACTGATTATCAGTATTGCTGGCTTGTGGGCGGTTAAGCAAATAACCGTTTTACAATTTCCTAAAATTGAAAGTGCTTCGCTGACCATTGAAACTACCTATATTGGCGCTCAACCAAGTATCGTAAAAGGGTTTGTTACTGATCCGATAGAACGCATTGCTGCAACTGTGCCAGGTGTTGAATATGTTGATTCAGAAACTAAGGCTGGATACAGCAAAGTGACAGCGTGGTTGGCACTCAATGAGAATAGCACCATGGCGCTGGCTGAATTGAATACCCGCCTAAGTCAAATCGGTTTTGAACTGCCTTCTGGTGCAGAAGATCCCGTGGTCTCGGTGACACGCGCCGACCGCCCTTATGCCGTATTTTACTTAAACGTGTCATCAGAACATATGAACTTAAGTGAATTGAGTGATTATCTGACACGCCAGATTAATCCCAGTATTAACAATATTGCTGGTGTTCAACGAGTTGGTATTGAAGGTGCACGTACGCCTGCTATGCGCATATGGTTGCAACCGACGTTGCTTGAATCACTGAATGTAAGTGCTGCAGAAGTCTATCAGGCGCTCTCGGTTAACAATCAAATTTCAACATTAGGTTATTTAGACAACCAAAGTAATCGCTTGGATGTTGTCGCTAATACACAGCTTTCCAGCGTGGAAGACTTTGAGCAGATCATCATTAAAGAGAGTCATCAAGGCACGATATTTCTTGCTGATGTGGCAAAGGTTGAGATTGACGCTGAAACGCCACAAAATACCGCGCGATTTGATACTGAGAATACGGTGTATATTTCTGTATGGCCGCTACCGGGCGCAAACGAGCTCGAAATTGGTAATGCGCTATATCAGGTTGTTGAAACCCTAAACCAGAAAGATACGCAGGGTATTCACATTAACCTCGCTTATGACGGCACGTTGTATATGCGAGACGCAATCAATGAAATCGTCATTACTTTGTTTGAAACGGTTCTCTTAGTAGGTATTGTGGTGCTATTACTGATGGGATCTTGGCGTACGGCTTTAGTACCGCTAATTACCATCCCAATTTCATTGTTGGGTGCTATAGCTGCTATTTGGCTTATGGGCTTTAGTCTCAATCTCTTAACGGTTCTTGCCATAGTGCTGTCTGTTGGCCTTGTCGTGGATGATGCAATTGTGGTGGTAGAAAATGTTGCTCGCCATATGCGCAGCGGTATGTCTAAAATTGAGGCGGCGTTGCTGAGTTCTCGTCAATTATTGGTGCCAATTATTTCAATGACGCTGACGTTGGCGCTCGTATATGCACCAATTGGCTTTTTATCAGGACTAACGGGTGCGCTTTTTAAAGAGTTTGCTTTTACCTTAGCTGTTGCCGTAATGGTTTCAGGAATCGTAGCTATAACGCTGTCACCGATCATGAGCGCGCACGTTAACCCCGAAGGTGGGCAGGAAGGTCGCTTAACGAAAAGAGTCAACCGCATATTTGAGTCTGTACAAACACGTTACAGTAAGTGGCTAACACAGTTGTTATCACGCCAAGGACAGGTTAGTTTTGTCGCTATCGTACTGATGTTACTCATCGTTCCTTTTTATCTGTTTTCAGCAAAAGAACTCGCACCGATGGAAGATCAAAGCAGTGTAACTTTGGTGATGCAGTCTCCTCCTGATGGCTCATTAAACTATACCGAGCAGCACATTACGCCTGTCGTTGAAGATTTACTAACGATAAAAGGCACCGAGCAAGTATGGCAAATATTAATGCCTAGCGGTGGTTTTGGCGGGCTTGAGTTTGCCCATGCGAAAGAACGTGACTACACCACTGCGGAAAAACTGCCTGAAATTTATGGCCGCCTTTCACAATCAACGGGTCTAAATATCTTCCCGGTTTTACCTTCGCCTTTGCCTACAGCGGGTCAATTTGATGTGGAAATGGTGATCAAGTCCAGTGATAACCATTACGACATGAATCAGTATGCGCAACAGTTAGTGCAATCCGCTTATCAATCGGGACTGTTTATGTATGCAGATACTGATTTGAAAGTCGATCTGCCACAACTTGAACTCGTGCTTGATAAGCAGAAAATCGCTGATTTAGGTTTAACAGTCGCGCAAGTATCGAGCGAGTTGTCGACCTATTTATCAACCAACTTTGTTAATCGATTCGAGCATTTTGGCAAAGCATATCGCGTTATTCCGCAAGTAGGAGACAACGCTAACGTCGACCCGGACCAAATATTGTCGCTTACCATTCGAGCAGCAAACGGCGAGTTAATTCCTTTTGCTGATTTTGTTGAACTTAAATGGTTAACAGTACCAAGAGCATTAGGCTCATTTGCGCAGCAAAATTCATTCAAACTCTATGGTGGTGTTTTACCTGGGGTAACGAAAGGGCAGGCTTTGCAAGCCATGGAAGATATTGCTCGAGAAGTGTTGCCAACGCATTATTCTATTGATTACGCAGGCGAATCACGCCAAACCAAAAAAGAAGGCAATAGTTTGTTAACGGTGATGGCGGTGTCGCTATTAGTAATCTTCCTATTACTTGCGGTGCAATTTAACAGCTTTAGAGATCCGCTGGTCGTATTGTTGGGGAGCGTGCCACTGGCATTGTCGGGGGCTCTAGTGTGGTCTTATCTATCATTTACTACATTGAATATTTACTCGCAAATAGGCTTAGTTACGCTTGTAGGTCTGGTGGTTAAAAATGGAATCTTGATTGTTGAATTTGCCAATCATTTACAAACTATTGGCAAGGATAAAATGACGGCGATTGTTGAAGCTGCCAAAACGCGTTTGCGTCCAATTCTGATGACAAGTGCAGCGACTATTTTAGGACATTTTCCGCTGATTCTGGTAACAGGTGCAGGTGCTGAATCGCGCAATAGTATCGGCATCATCTTAGTTGCTGGCATGTTTATTGGCACGATTTTTACACTCTTTATTTTGCCAACGATTTATTTACTCATTGCCGAAACACGTAGTGTGGAAATTTCAAAAGGGAAAGTTACCCGTATTAATCAGGAAGAACAAAGTGCGGCCGCTGATGCTGCAATGGCTAAACTTGCTTAATTTGAAATTGTTGAGCACTTTAATCACGCCTTTAGCGAATATCGTTAAGGGCGTTTTTCACCAAATGCAGTCAATGCCTGCCAAAGCGATTCGGCAACAGGCCCAAAGATTTGATCTTTATGTTTAATCGCATGGTAATTGAGAGGCAGCCTTGTGCGTAAATCACTCAGTTGTAACGGGATCAGTTCACCTGATGCAATGTCTCGATTAATAACTGAATCGGGTAATCTTCCCCAACCAATACCACTCTTAATTAGGGTATGCTTAGTATTAAAGTCGTTTACATACCAACAGCGTTGACCAGTTTGTACACTAAACTGCTTGCCCTGAGAGCTTTGACCTGAATCTTGAACAACAATTTGATACTCGTTGATGAGCTCTGTGGCACTTGCTAAGGCAGGATGGCGTTCAATGAGTTTTGGCGAGGCAACATTGATCAAATCCCCTTGATCTAGCCATATTGCAGTGAGCTTGCCTAATTCCAGTTTTACAGGATCTATGGTGGTAATGGCTATGTCAGCACGCTTTTCTTCTACTGACTCGATAGCGCCACTTAAATACTCCTGTTTCAGCACAATTTGAGTCTGAGGAAATTGTTGCTGCATTGTTTCAAGCATCGGAATTATTTTGCGTATATCAAACGATGCGTTCATGGCAATTACAACCTGAGGTTCTTCGCCTCTGGCAAGGTGTACCGACAACTGCCTTAATTCGTTTGCTTCTTTAATGGTACGCATTGCATGATGATAAATTTTACGGCCTGCTGTAGTCAGTGATAATCGATAGGAAGAACGGTCGAATAGCTTAACGTTTAGTTGCGCTTCAAGTTGTTTTATTCCTTGGCTTATCGCAGGTTGTGTTTTATGTAACAGTGCGCTCGCCTGCTTTAATGTGCCCGTGTCTGCTAAAGCGACTAGCATGTTGAGTTGGTCTAAGGTCATTTAGTACAAGATTTATAAGTTTAAGTAAAAGTTTACTAGTTGTTCAGTATTATTCAATATTAATTTAAAGGTTGTGCTGGCACACTAACGCTAATAGTTAAGAGTTAGACGGATTGGTATTAAGGTTTTAAATTATGCAGAACACCGAAAATGGCTATGGCACAGTGGCAATTGTTATGCACTGGGTTGTTGCTGTGAGCTTTTTCGCCTTGTTCGGGCTGGGGTTTTGGATGGTGGATTTGGGCTACTACGATCAATGGTATAAAAAGGGCCCTGATTTGCACCGAAGTGTTGGCATATTGCTGTCAATGTTAGTGATCGCCAGATTAATTTGGCGTGTCAAACAAGTAAATCCGAAGCCTATTGCGACATATAGCAAATTGGTTAGACGCTCGAGTCATCTCATGCACATCACATTGTATGTGTTGTTATTTGTGATTTTTGTCAGTGGTTATTTCATCTCAACCGCAGATGGCAGGGGTATTGATGTTTTTACTTGGTTTACCGTGCCTGGATTTGGTGAATTGTTCGACGAACAGGCTGATATTGCCGGAACCATTCACAAATATGTTGCCTATGGCACATTAGCTTTGGTTGCTTTGCATGCTGTGGCTGCGTTTAAACACCATTTTGTTGATAAAGACGATACATTAAGGCGCATGCTGAGTAGTAAGCCCAAAACATAGATAGATTTTTACGTAACAGACAATTATTAATTTAAAAAATTTAAGAGGAATCCCATGAAAAAATTATTAGCAGGTTTAACCACAAGCCTTTTGATGTCAACAATAGCGTTGACGGCTTCGGCAGCTGATTATGTGATTGATACCAAGGGTGCACATGCATCAGTCAATTTCAAAATTCAGCATTTAGGTTATAGCTGGTTAACCGGGCGCTTTGATAAGTTTTCGGGAAAATTTAGCTACGACGAAAGCAATGTTGCTTCATCTAAGATTGAAGTTTCAATTGATACCGCAAGTATTAATTCAAATCATGCTGAACGTGATAAACATTTGCGCAGCGACGACTTCCTATCGGTTGACGAGTTTGCAACGGCAAAGTTTGTGAGCAAAAAAGTGATCGACAAAGGTGATGGAGAATTATTAATTCAAGGTGACCTTACATTACACAATGTGACCAAAACTATTGAAATAGACGCTGTTAAGATTGGCGAAGGCAAAGATCCTTGGGGCGGCTATCGTGTCGGTTTTTCAGGAAAAACACGTTTGGGGTTAAAAGATTTTGGCATTAAGACTAATCTTGGGCCTGCCTCGACACATGTTGAGCTTGAATTACACATTGAAGGTGTCAAAGTTTAATCGTACTCGCTATACAAATAACTATGCGAGGTGCCCGAAAGGGCACTTTTGCGTTTTGAGGGTGTAAATTGAAAATTACAGTCTTACGAGACATTAAGTTTAAGTGAATGAAATTTGAGAAAATATCAAAATTCGTCGAAACGAGTACGATAAAAGTTACTTTTTTGTGATTTGGCGCAATTACAGGCAAAGTTGAAATTACAAGCTATACTGTGATTTCATCTCAAAGAAGGAAGGGCTCTGACATGGATGCTGCAATCAAAGAACGTTTAAACAACCTCACTGAAAAAGCGCTGCGTGATAACGCCAGTGACGAAGAGCTTAGGGAACTTACTACCCTAGTAGCTGAAACTATCATGGGGGGATTTGATAAAATAACCTCAACTGAGGCTAGCGAAGGATAAATGCCGAGCCATCGTATGCCAAAAATTAAATACTCGGGCTTGCCAATACAATAGAGTTAAGCCCGAATACTGTAGCTGACGTCTTAATTAATGCACATGTAAATTACTTTGGTTCTAGTCAAACGCACTTTACTGTTCCTTTAAGAATTACAGCTTGAGGTGCTGATCCAAATTTACGATCTTCCTTAAACTCTGTTTTTGCCTCTTTGTCGCCACACAATTCTTTTGCTCGACGAAGCCACAACGGTTTCAATTCATCAATTTTAGTTAAATTACCGGCACCGGTGTAACGCAACCAATATTCATTCTCGCTAAGCTGACCATCTTCGTAGCCGCCGCCTCCGCCAAAAATAGGTTTAGGTTGGTATACCGTCGACATACAGCCGACTAAAATAGTTAATAATGAGATAGTAGCAATTTTTTTCATTTTATTATTCTCAATTGACCATAGTAAAATTCTCATTAGTAACTTATGTTAAATCGTTCCAAAAAGTCAATTTAATGTTTCAAACTTGTTAATCAGTGATGCTTGGTTCGTCGTTGTCTTGCGGTTCAAATTCTTCTTCATCGATGACAATCGTCTCATTAACTGTGTAATAAATACTAACGGGTTCCGAAAAATTAGGCACATCGTCGTAACTAAACACTGAATAATATTTGGGAATGTTAGCATTGCCAAAATTATCAAATGTGTATTCATCAGGACCACCATAGAGTTTTACGCCATCATTGGGGGACTTGGGCGGGTGAAAACGATTCCGCACGACGAAACAGCCGACGAAATCCTCATCATTCGGATTTTGCCAAGTGAGTTTAACTTGCCTGTTGTCCACGTTGGCGCTCAGTTGTTGAGGCGCACTAACGGGACGTTTGCGACGTGGAATGTACTCAATAACGAGTTGTGGGAGTTGCGTTGAGCTTTCTCCATGCCAATCCACTTGCTGGGCTCTTTCAACCGAAGAACTGGTGGCTCGAATGATTAAGTAACAAGGCTTACCGTTCTCGTGCAGTTTTTCCAATTGTTGCTTGCAAAAACTATCAAATATGAAGTGATGGGTACTGTTTTCTTTGAGTTGTGCGTTACTTACCTCATAACCGATGAATTCTTTTTTGCGCCTTTCTTTAACGCTTTGGTAATCAATATCTCTTAAGCTTGCCAATTCGATTGTAAAGCGCGTGTCTTTGTGAGTACTCATTGGTGACTTACTATGCATGACTAAGTAGGCGTTGGTGATGACCGTCTTATTTACGTCAGGTAAATCATTGAGCATGAATGCCATTTGGCCATAGACAATATCGCCATCTTCATCAAAGCCAGACGATAGTTGTTTTTCAATGATGGTATGTTTGTTAATCGTATTTAGCGCGATTGGGTCGAGTGTCATCGTTGCTGGTGTTCGGGTATAGATGATCTCAAGATTAGGGCGATAATGAATGCCTGCACCAAACTTTCCATAACCAATGTCAAATTGCATCATTTGAGAATCAGCCCCTAAGGGTAATTTCTTAGGACCTTCAATTCTTAACAAGACTTTGCCATCTTTTATTGCGTTTTTGAGAATGTGTCGCTCGGTGACATTGAAGTCCCATTCGCTCCATATTCCTTGGGTAAGTTGGTCAGATGCAATTGCGTGTCCCAATGTTTGTAAAGGAACGGCGCCATCGATTTGGTTAAAGTCGGTTAAGTCGTTAATTTGGTGATGATCAAGAATTGATACTGTCCATTCACCGAAGTTTTCGACTTTCGCATTAACACGGTTCATGGGGTAAAGGGAGAATTTGGCAGATTTTAGTTTTGCGTCTTCAGGTAAGTTGTCTAACGTAAATGCGATCACGCCATAACATACGCCTTTGCGCTTGTTTACGCCGACAAAGAGCGAGTTATAGCCAAAATGTTCTTTGTTTTTGTCGGTTTGCCGTTGGCTAACGTATCCAATGTCTCGTTTTAACGGATACAGCGAACGAGAATATTCGTCAGCTGCTAATGTGGTTTTTATCTTGAGTTCAGGACTAAATGGTGACTTAATCTTGCTCATTTTGTCCACGGCTCGCAGATTGTAATAGTATTTTTTTCCGCTTTTTAGTTGTACATCGGTAAAGTGCGTTGCATGGGTAATTGCGACCAGTGTTTCGTCAGAGCATGCCGTTTTCACTTGTTCAGCGCGATAAACTTCAAAGTAAACTTCCTTGGTATCATCATATTGCCAGCTAATTTTGGCGGTCGATGTGTCAATTGAATCCAGAACGAATTGGCTTGGCCTCGCTGGTGCAACGTTGGAATAATTCACCGCCTCAGACAAAGCCAACAGTACTGCGGGTATATTTTCATCAACACTTTGCGACATATTAATCAAATAATCAGGAATATTTCGCGTTCCTACTTCGACAACTGCTGCAAGAATACCAAGTGAATAATAGTACTCCCTGCCACTTCCATGGATCAGGTTGGTAGGGGGCTTTCCGCGATGTATACCGTATTTTCGACCTGTAACTTTAAATATTTCTCGATTCATATTGGCACATAAAATATTGAGATCTGTGCCTTCGATTTCTGTCTCATGGTTAAATTTATGTGCGGGAAAAAAAACATTACCTTGTGAGTGGTAATCGAGTGCAATGGTAATATTTTTATGGTTCTGCACAAAGTCACGAATCGCGCGAGTTTCTGGCTCAGAAAAAGCTTCAGGACCTGCATAAGTGTTTAAACTGGTGTCTGTACCTTTCTTGAAACGCACACCAAAGTTACGGTTCAAATCTACCCCAAATGTGCCATCTTTGTTATCACGACGGTTCTTGCGCCAAAATGAGAAATGATTACGTGAAAACTCAAAACCGTCAGGATTTAAGCAAGGCACCATGTACAAGGTATTGCGTGTTAGCGCCTCTTTTAGCTTAGGGTTAAAACGATAATTACTGATGACATATTCAATGAACTTGATGGCGAGCTCATTGCCGATCCATTCACGGGCATGAATGGTCCCTGTGTAGAGCAAGGCGGGCTTTTGATCGGCGTATTCAACGTCGAGTGACATGGTCACTAATAAAATTGGCCGTTTTTCCCATGTTTCACCTATTTGGGTGAGCTTTAATAAATGGGGATGTTCGCCCATAGCTTGCTCTAAAAAGCGCACGGTTTGTACGTATGACGTATATTGCTTTTTCAATGTAAATTACTCTAATTATTTCATTTGGTATTGGGCGCAGTTGCCAGCATTTGTTGCCATTGCGATACAATGAGTGCTAGTTTTTTTTCTTTTAGATTTCTCACCGTGAGTAACTTGGCCGGATCATGCTGTAGTGCAGATACAGTTCCTTCTCGACCTAAAGTCTCGATGATGCTATCCACCATTTTTTTACCAATACCTTTGATTGACGCAAAAAAGCTTTCCAGTTGACTGGTATCAAATGGATAGGCTGTTGTTTGTTTATTATTTCCACTAACCACATTGTTTTCATCGCCTAGCACATTACTATCTTCGTTAACGTGGAGCTTTGATGTTTGCCTGTTTTTTTGGTAGTTATCTTGAAAATTCCATTGCTCACTCGGCCACTCTTCTTGTGGCCTCAATTCAATTGGTAGCAACGAAAAATCGATTGCCGTTGCGTGTGCCAGTACGTCATTACAATCATAACTCGGTGTATATTCGCCAAAGGTAATGTGACGCATAGTGCGTAATAACGACGAATTGATTTTGCCGAGTTCTTCCCAATTAAATAACGGAAAATAGGGTTTTTTAAATGTGCCATCAGATAGCAACCACATTAAATATTGGCCTATCCAATCACGCACGTAAGGAAAGGCTGCAAATGCCGTGGCGCACTCTAATATTCTAAATTTACCATCGGTGCCTAATGCGATGTCACATGCCCAATATTCAGCGTTCGCAGCTTTTGACGCTTGAACAGCGATATCCAGCGCTTTTTGTGGCACATTGAGATAGTCCATCGCGCCACCTTGGCTAGTATTGGTAAGCCATTCACCGTCTGGCGGACGTCGCCAAAACGCACAAATTGGTCGATGGCCAACTAGCATCACGCGAATATCGGCTGCCATGGGCACAAACTCTTGAACGTAAACGGGGTAGTAACGTTTTACACTCAATAGTGATTTGGCTTCATCAAAGGTGTCCACTTTATGGACGTAATACCCGCCATAGTTTGAGGGCCCATATGATTTTTTGATGATCTTTGGATAACGGGTGTACTGCAAAAATGTTAATGCTTCATCTAGCTCATAAAATATGTCCGTTTTGGGAATTGGTAATCCATATTTCTGACAGAAGTGGGTTACGTTTTCTTTCGACTTGTTGGCAAATTGCGCATCTAATGACGGGACAAAGCGTACATGTGGCAAGGCGCGTGCAATTTCACGAAATGTTTCATACGCCGTTGCCGGAATATTGCCAATGAGAACGTCGATATTCTTGCGTTTTACTTCGTTGATAAACCGTTGTTTGTCCTTGCCCCAATGGTAAGTGACTGATTCTATTTTGTCTGGCCAGCCTTTAAAGTTTGATACGTCAAAGAAGCGTAAAACGTGATCAAGGTATAGCAGGCCTAACTTAGGGAGCGATGTAGTAGTATTCATTAAATCAGTTTCCGTAGACAGATTAAAAATTCACAACCTTGGCAGTAGCAACAGAGGCGGTGCTTTGTACCCGTTGTTCGATCAAATCAACAATTTTGGTAATTTTTTTATGGTTGAAGTTGAGCCCTAGCTTCTCTTGTTCTGGTGTGGCAAATGCCGGAATGCCGTTGACTTCAAGAACAACATATTCTTGACGTTCTATGTCGAAAATAAGATCGACACCTGCGATCTCCAATCCGGTGACTTTCGCGGCTTTTAGCGCAAGGTCGATAGCGGCTTGGCTGGGTTCGCGTAGCATAATGCTACCGCCACTAGTGATATTCGTTTTCCAATCATCCTTGGGGGCTCTGCGGCCGTAGCAAGCGATGTATTCGCCATTAACGATATCGATGCGATAGTCGGTCATGTCGTAGTTGACGAAGCGCTCGACGTAAAAATGCGGGATGTTAGTGTGCTCTAAAAACGGAAATAGCATATCAAGTGCTCGTTCATTCTCTATTTTTACAATGCCCATACCGCCCCAGCCGTCGGTAGGTTTGTAAACTAGCCGTCCCTCCCATTCTTTTAATGTTTTTTTCAGTCGTTTCTTATCCCGGTTTTTTAGCATTTTATAATCCGCGGTTCGTATGCCAGCACGGTTGAGTTTATGTGATGTGCGAAACTTGTCTTCGGATAAGGCGAATGCGTCAAAGTTGTTCAGGCATGGAATTGAATCATTGAGTGTTTGGTAAAGGTACATCTGGTATTGCGTTTGTTTCCCTGCGTTATAGGAAAAAAACGCAGCCAATTCTTCCATTGCGACTTTTTTACACAAAATATGGCCATTTGTTGCGACGGCATTCGCTAAATTCAAATCGGGAATAACGTGTATATCTCTTGCTTGTAACTGATTGATAAGTTCTTCTTGTATGGCTTGGCCACCACCATTCTTATACATCCACATTCCAACGGTATACTTCGACATTTTCGTTCCTGAATTTCTCTTGGTTAGGGGCATTAATAACCACCTAGCCTAAAAATGCACTGTTACCGCTGTATTACGTATTGTCATTGCAAAAAAAAATTCATGATTCTGTAGTAATGGGGCTAGCCTTTACGTAATCGTAAATATTTCCGTCATCGCTTATTCATCAATTCAACACAGTATTGTCATCAATCTGCCAACAATTCACGTTGCAATAGCACAAAACCTTCGTGTGTGATGTAAAGGAGTGAGCAATGTCACAATATTATGATTTTTCGCAATTGGCTCAATTGGTTAATATAAATTCTTATACAAAGAACAAAGTAGGCGTTGATGCAGTTGCTAGCTTGTATTCGCAATGGATGAAAGAACTCGGCTTTGCTGTCAACAGATACAAACGCGCAGAAATAGGTGATCATCTGCATTTTATTTCGTCTAAACAAGTGGGTAAAAAAGTGCTACTGCTTGGGCATTTCGACACGGTGTTTCCACCGCAAACGTTTGAAGGTTTCAGTGAAGACGAAGGATGGATTTATGGTCCTGGCGTGTGTGATATGAAAGGCGGAAACATGGTTGCATTGGAAGCTTTACGCAATGTGCATCAACAACATGGTGAAATCGCAAATATTGATGTCTTAATGGTTAGTGATGAAGAAACAGGTAGCGATGATAGTAAAGCGTTGACAGCACAGCTTGCCAGAGATTATGACTTATGTTTGGTGTTTGAAGCTGCAGGGCCTGCACAAGAAATCGTTATTGCGCGCAAAGGAATTGCGACGTTTACCATCCTAATTGAAGGGAAAGCTGCACATGCAGGTAACCACTACCAAGACGGAATCAACGCTAATCTTGCCGCTGCCCATATGGTTATATCGCTAACCAGCCTGACTGATTTGTCGCGTGGTTCAACAGTGAATGCGGGCAAAATTGCTGGCGGCATTGGTGCTAACACTATATCTCCGCGTGCTGAAATAAAGGTGGAAGCAAGGTTTACTGGCAGTCAAGAAAAGCAGCGAATACTTGATGGTATAGAAGAAATAGCAAACGCACCCAAAGTAAAAGGTGTACGAGTCTCGTTAACGGGGGGCGTGCAACGAGACGTAATGCAAACGACTGAGCAACAGGTGTCGCTGATTCAAACATTCGAAGCAATTACTGAAGAGTCGTTTAAGCTGGAACGTCGAGGCGGGGTATCAGACGCTAATGTGGTGTCAGCCATTGGTATACCTACGTTAGATGGCTTTGGTCCTTTCGGTGACGGTGATCACACTGAAAATGAGCGAGCGTGCAAAAAGAGCTATTTAAGCCGTATTGCCTTGGTGAGTAAAATTCTTAATGCCTACAATGGCGTGCAAAAGCTACCAGAGAGTGATGTTGCATAAGCACTTTAAGCCATTGAGTTCATTTTCGATTTTGCTGCATTTGAGCATTGCGATCAAATGCAGCGATTTTATATATCTAGCTATGCGCTTTTTTTGGCGGTGGGGGAGGTGCTAAGTCAGCACGCTTTTGGGTCAATATTGGTGTGTATACCCAGAGAAATATCGCCATAGCGGTTAGCCAACATAGCGCACTGCCTAGCCATGCGTAGTACGGAGATATGACAGTCAGAAGTGCCACCCTAAAAATCAATGAACATACTAGCAATACAAATGCTGCGATGATGATTGGCCTAACTTGCAGCGCCCTGCCGGTGTGACCTAATGAGACACGGCTTAACATACTCAATATCATCAAACCTATGCCTCCTATCGTTAATGTGTGTATGCCCATGCTAAAGGTGATTGCTGCAAGCCAATAAGAAAAACCTAAAAGTAGCAAGCCTAACGCCATAAATAAATACGACAAATGCAAACTCCACAGTAGGGCTACTTTCAACGTCTGGTGGCTTTTCCAAAAAGCGAGACGCGCTACATGAAGCAGTGCTGTAAGAGAAAACAGCCAAGGCATAATCGGCGTAAGGCTGGCGAATATTATATGTAGAATATAGAAGGCAATGGTACAAATCGATGCGATTAGCACCAGCTTTTCGATGACTACGGGTGTCTGAATGGGGCCGGTGTTCGTGCCTCTAGCAGTAAAGAATGGAATAACGCGACCGCCTATAATCGACATGATCAATGTCATCATCAACAGACTGATCTGCATCAGCGACGTAACTATTGAAAACTGTTGTTGAAAGCTTAGCGTGAGTACCAACAGGTTTAGCATCGCTAACACCGTTAAGATAGGGACAAATAGAAAGTTGCGCTTGTTGTTTGCTCTTATCACCATTCTTGCAAATGTGGCAATGGTCATTAACCACCAAATAGCGGATAAGATGATCGCCAGAATTACACTAACATCAGAGTTATAGTAAAGCGTTGCTCTAATTGCGCACCATAACAATACAAATCCTAGTAACGGTCCTTTACTCAGGCTGGCTTGATTCGTCCAAGTTTGACCCGCCGTTAGAATGAAAGCGACGGCGATTGTGATAGCAAAGCCAAAAATCATTTCATGCGCATGCCATAAAGTAGGCGCAATGGCGTGATGCGGCATGACTGGCGTTCCACTTAGTTGAAGAAGCCAGACGGCTAAAGCCAAACAAGAAAAGAGCGTTGCCAATAGAAAAAACGGGCGAAAGGCTAGCTCAAAAATAGGGGCATGACAAATTGCCTGCCAGCGTGTTTTATGTTGCCCAGGTTGACCGAAGGGCTCTTGAATAGTCAGCATATTAAAAGTTCTGTTTCCCTAGCCCATGTTGACCTACGCAACGGATGACATAACCTAACTTGAATAAACCCGCAAATATGATGGTGCAAATATGGGCAATAATTTGTACTTGTATGCTAATAAGGTTGTCATATTTAAACGTAGCAAGTATTGATATAGCGCAAACTATAAAACTAATTAGCATTAATACGTTGCCTAAATGCACACACCGGCGAAAGTTCACTTGGGGGGAGAGTGCAACCGTTGGCATCAAAGTGGTTTGAGACATAGTGGTTTGAGACATAATAGTTCCTAGTAACCGATATTGACGAAGTTGCAGCGGTGTGCTGAAACTAGTTAATGAGTAATGCATCGCAAATCTAATGCCAATGTGTTAGTTGTTGATATTGTTAAACATTTAATTCTGTGTAAAGTTACTGTGTAGTGTTTATGACTCTTTTGTTTGTAGTCAATTTGACTTTGGTTGTAATCTCTAGTCAAATTGACTACAGTGGTGAAATGCTACTTTAAGTAACGTTCTGAGAACTAATGTCTGATATTCCCACAAATGCACTACTGTCGTTATCGCTTGATTTAGCGAAAAGCTTGTCTAGCCAAGATCGTTTTGATCGACTGCTATCGACGATCAGAAAGGTAATTCGCTGCGATGCTATTACTTTATTACGTTTGCACGGTGACATATTGATACCACTTGCACAGCAAGGATTGTCTGAAGAAACCTTAGGACGCCGCTTTGTTGTAGCGCAGCATCCAAGATTTGTTGAAATATGCCAAAGCCAAGAGCCAATACGATTTAGTGCTGATTGTCATTTGCCAGACCCTTATGACGGACTGCTCATTGATAGTGACGATGATTTGCCAATGCACGCTTGCATGGGCCTGCCATTACGCTATGACGATAATCTAATTGGTGTAGTTACGTTCGACAGTTTGACGACTGGCGTCTTTGATAACATCGCTAGCAAAACCTTAGCGTTATTGTCTGCAATCTCTGCTGCCCACTTGAATACTGCTTTGATGATTGAACTGATGGAACAAAATGTCGCTATGTCACAACAGGCAGTGGTAGAAATGAGCTATCAGCAGACTAATGCGTTGGGTTACGAAATGATAGGTCAAAGTGAGCCGATGCAACAATTAAAACAAGAGATCGCACTCGTTGCGACATCTGATTTTACTGTGTTGATCACGGGCGAAACGGGTTGTGGTAAAGAGTTGGTTGCCGATGCGGTACATAAAGCTTCAAGACGCGCTCAAGCGCCAATCGTACACGTTAACTGTGCTGCGATTCCTGAAAACCTCATTGAAAGTGAACTATTTGGTCATGCTAAAGGAGCTTTCACTGGCGCTGAACGTGAGCGCCGAGGCAAGTTTAGTATTGCGAGCGGTGGTACCTTGTTTCTCGATGAAGTTGGTGAATTACCTTATAGTGCACAGAGTAAGATTTTACGTGCATTACAAAATCAAGAAATTCAACCGGTTGGCAAAGAACTGGCTGAAAAAGTTGATGTGAGAGTGATTGCAGCAACCAACAGGGATTTACTAAAAGAAGTAGAAGCCGGAAACTTTCGCGCCGACTTATATCATCGACTAAGTGTTTATCCCATCTCCGTGCCACCACTACGTCAACGTTATGGCGATGTCACTTTACTTGCGGGCTTTTTTCTGGAAAAAGTACGACGAACCTTGGGGATTAAGCAGTTGAAGATAGCTGAATCCTTGCTTGCACAAATGCAGAATTACCAGTGGCCTGGGAACGTTAGGGAGCTGGAGCATGTAATGAGCAGAGCTGCGCTCAAAGCAAGCGCACGTCAAGTGAGTAAGCAGACAGTAGAAATCGAAAGTCAGGACTGCTACGAAATACTGACAGCATCCTCCAATCATATTGTGCCACCATCTAAGGTTGCGCCTCCCGATACTAATATGTCCTTTGATACAGGGCTCAAAGTTGCAACTGAATCTTACCAACGACAAATGATTAGACAAGCCCTACAAACATCAAACGGCAATTGGGCAGCGGCGAGCCGAATCTTAAAGATGGATCGTGCAAATCTTGCAAGATTGGCAAAGCGTCTTGATGTTTATACGAGCGCGTGAAATGTGTGCTGAGTAATATAAACAAGTAGCGAAAGTTTTAGACGTCTATATAGCCAAACGGTAATTTTACTGTTATAGTGACGACCGTTTTTTGGTGCTTTGTGCGAACAAAGCGCTAGAGCAATCGTTAATTTCGCCAATCGAAGGCGTGATAACGAGTGTTGTAGCAGGGAATACGATGAAAGTTCGTAACTGTTCCCGCAACTGTAAATGAAGCTGGGCTTACAAACCACTGGGTAACTGGGAAGGGTGAGTTGATATCAGGCAATCTTCATGAGTCAGGATACCTGCCAAGAAACGAAGAAGTAATACCATTGGGTATCTGAGTAGATGAACAATATTGAAAATGATGTTGTTACTCATTTGCTTTATTGTCGTGCGGGTAACGCGATAGTTTCAATTTTTAGGGCTGTTCGAATACATTAACTACACTGAATAAATATTGGTGCAGTTTATGGTAAAGCTTGCCCTGTCATTGTGCTGCGTCCCTGCATTTATGCCATCGCCATTAGGCTAAGTGTTAAATTTTTACTATGTCAGCAGCAGAATTATCGGTTCAATCTTTGTCTTGGGGGGTTAACCACCAGACAATTATTAAAGATATCAGTTTTCAGGCTAATGCCAACGAAGTGATTGGTATTGTTGGGCCCAATGGTGCAGGAAAAACCTCCATATTAAAGTGCTTGTATAAAGCATACTCAGCTCATTCTGGCGATATTTTTGTTAATGGTAAGTCTGTTCAATCACTATCTAATCACGTTTTAGCGCAGTTAATTGCCGTAGTATGCCAACACAATGAAACGGTGTTTGATCTCACGGTTTTTGACATAATCCATATGGGGCTTGTACCACATAAAACGATTTTTGAACGTGATACCAGTGAAGATCTACGTCACATTGAAATGGCGGCGACCAAAGTCGATTTATTTAACAAGCTAAACAGCAAATTTTCTATTCTTTCTGGTGGTGAGCAACAACGATGCTTGATCGCCCGAGCAATTGTTCAGCGGCCCCAGTTGCTCATTATGGATGAGCCTACTAATCATCTAGATGTTTTTTATCAACATCAAATATTGGCTTTAGTGAAGCAACTTTCATTGACCTTAGTAATGTCAATTCACGATCTGAACCTCGCTGCGCAATATTGTGATCGCATTTTGTTACTTAACCAAGGGCAAGTGGTAGCGTTTGATACCCCCGAAAACGTCTTGGTGCCACAAAGGCTAGAGGCTGTCTTTCGTCTGCCTTGTATTGTCGACCAACATCCAATTACGCAAAAACCGCGCGTGACTTTTTCAGGAGCGGCTCATGTTTAAGCGTTGGACATTGTGGCAAAGCACTTTCTTTTTGTCTGGTCTCGTAATCGTTTCATTATTCTTGTCTATGGGATTTGGCGCAGCGGAAGTTGGGTATCAGCAAATTTGGCAATGCGCCACCGTAGGCTGTGAGCGCTCTATTTACCAAACGATTCTCATGGATATTCGTTTACCGCGTGTATTGATGGGATTTTTAGCTGGCTTTGCATTGGCGGCAGCAGGGGCTTTAATGCAAAACGTTACCCGCAACCCTCTGGCTGACCCTTATCTGTTTGGTATTGTTGCTGGCGCTGGCCTAGGTGCGACTATTGCTGGCCTGATGCCTGAACAGGTACAAATGATTACCTTGCCGCTAGCTGCATTTATCGGAGCGCTTGTTGCTGTCGGTATCGTAATGTTGGTCGTGATGAACAATAACTGGCGGCGGGTCGAACACTTATTGTTAGCGGGTGTAGCAGTTTCTTTTCTGTTGAGTGCGTTCACCACATTTATTTTGTATTTTGGTGAAGCATTTGCCAGTAATCGCGTTATTTTCTGGTTAATGGGCAGTCTGTCGCGTGCGGATTACAGTGCACTCGGATGGACATTTCCGGTAGTGCTTGTGGCATGTGGTATTGGTTTGCTATATGCCAGACGGCTCGATGCAATGCTACTAAGCGATGAAAGTGCCAGCACTTTGGGTATCAATGTGGGTGTCATGAGACTGATGGCTTTGGTTATTAGTGCCGCGATGGTAGCTGTCATTGTTTCTTATTGTGGCGGAATCGGCTTTGTCGGCCTGATGATCCCACATATTGTGCGTCCATTTTTCGGTATAACCACGGCTAAATTGCTATTGAGCGCAGGGTTAGTTGGCGGTTGTTTCTTAGTCTGGGTTGATGTAATTGCGCGAACAATTATCCCAGGGCAGGAAATTCCAATCGGAGTCATTACCTCGGTTATTGGTAGTGTGTTCTTTCTTTTTCTTATGCGTCGGATGTAACTGGTTATGATAACTTCTGTCACCCATCAATATGATGGGGCAATTCAACAAGTGATTGACAATAAAACAAAGCCAATGGGCGCTTTGGGCATGTTGGAATCGCTTGCTAGGCAACTCGCTAGTATTCAAAGCCACCGATTGGCACAGCTATGTACCAAGATATCCTTGAGCAAACCGACGATGTTAGTATTTGCTGGCGACCATGGCATTGCTCAACATGGTGTGAGCATCGCACCTAGTGATGTAACGCATCAAATGGTGCATAACTTCTTAGCGGGAGGAGCAGCGATTAACTGTTTCTGTCGCACTAATCATATAGATTTTTATGTCGTTGATGCGGGCATCCAAACAGAAATAGATGAAGTAACTGTTGCAGCGCACCCAGAGTTAATTATTCAGCGACTAGGCGCGGGCACGGCTGACTTTTCTTCGCAACCAGCTATGACACCTGAGCAAGTTCGGCAAGGGCTCAATTTCGGAAAACAAGCAGCACAACGCATTCTTGACCAAGGTTGCGAGTTATTGATGTTTGGTGAAATGGGGATCGCCAATACTAGTGCGGCATCTGCGCTATTTGCTGCACTAAGTGATGTACCTGTAGTCGCAACGGTAGGACGGGGCACGGGGATTTCGATTGAGCAGCTCAACCAAAAACAGCAGTTAATTCAACAAGCGCTGATGCGATTCTCTGGTCGTGCACCATTGGATGTGTTGGCGGAAGTGGGTGGGTTTGAAATTGTGCAAATGATTGGCGCGATGCAGGCATGTGCCGAACGTAAAATCCCGATGTTAATTGATGGTTTTATTGTCTCAGTCGCCGCGTTTGTTGCGACTCAACTCGATGCCAATATTAGGGATTACTTAATTTTTGCCCATTGTTCAGATGAGAGCGCACATCGTATCTTATTGGGTAAATTAGTTGCGAAGCCAATACTGGATTTATCTCTAAGGTTGGGCGAAGGTACTGGCGCAGCGTTAGCCTTTCCGATACTCGCGTCTGCAGCAAGCTTTTATAATGACATGGCGAGCTTTGAAAGCGCGGGAGTCACGGTGTGATGACGATTTCGCGCACAGCAGCGCTGAAGCAGTGGCAGCTATTTCAATTGGCGGTAATGTTTTTTACTCGCATTCCAGTAGGGCGAAATGTGCCTTATTCGGCGCAGCGCTTAAATCAAAGTAGCCGTTATTTTGCACTTGTTGGTGTTGTGGTTGCCATTGTTTTTATACTGAGCTATCAGCTCGCACTTACTGTATGGCCAAACGATGTCGCTATGCTGCTGGCGATGATCGCAAGTTTTCTGGTTACAGGCGGCTTTCATGAAGATGGTTTAGCAGACGCGGCTGACGGAATTGGTGGTGGCATGACCGTTGACAAACGGCTGAGTATCATGAAAGACAGTCGCATCGGTACTTATGGTGTTTTGGCGTTATTTTCGGTGGTATTACTTAAGTATCAGTTATTGCTAGCACTGTCTGTCGCCACGCAACTTACTTGGGGATTTATTGCCTCTGTTGTAATAGCGCATTGTTTATCACGAGCTATTGCGGGAAGCCTGATATTTAACACTGCTTATGTTACTAAACAGGATGCAAGCAAGAGCAAGCCTTTGGCTGAACAGCAGTCAAAAACTGAACTGGTCATTTTGCTGGCCACGGGATTACTTCCGCTCACCTTATTCATCTTTAACGGTAATTTTTGGTCACTGATAGCGACTTTGTTGGCAGTGTTGATAGTGTTTAGAACGTTCGCCCGTCGATGGCTAATCAATAAAATAGGCGGTATTACTGGCGATTGTCTTGGTGCGGTGCAACAAATAGCTGAACTAATTATTTATTTCGTGCTGCTGGCATTGATAAACAATTAAGGGCGATTTTGAGATGCATTTTATTATTGGTGGCGCACGTTCTGGAAAATCTAACTTTGCAGAACAGCAGGTGCAGAAAATTGTCCAGCAAACGGATCAAACGCCCATCTATTTAGCAACAGGAATCGCCATTGATGACGAAATGACAGATAGGATCACACGTCATCAATTGCAGCGTAGCCAAGCCAGCGCAATGATGAACAAACCGTGGCAATTACACGAATGTGCAATGCAAATTGCCACGGCATGCCAGCAATTTGGTCATGAACATGTGGTTTTGTTGGATTGTTTATCGTTATGGCTTAACAACCATATTTTCTATGCTGTGCAACAGTTCAGCAGTGATGACGAAGTTCAGACATACCTAAGTGATATGCGTCAACAACTGGTACAGGCATTACAAAACACGACGTGCCGACTCGTGATTGTCAGTAATGAAGTCGGTTTGGGCATCGTGCCGCTAGGCAGAGAAACGCGTTGGTTTGTCGATCATCTCGGTTGGCTCAATCAAGCGATAGCACAAATTGCCGACGAAGTGACTTTGCTGACCGCAGGGCTTCCAATGACATTAAAAACAAATGATAGGGTTTAAATAAGATAATGGCTAAGATTCATCTAGTGAGGCACACCAAAGTAATGGGACCCGCAGCGCTATACGGTCATAATGACATTGCCGTTGCACCGAAAGACAATCAAGCATTGATGGTGCAATTATTGGCTCAAAACATATCGCCAACGAAAGTGCTTACCTCCCCATTGCAACGTTGCCAGTCTTTAGCAACAGCATTAGCGATTGAACTTGATTGCCCATTAGCGATAGAACCCGCATTTACTGAAATGGATTTTGGCGATTACGATGGCGTTCCGTTTGATGACATCGTACAACGTGACGAAAAATGGCAGGTATTAGAGCGATTCTGGCAAAACCCAGTACAAAATACGCTACCGAATGCCGAATTATTGGCAGGCTTTAGTTATAGGGTTTTGCAAGGCTGGCGTAAGTTGTTAGCCGCTGAGCTCGACGGCGAATTAGTCATTATTTGCCACGGTGGTGTTATCCGCATGATTTTAGCCCATTTACTGGGGGTTGATTGGCGAAACGCTAACCTTTATACGCGGCTGAATATTGCTTACGGTAGTATGACAACGCTCAATATCTCTGAGCGTAGAGATGTAACTGTTGAATGTATCGCACGCCCTATTTTGCCAACAGAGGCGGTTGTCTAGTAATGCACAAATTTCCCCCTACAGATTTGACCAATTTTGCAGGTACGCTAATGGTACAAGGCACTACCAGTGATGCTGGAAAGTCGACCTTAGTGGCAGCAATTTGTCGAATATTGGCCAATCACAATGTGACTGTTGCGCCTTTTAAACCACAGAATATGGCGCTAAATAGTGCTGTAACTGAAAACGGTGAAGAAATTGGTCGTGCGCAGGCGGTTCAGGCAATTGCGGCTAAGATACCATTACAGGTTGATTTTAATCCTGTGCTGCTAAAACCGCAGTCAGATACCTGTGCTCAAGTTATCGTTAACGGTAAAGCGTTACCAGCTATGGAGGCTGAGAGCTATCATCGGTATAAACCGATTGCTGCTAAAGCCGTGTTTGCCGCTCACCAAAGGCTAAGTGAAGGCTTTCAAGCGGTTATCGTTGAAGGCGCGGGGAGTCCTGCAGAAATCAATCTTAGAGAGGGTGATATCGCCAATATGGGATTTGCCGAGAAAGTCGATTGTCCGGTGATTTTGGTCGCTGATATCGATAAAGGTGGGGTTTTTGCGCATATCGTTGGTACCTTGGCATTGCTTTCACAATCCGAACAAGATCGTGTAATTGGCTTTGTTATCAATCGCTTCAGAGGCGAAATCTCACTATTACAATCTGGCTTAGATTGGTTGGAACAACATACCGGTAAACCTGTACTTGGGGTGCTGCCGTATATTCATGGTTTGCACCTGGCTGCGGAAGACGCTGTCGAAAACCATCAAACTACCGTAAATACCAAATTAAAAGTCGTCGTGCCTGTAACGCCGCGAATGAGTAATCACGATGATTTTGATGCGCTTCGTTTGCATCCAGAAATTGAACTCACCTTTGTTTATGCTGCTGAGCATAGCGCAACCCGTTTACCCGATTGTGATTTGATCATACTCGCTGGCAGTAAGAGTGTTAGTGCCGATTTAGCTTTTATCCGAGCACAAGGTTGGCACGAAGACATTAATAGGCATTTACGTTATGGCGGTAAGGTATTTGGTATTTGTGGGGGATATCAAATGCTAGGGAATACCATTCTTGATCCGTTGGGCATAGAGAGCGATGTCAAAGCTATGCCGGGACTCGAGCTGTTAAACATATCGACCCAATTACTGGAGCATAAAGCGTTGGTCAACTGTCACGGGTTGATGTGCTTGAATGGTGAGCAAGTTGCGGTGCAAGGTTACGAAATTCACTGTGGAGAAACAAACATCGGCACAGAAAACGCACTCAACCCTTTGTATCATATAGGAGATAGGCTGTGTGGGGCGATCTCTGCTGACAACCAAATTGCAGGTGGTTATTTACACGGGATATTTAATCAAGATCAGGTGGTAAGTGCCCTCGCTAATTGGTGTAACACCTCAATTTCCAAACAAGAAGATATGAGCATTCGTCAGGAAAAAGCGATCGCTTTACTCGCCGACACTGTCGAACAACATTTAGACATGAAAACATTAAATCGTTTGTTAAGTAATTGGATTCAAAATGACTGAGAATAAAAACAATCGCGTTGAACGCGACCCGAAAAAGCATCAACAGCGACAACAAAAACTAAAAGATAAAGTCGATGAGCGTGTTGCCGCGGCAACCGAAGATAAAGGATTGTTACTGGTAATTACGGGCAATGGCAAAGGTAAGTCGACGTCGGGGTTTGGCACCGTCGCACGCGCAGTTGGTCATGGCCTAAGCGCCGCAGTAGTTCAGTTTATTAAAGGCACTTGGGATTGTGGTGAGCGCAATTTATTGGAACAGCACAGTGTGCCTTTTGTCGTTATGAATACTGGCTTTACTTGGGAAACGCAAAACCGTGAACAGGACATTGCCGCGGCTGAAAAAGTGTGGACTGATGCGAAAAAGCTGTTAGCGGATCCTCAGGTAGATGTGGTGTTGTTAGATGAGATCACTTACATGCTCAGTTATAAATATTTGGATTTAGACGAGGTATTGCAAGCCATCAAAGCGCGTCCTTTACATCAGCACGTAGTAGTTACGGGAAGAGCGTGTCATCGTCAGTTAATAGAACTTGCTGATACTGTTTCTGAAGTTCAGTCGGTTAAACATGCTTTTGAAAGTGGTGTTAAAGCGCAACGTGGAATTGATTGGTAAGGAGAAGCTAAGTGTTTCATAAATTCATCATTAAATTATTGCTGCTGATTGCATTTGTACCGGTTGTTACTGTACAAGCCAATGCACCGCTGGCTGCAACAGAGGATAAAGCAACTACATCTGTAAAGCGTATTGTGGTGCTGGCGCCACATATCGTTGAAATGCTATACGAAATTGACGCTGGTGATCTAATTGTTGGGACCACCGACCACTCAGATTATCCTGAAGCTGCGCTTGCGATACCGCGTATAGGTAATTACGCCAAGCTCAATATTGAGCATGTGCTGTCCTTGGCACCTGACGTAGTGCTGGCATGGAAGAGCGGTAATCCCAGTGATGATGTGGAAAAGCTGCGTCAATTAGGGTTGAAAATCATCTATTCGCAGCCTGATGCATTAGAGGATGTTGCCAAAGAACTACGATTGTTTGGGGAGCTTGTTGGTCACCAGCAAAAGGCAGAAAAAGTGGCCAAAGCGTTTGAAAATGAACTGGCAAGGTTACGCCAACGTTATCAGGGTAAAAAGCCAGTATCAGCGTTTTATGAGTTATGGTCGCGACCGTTAACCAGTGTCGCGGGTGAAGCTTGGCCACAACAGCAGCTCTCTGTTTGCGGTATCGATAACCCGTTTATTCATAGTGCGACTGATTATCCACAGCTAAATATCGAACAAGTCGTGTTAGCAGCACCTCAGATTATTATTCAACCGGGAGCACACGGTGATAATGCACCTGATGCTGTGAATTGGCGTCAATGGCCTGAAATTCCAGCGGTTGAACACAATGCATTTTTACATCCCGATCCTGACAAAATGCACCGCATGACGTCAAGATCGTTACTCGAGTTAGCCAAACTTTGTGCTGACATCGATCAACTAAGGAAAACATACTACGAGTAGGACAGCTCAATCTAATACCAGTGTTGATGTGTTTGAAATTCGCTTTATACCCATAGGTGTTGCGCGAATAATTCGAATGAAACGGGAAATGGGTGAAACTCTCATGCTGCCCCCGCAACGGTAATTGGTTAGCGGTGAAATCACGCTAACCATAAGTCCGGAGACCGGCATCAACTATCACTTACTGTTTTTTCTGTGCGGGGTGCGCAGAAGGCGAGGAAATTATGAAAAAAAGTATTTTAGCGTCATCTATTTTGGCGTCAGTCGCAGTTTCGGTCAGTCAAGCAGCATTCGCATACAATGCAAATATTGATGAACGCATTTTAATCACGGCTAACCGTAGCCAACAAGATAGCTTTCTGGCGTTGTCGTCAAACAGCGTTATTACCCGAGACGATATTGAAGCCATGCAGGTGGCGAGTGTTTCTGACATACTGAAAACCGTCGCAGGTATTCATGTAGTGAGCCAAGGAGACGCGGGACAAAACAGTTCTGTTTTTACGCGCGGCATGGAAAGTGACCATACCTTGATTCTACTCGATGGCGTACGCGTTAATTCGGCAACTTTGGGGACTACTAACTTTGCTGCCTTATCAGCACAACAAATTGAGCGTATTGAAATCGTTAAAGGGCCAAGAGCCGCACTTTGGGGTTCGGATGCACTTGCTGGTGTTATTCAGATTTTTACCAAACGTTATGCGAATAACGAAGGTGCGATTAACTTAGGCGTTGGTAGTAATAGTTTCTACCAAAGTGCCGTTTCAGTTGGTTTTGGTAATGAACAACACCAATATACCCTTACTGCTTCTAGTGAACAATCAGATGGGTTTAATGCTTATCAATCTGATCCTGATAACCCATATGATTTGAACGAACCAGATAATGATGGCTATCAACGTCAAACTATTTCATTGATTGGTGATAGTCAGTTTTCAAAAGCTTTTGGTATGTCGGTAGTTGCACGTTTTCAACGTGGAGAAAGCGAATTTGACGCTTCGTATCCAGATCAGCCATGTTGGGACGACTTTACTAAAGTGTGCCCAAGTTTTTATGCCAACGAGCAAGATACTAAGACTTACCACACGAAAGTGGCGGGTCATTACCAATTTGGTAAAGGGTCAATGGAACTTGCTCTAGCCAAAAGTCAGGACAGGGGCGAGCAATACGGTAATGGCGTTGATTTGCAACAAATTCAGACTAAACGTGATCAAGTGTCTTTCGTTTTATCTTATCCGTTTACTGAACAAAGTAGCGTAACGACAGGGACGGAGTGGTATCAAGAAAAGGTCTCTGCTAATTATGACCTTGATATTTATACACCTGAAACTCAAACGTTTGCTAATACGTCTCGTGATGTCAGTGCGATATTTGCCCAAGCACGTCACCAAATTGACCGTGTGTTATTGGAAGTAGCGGTACGTGGTGACGATATTGAGCAAGTCGGTAATGAAACAACCTATAACCTGTCATTAGGCTATCAATTAGCAAAAAATTGGCTAGTGAGTGCTAATACTGGCACCGGATTTAAAGCGCCTTCGTTTAACGATCTATACTGGCCTGGTTCAGGTAACGCTGAGCTTAAACCTGAAACGTCAAAAACCAATGAGCTTTTAGTGCGTCACTTTGAAGATAACTATAACGTCGAATTAAGCTTATATGATACTGAAGTAGATAACTTGATTTCGTGGGCAGAAGGGGCTGATGGTTTGTGGCGTCCTGCAAATGTTGATCGAGCAACGATGACTGGTGTCGACTTAGCTGCATCATTAGATTTCGGTAACTTATCGCACCAATTTAACTTTGGTTATGTTGAAACTGAAGATAAAAAGACGAAAGAAGAGCTTTTGCGTCGACCAAAAGTTTCAGCTGACTACACGTTAGGTTATCAATGGAATGCATGGCATTTTTCTAGCACATTGAGCTACCGTGATGAAGCGCGCGATACCGCCGAATTGGATAGTTACTGGTTACTTGACGTGGGCGCTCAATGGCAAGTGAATGACAGCTTATTGTTGTCTGCTAAGGTAAATAACCTTTTTGATGAAGCTTATGAGACGTCACGAAACTATGTGGCTGACGGTCGAAACTTCACCGTAAATGCTAGCTTTGCGTTCTAAATTGTTAAAGTGAGCTGATAAAACGCGCCAATCGGCGCGTTTTTTATAGCCATAGATTAATGACCAGAATAGAATATCAAAGTGACCAGTCGCATCGATAAAAGGAAAATGAAGCAGTGAGCATGAAGAGTGAAATGTTAGATGGCATGGTAGTGTATGTCACTGTGGTAGAGTTAGGCAGTTTTTCATCGGCAGCTGATCGTTTGGGACACTCTCCATCTTTTATCAGTAAAGAAATCAGTAAGCTGGAAAAACGCTTGGGGGTAAGGTTACTCAATAGAACGACGCGCAGTCTGACCCTAACTGATGCCGGATTGACGTATTTTGAACGATGCCGACAAATTATTATTGATGCAGAAAACGCTGAATTTGCGATGGGGGCGTTGCAAGAAACACCTAAAGGGGTTCTTAAAATCAGCGCACCCATCACCATGGGGAGTGTGCATCTGGAACAACTCTTAACGGAGTTCTTAAAAACCTATCCTGAAGTCGATTTAGATATTCATTATAGCCAGCGCAAAGTTGATGTTGTCGCGGAAGGTTTTGATCTGGCTATTCGAGCGGGCACACTAAAAGAATCAAACCTGATTGCAAAGAAAATTGGCGCTGCTAAAGGCGTTTTTATTGCGTCGCCTGATTATATCGCCGAGCATGGTGAGCCGAAATCAATGGAAGAGTTGCAACATCACCGTGTTATTAGTTATGCAAATGTTGGTACACCCAAATATTGGGAGCTCAATGATAAACACGGTAAATCACATAGCGCGCATGTCAACCCTCGCATTATCACTAATAGTTCAGATTTTGAAGTTGTTGCAACTTGTGCAGGGTTGGGAATTACCAGATTACCTGCGCATTTGTGTCTGGATGAACTGAAAAGTGGTCAACTGGTAGAAATACTAAAAGATATTGAACTAGACGATATTGGCATTTATGTTGTTTACCCGCATCGCCAATATTTATCGGCGAAAGTAAAAGTGTTTATTGAATTCATGCAAGAGAACTTACAAATAGAGATGTGGTAGTGTTTGAATAGGTCAAATATTTATGTCAGTTGGTATTACAATTCTCTGGTAACTTGGTTACAGTAGTCATTAATTGAATTTTACACCATTAGCTCGTATGAAGATTGTCTTGTACAGTATGCAAAATTGTCCGCATTGTCAGACAGTTAAAAAATATCTGCTAACGAATAATGTTAGTTTTAGAGAGTGCAATGTTAAAACACCCGCAGGACAAAAAGAGTTTGCGCGAACGGGGTTTCGCGGTGTACCTATTATTAAAGTAGCAGATAGCTACCACCAAGTAACAAATTTAAAAAGTTTAGCCAAATTACTAAAGCAATAGATAAATGGATTAGGGATAGCAGGTGCAGGCTTTAAAGAGGTTCTTACAAACTGTATTTATTAGCATTTTGTGCAGCATGTCTTGCGCAGCGTATAGTAATTCAGTGGCCGATTTACAAGAGATGGAACAAGAAATTTATCAGTTTCCATGGAAATCCTACCAAAAAATTCTAGCCTACCCAAAAGTTGGTGCGCTTAAGCCAGAGGAATATCTGTGGTGGTTATTAAGAAAAGCACAAAGTGAAAATTTGCTCTATCTTTACGATGACTTTTCTGCAACGGTGACCGAAGCCGTTCAGCGAATAACGCCTACTACCCCAAAAATAATTCAAAGTCAGATCTATCATTTTCAGGGGATGATATTTGGCCGCGATGGTCGCTATAAAGAGGCGGTCAAATCTTTTCGTCTAGCAATGAAAACAGCCAAAGAAATCAATGCCAACACCATCTATTTGTATGCAAAGCAAGAGCTTGCCTATACCCAAAGTCTTACCGAGCTATTCGAGATTTCCTTAATTGATCTGCAAGAAGCTTTCGTAGAAGCATTCGCGCTCAACGATCACTTTCTTATTGCCGTAATCAACGAAACTTATGGGGCGGTTTATGGTTATATGGGTGAATACGAAAAGTCTATCAGCTACTACGAAAAAGCGTTGGCAACGTATGAGCGTCTTAATTATCCCGCGCATATGGCGGAAGCCATCTATGGGTTAGCATCTACCTATCGATACTGGGGTAAATTTGGCTTAGCCATCGCCAAATTTGAGTTGTATCGTCAACGGATTTCTTACACGCCCAATAAAGAAATATCCTATTTTGGTGCGTATGGGCTAGGCATGACCTTGGCGGAAAAAGGCGCCTGTGGTGAAGCGTTACAAGTCATAGACGAAGCATTGAGTTTAGAGGGCATTGATGACTATGACGCCGAATTATTGAAACAAAAAGCACGCTGTTTGATTCAACTTAACCGAATTGCAGAGGCAAGTGTAGCCTTAGAGCAGGCCAATGATATTTTTGAGGGCATGCCAGAACTTGTAGGGACGCGCTGGCAGTTGGAAATTACCAAGATTGCTGGTGAGTTAGCGTTTGCTAACGGTGAGTTGGAAGAAGCGTATCAATACGTTAATGAATACTACGAACAATATATTAAATTGGTCAGGGAAAGTGCCAGCGCGCGGCTGGTCAATGTAAAAGCTTTGCTGGAGTTAGAACGCCAAGAAATTGAGGAGGCTTTAGTATCGCAACGCTCGCGTGCTGACGACTTGGAACATCAGGTCGAGATTGATAAGTACGAACGTCAAACTTACTTACTGATATTTTTTGTGACAGGTTTTTTTATCGTTGCTGCCGTTGTCGTGGTGCAATATAGAAACAATCGCACAATGAAGCAATTGACTATTACTGATGAATTGTCTGGCATATACAATCGACGTTATGTTTTTTCATATCTGAATAAGATGTTAAGTGCAATTAGCCAAAACAAAGCACAAGTGTCCGTAATTTTACTTGATATAGACAACTTTAAGCGCATTAACGACCACTTTGGTCATCTTGTCGGTGATTTAGTGATAAAAACGTGTGCTGAGAAAGCACAGAAAATACTACGTAAAGAAGACGTAATTGGTCGAATTGGTGGTGAAGAGTTTATGTGTGTTCTACCAAGAACAAATAAACAAAAAGCCATGACCATTGCTAACCGAATTTTGGAAAGCATACGTCAGCATCGATTTGTTTTAGGGGACTCTGTTAATGTTCCAGTGTCGGTTAGTATAGGTGTCGCTGAGTTTGGTGATGATTGTGCTGACGGCCAAACACTGTTCAGTCATGCTGACATGGCGTTATATCAAGCGAAATACCTTGGTAAAGATCAAGCAGTAAGCTATCCGTTTGACAGCTAATATTTGAAATTCACGGAATGTAAATGGAACAAGTACTTGAACACAATGAAGTAACATCATTGTTTAAAAGTGTCATAGTTTCATTGCAAGAGCTGATTAATTATCAAGGGATTACACCTAAAATTCACTTTGAAGTAGAAGGGTGTTTCGTGCCACTTATTTCCCCACGTGGTGCTGTCTCATTTGAAGGCGTTAATCGCAGGCTCAAGCACTTAGGTATAGATGGCAAGATAATTCCTGAGTATTGGCGCAATCAATGGGAATTTGTTTCTGCGTTTCATGGACAAACACCACTTAAAGAAGCGCAAAATATAGCAACGTTAATTAAGCGGTTACCTGAATTATTTAAGCAAGAAAATATTGGTGAACTACTCATCAGGCCTGTGGTGTGGTCAGGCGATAAAGGCAAATTAGCGCCAAAATGTCATAGCATTTTTACTCAGGATAACCGTGCTGTACATATTCCTAATGCGATTCAAATGAATATCAGTGTTTGGGATGATCGTACAAATGAAAACCTGCTTGTAAGCGAAGAGTTTGGTGCTCACTTACAACAGATTCTGATGCAACGAAGCCGAGACTGTAGTTTACTTTTTTTGCCAGAAGAAGATGCATTTGCGCGCTTTTCTTTAAAAACTCAATATGGCCTCGCACGCGAGCTGTGTTCGCCTAGCGATATTTCGGGGGGGCATCAAGGGAGTATTGCCCTTTACAAGCAGTGGGGAAAACATAACCAACCAATGGGGATAAAAACACTGTTGGTCAACACCAATAACGATATTTTACTTAGCCAACAAGATTGGCACTCAACGACTCGCATCGAACATCGTTTGGGGGCGTCTAGTGTCTTTTATAACGCATACAGCAATGTGATTTTTGCGTTACTTTGTGTGATCGAAGCGCTCAATGAATCAGCAAATAAGGTAAACGTGGACACGGAAATTTGTGCCGAAAAGTTCATGCTTCCATCATCTTTGTATGATACAACAGTGGGAGTGCATTGCGCTAAGGGCGACACAGAGGAATGCGAGAATCACTTAGGCGCTATCTCATTGTTTATGCAAAATTCATGGTTTATCAAAAGTATAGACGAGGCGTTAGCACATCATTCAGAGATTGCACCTCAATTGCGCAACGACAATACGCAACAACGATGTCATGGTATAAACAGTATGCTATTAGATACAGTAAAGGCTTCTAAATTGTCAATTGGTGAACAAGTTCATCAAGGGATTTTAGCTCCCTATTTGCCTGCGACTATCATAACATCAAGGTAAGCAGACTATATAACTCATAATGCTACGAACGACATGATGCAGGAAAAAATAATACAGCTAACAACACCACTATTAACAGGGAACTCTGTTGCTGAAAAGCGGGCAGAACTGAAAGCCTATTTTGATAATAGTTGGCAAACTTATGAGTCGTTGTTTGCATTAATCAATAATGATAATGCTTACTTTCTTCGCCCTGAACCGCTACGACACCCACTTATTTTCTATTATGGCCATACCGCCACGTTTTACATCAATAAGTTGATGCTGGGTAAATTTATTAGTGAGCGAATCGAGCCTAAACTGGAAGCAATTTGCGCTGTTGGCGTAGATGAGATGAGCTGGGATGATCTCGATAGTACACACTACGATTGGCCAGACGTAAAGCAGGTTCGTGAATACAGACAAAAAGTCTACCTGCTCGTTCATCAGCTCATTGATACTATGCCGCTTAGCTTACCTATAACACAAGATTCATTGGCTTGGATTATATTGATGGGATGTGAGCATGAGCGTATTCATCTAGAAACCTCGTCAGTGATAATGCGCATGCTACCACTGGAACACCTGACGTTAACTTCACCAATGTGGCAAGCTTGTCGAGACTATGGTCAATCTCCTGAAAATACGTTAGTTCCTGTGGCCGGAAAACACATAGTGTTAGGCAAAGCGAATGATGACGATACGTATGGTTGGGACAATGAATATGGTGAATGTCCCGTTGATGTGGAACCGATTGAAGCAAGTCAATTTTTGGTTTCCAATGGTGAATTCATGGCATTTGTTGAAGCGGGAGGGTATCAAAATAGTGAATATTGGGGAGAAGAAGGGCAATCATGGCTAGCATACACACAAGCCCAAATGCCGCGATTTTGGTGTAAGCTGCAAGATCAATACTTTCAACGTAACTTACTAGAGTTAATCCCTTTACCGTTGAACTGGCCTGTTGAAGTCAATTACTTGGAGGCAAAAGCATTTTGTCAATGGAAGTCACAGCAGTCCGAGGCGTTTATCCGCTTACCAACAGAAGCCGAGTGGTACTGTCTACGGCAAAATATTTCTGGCGATATCACTGATTGGCCTGAGATTTCAGCAAACATTAACTTAGCTTACTATGCCTCTTCCTGTCCGGTAAACCGATACAGTCACGATGGTATGTATGACATTGTTGGCAATGTCTGGCAGTGGACTGAATCGGCTATTGATGGCTTCCCAGGTTTTAAAGTACATCCACTGTATGATGACTTCTCTACACCAACATTTGATGGCAAGCATAATCTGATCAAAGGTGGCTCTTGGATATCGACAGGTAATGAAGCAATAGCCTCATCGCGTTATGCGTTTCGTCGTCACTTCTTCCAACATGCAGGGTTTAGGTATGTAAAATCCAGCCAAGAACAAGTACCGACAATTAAAGTGAGTCATTTTGAGAATGACATCGAAATTTGCCAATTGTTGCAGCGACACTATTTACCAAACAAATACACAGGCACAAGCTTCGCAAAAAAATTAGCCGAGTTAGTGATGGCTGTCAGTACCCAACATAAGGTGAAAACGCATAAATTGCTAAATTATGGCTGTGGTGTTGGACGAACGGCATTTGAGCTGGCAGCGTCGTTTGATATGGTCGATGCGGTCGACTTCAGTGCGAGAACCATTCAACATGCGGTGGCAATGCAGCAACATGGCCATACGCGATTTGTCACCATTGAATCGGGCGACATTGTGCAATATCACGAAGTCACCTTAGCAGATTTAGCACTCGTTAAGCCGCCTAGCAATATTTATTTTTCTCAAGGTGATATAAGCAATTTAAAGCAGGTTTACCAAGAATACGATGTGATAGTAGTGCAGCAGGCACTTGAAAAAAGCTATCACCCTAAAAATGCTTTATTGTCTTGTCTGTCTAGGTTAGAGACAGGAGGGTTACTTGTGGTTGCCAGTGATGGTCAGTTTGATGAACGCTATACCGAAAAGCCCCTATGGCTAGGAGGGATTAAGGTGAATGGTGAAAATTTAGTTGCAGACGCAGGCATTAGTGATGTGTTGAGCCCTCAAGCCAAATTATTGGCGACTTATGCACTAAGCGAAGAGACACAGTTAAATAGCACGAACAGGCTCGTCACAGATATTCAAGTGATGGTTTGGCAAAAGTTTTGAACAACCGAGCTATACATAAATAGTTATGACCCTTGAATTACCTGCACATATAGCGTTTACACGCCAATTGCCAGAGGTTGTTACCAACTTGAGTAACTCGTGTGCGCAGTCAATGACGGTTGCCGAATTACTGGCATTAACTAACGCGACTTTTGACGATTGCAACCTCACCTATACCTCTGTAGCTGGGAGTTTAGCGCTTCGCGAGGCCATTTTGGCTTACCAACAAACGCTTAATGAAAAAGTACATTCGTTGACTGCTCAACATGTAGTAACTTTTTGTGGCGCACAAGAGGCATTAGCGGCAATTTATAAGACAGTTTTGTCACCTGGCGATGAGGTCATTGTGATGACGCCCTGTTATCCCTCTTTGGTAACTATGGTGGCTCAGCGTGGTTGTCGTGTTGTTGAAATTAAGCTAGCAGAACACGAACAATGGCAATTTACATTGTCAGATGTAGCTGCAGCAATATCTGACAAAACCAAACTCATTGTGTTGAACGCGCCACATAACCCTACAGGGAGTGTGATTTCCCGCTCATTGCGACAAGCTTTGCTTCAACTAGCGCAAAAGCATCAATGCTATTTACTGGCTGATGATGTTTCGCAAGCATCCAATTATAATAACGAAGATCTGGCTCATGATTATCTCAATTATGAAAGAGCGATCAGTGTCTCTGTGATGTCGAAAAGTTTAGGCTTGTCAGGCATTCGTGTCGGTTGGGCCATTACTCAGTGTACGCGTCTCGTTGACGGTTTACTGGCACAAAAAGCCTATGGTTCAATTTGTACGTCAGCGGTTGATGAGCAACTGGCCACACTGGCACTGCGAAATTTTGAACCTATTATTGCGCGAAATAATCAAATCATTCATCAAAACATTGAATATTTTCAACAATTTGTAACAGAAAATTCTGACTTTATAAGCTGGCTTGCGCCGCGGGCAGGCATATTGAGTTTAGCCAAAATAAATACTGCATTGCCGATTGAGCAGTGGTGTTATCAACTTGCTAAGCGGCACCAGACCTTACTATTACCCGCAACGCTGTTCGGTTTAGATGGACAATATGTCAGAGTAGGATTAGGTCAACGTCACTTTAATAAACAATTATCCCCATTAGCTGAGTATCTATCTCTTTGTTCTCAAAACTAATTGTTATTTCATTGGTTACATTTGGTTACATTCTTAATTACAACTATTTTCGTATTTGTCGCGACAATAGATAAAACAATAAGCGCATCAATGCGTAAACTCTCGGTCAAAAATAAGAAAATAACATGTATAAATACTCATTATTAGCAGCAGTCTTTCTGGCAAGCTTTGCTGGACACGCGACAAAAATGCATCGTAATCAATTTCAACTTGTTCATGCCAAAGATGAAATTACCGTTGACGGTAATTTGAATGAGGCTATCTGGCAGAGCGCCACCAAAATGGAACTCAAGTATGAGAACAATCCAGGTGAAGGCTCGCCTGCGCCGGTAAAAACGGATGTTTATTTTTATGAAGATGGAGAGTCATTCAATGTAGCTTTTGTCGCTTACGATCCTGAACCAGACAAAATTAGGGCATCATTACGTGACCGAGATGCATTATGGTCTGATGACAATGTTGGCATTATCATCGATACCTTTAACGATGAACGTACTGCCTATGAATTCTTTGTGAACCCACTTGGCGCACAAGCTGATATGCGCATGGATGATACAGATGGCTGGAATGAAGATGATTCATGGGATGCAATTTGGGAGAGTGCTGGCCAAATAACCGATGAAGGGTATGTGGTAGAGATGAAAATTCCATTTAATGCCTTACGTTTTCCTGATCGAGAAGGGGGATTAGTTTGGAACGTTGCCGGTTGGCGAAACTACCCTCGTGATGTGCGAATTCAAATGGCCACACATAATTCAGATCGTGATCTGGAATGTAACATATGTCAATTTGAGCAATTGACGGGATTTGAGTCAGTTACACCTAGTAATAATTTTCAACTAACGCCAACGTTGACGATTTCTAGACAAGACGAAAAACCTGATTTACCTGGCGATTGGGTAGAGGGTGACACAGACATCGAACCGGGGTTAGATATTCGTTGGGGCATAACGCAGGACATGGTACTGAATGCGACCATTAATCCCGACTTTTCACAAGTAGAGGCTGATGCAAGTCAACTCGATGTCAATAATACATTTTCATTGTTCTTTCCTGAAAAACGCCCATTTTTCCTTGATGGCGCCTCTTATTTTGAAACGAATAATTTCAATTTAGTGCATACACGCAACATTGCGGAGCCAGATGTTGGACTAAAAGTGACAGGCAAGACCGATCAACATACATACGGTGTGATGGTTGCGAATGACAACAATACCTCCTTTTTAATGCCGGGCAACCAAGGTTCTGGCATCGCCACGCTCGAAGAAAAATCAGAAGTAGCAATTGCACGTTATAAAATGGATGTGGGTGAGCGAAACAATGTAGGGGTGTTAGTTACACACCGTCAGGGGGAAGAGTATCGTAACTCACTTGTTTCTGTAGATGGCTCTTATTGGTTTAATCAATCGAGTAGTTTGAGCTACCAAGTTGCGCAATCTGACACTAAAAACCCTGATAGCGTTGTTGAAGATTTTGAAGTGGCACATGAGCAAGATGATCATGCCTACTCTGTTAATTACTCACATAGTACCAGAGACTATAACTTACGTGCTGGCTACACCAATGTTGGAAAAGATTTTCGCGCAGATTTAGGTTTTCAGTCTCGTGTTAATTATGAGAAGGTGGTATTCGGCGGGCGACATACATGGTATGGCGAAAGTGATGATACTTTCACGCGCTGGGGTGTTTTTGGCGATTGGGATCAAACGCATGATCAAGATGGCAATAAGCTAGAGCAAGAAATTGAAATCCACGGTAATTTGCAAGGACAAAAGCAATTCTTCACTAATTTTGGTATCGTCCATCGTGAACGTTTATTTGATGATCAATATTTTGATGAAACGCAATTTATGATGTTTGCCAAATTCGTTCCAGTTTCTGGTGTCGAAGTAGGTAGTTTTATTAATTTTGGTAAACAGATCGATTTCGCTAATACGCAACTCGGTGACAAAATCTATTGGGAAGGCTTTGTTGATTGGGACGTGAATGAGCATGTTAGCATGGAACTCAACTATAACTTTAATACATTGGATGTAGATGACGGAACGTTGTTTACGGCAAATCAAGTAGACTTTCGTTTAGGTTATCAGTTTGATATGCGCAGTATTTTAAAGTTAGTGGTGCAATATACTGATATTGATCGTAATGCTGATTTGTACAGCTATGATGATATTGCCGATCGCCCTGACGAAACGAGTCGCTATTTTTCAACACAGTTAATTTATTCCTACAAAATTAACCCGCAAACCCTGTTTTTTATTGGATACTCAGACGGTGGTTTTCAGGACGATAACCTAGATTCATTAGAGCGTAATCAACGTACTATTTTCACTAAATTCAGCTATGCATGGCAGCTATAATACCAATCTGTGATTTGAGCGTACTTTGATTACAGTTCCTCGATTATACTTAGTACTACTAAACGATAAATCGAGAGCTGCTTTCAAAGTACGCTCAGCTTGAATAAATTTTATACCTCATCGTTCTACACGCGCTAAAGTGAATATCTTCACTTTAATCATTTTACTGTATCGAAACTAAGCGCTATGATGTCTTCATTGTTGCAGATGACCTGCCACTCAAAAATTAAAATAAATTATGTTGTTAGAAAAAGAAGACTTAATCGCACTTAACCGTACAGGTGAGAATTTGAAGAGCGTATTGCGTCATATTGTGAGAGAATTTCCACAGTCGGCACAATCAATTACTGGCATGTCAAAATGGCTAGACTTTAACCGCTCTAATTGTCAACGTATCCTAAACGGTATCAATCGCAGTAAGGATGGTAAGCAAGTACTATGTTATTTGCCGGGGATTGCTGGCCTACAAGATTTCTTAGTACAAGTAGAAAAGCAAGGACTGCACAAGCCACAAATTTTAGAGGCAAAAAAGGCGGTCGCCGTTTTTGATTCTCAGATTCGTAAATATGCCCGTAGTCATGCCGAACTGAAACGGTTACTCGGTAGTAATGTTACCAGCTCACATCTCGACAAAAACATGTTGTCAGCGGATGAAAAGCGTGAACAGCACTATTTGGCGTCCAAACAACTTATCGGCTCATCGATTGATACCTTGTTTAGTTGCTACATTTTGAAAGAAAGCAGCCACGACCCGCAATATTTGCAAGAAGTTGCGATGATTTCTAAGCAAAATATTATGCGCTCAAAAGCATCACCTCCTTTTGTACAGTTTTATACGCATCCGCATCCTGAAAATTTTTCAGTGCCGGAAAAAATAACCGAAGACTCGTTAATCGACACCAGCCGCTTTCAGATAGGTGTTGTGGATGAATATTCAACGAAGGGGTTACTTGAAGCTTATTCGAGTTACTCAGCAAGTAATTCAGGGATTGTTTTTAATGATATTGAAAACAAACTGAACTTTGACGCAACCTTTTTGTTCAGTAACCCTGACGAATTGGCTAACCCATTGGTACATGAAAGTCGCTGTAGCTCGACCAGTATTTCCATTAAGAACCCAACGAAAAAGCTCATCATGTTTGTGTTTCTGGAAAAGAAAATTGATATGAGAAGCAGCGTAAATGTTGGTTGTTATTCGGGTAATCAAAAAGTGGAAGAAGGGAGTTTGCGTGCCGATGACATGTGGACAGAGCGCTTGCCTGAGTTTCCTGAACTAAAAATTGTTAACGCTGGCTCGCCGTTAGCAGAAGTTATTGCAGATGTTGAAGTAGGTAAAATGACAGACTATTTATTCAGATTTTCAAATCTAAATAAAGACGATTTTATTTGCTACGCACTAGAGGTAAACCACCCAATTTGGTCATCGACTTATCGCATTTACTTTGAACATTCAGTGTAATAAGTTTTTGCATTGCTGAGCATTTATCATGACGAATTCATGATTTGCGTCAATATGTGTGGACCAGATTAGCGGTAAAATATGGATTAAATGGCAAATTGGAAAAGACAAAGGTTGATGAAATGAACAAATTGTTAGTAGTGGCAGATAAGGTCGGTGAATCTTCGGTCGCATTGAAGCAGGCGTTGATATTGGCAGATACGTACCAGGCACAGATACATGTTGTCCAGTTTGTTTATGAAGATCTTAGGGACGTATCTAACGATCACGACGAAATTCGCAATACCATCATTGACCGATTATCAACACAGCTTGAACAGGAGTTGGCGCATACAATTTCTGGACAAGTTGAGTACACCTATGAAGTGGTTTGGCTGAAAAAAATACATCAATGGATTATCGATTACACACAAGAGCACAAACCTTCGATGGTACTTAAAACTGGGCATCGCACTGAAAGTACTTTTTATACACCAACAGACTGGTTGTTGATACGTGAATGTACCGCACCTGTGTTGATCGTCGCTGAAACCAAGTGGCGTAAATCGCCTAATGTGTTTGCTGCGATTGATTTGGGCACTAAGCTTGAAGATAAACAAGCCTTGAATAAGAAAATTTTGACACATGCCAAGCAGTTGGCACAAAGTTACTCTGTTGATTTACACGTATGTTACGCGCCGCCAGTTTCTCCACTGCTTCGAGACTTAGGGTTACAATATGCTGATGAGGTGGAAGAAAATGCAATTCGCGACACCAAGGCAGCGATTGAATCCTTGAGTCAAGAGTTCGACATACCTAAGAAAAATTTTTCCATTCATGCGGGAGATCCAGCTAAGGTGATCCCTAGTATGGCAGCAGAAGCCAACGCTGGTTTAGTTGTCATTGGCACGGTTGGCCGCACAGGTTTAAGCGGCAAGTTTATCGGTAACACCGCTGAAAAAATCATGATGTTACTTAAAACTGATGTCTTAGCATTAAAGCCATAACCGTTTATTATTATTAGTTAGCCACGCATGTGTGATTTTGCTGAGTTGAAATAGATAAAGAGCCTCAATTGAGGCTCTTTTTAAATAGTACGCCGTTAATTATTGGCAGCTACCTGTTTTTCTCCAAACGTTGCTGAATACTTCAGGGTCTGCTCCCGTAGACCACCAAATTGCATCATATTTATTCCCATTGTGTGACACTTTATCACCTAATGAATAAGACTTAGATGCAGACCATGCATCTAGTCCGCCGCATCCAGTATTGTCACCAGTTGTCACTGTGACATATTGATAGGAAGTATGGCTAAGCCCTTCTACATCATAAACCGTGAGACTCACTGTGTAGGTGCCAGCACTATTGTATGTATGACTAGGTGATTGTTGTGATGAGGTAGTGCCATCACCAAAATTCCATGCTGAGCTTGTCACCGCTTTATCATCAGTCGATGTATTCGAAAACGCGACGCTAAGATTGTTAGCCGTGAAGCTAAAGCTTGCTACCGGGGCATCGTTTTCTCCGGAACCATCACATTGATCAAGTCGTTCCCAGACATTGCTATAAATATCCGGCTGAGCGCCCGTTGACCACCAGATAGATTCATATTCATAGCCGTTATATGTCACCTTGTCACCAATTGCGTAACTTGCGCTACTTGACCATGGCGAAGCACAATTACCATTGTTAGTGTCGCTAACATCAATCTGCTTGGTAATAGAATCCGTTAAGCCTTCCTGGTCACTAACTGTGAGTTTTACTTGATAGCTGCCTGCGGTTGAATAAGTATGAGTTGGGTTATTAGCTGATGAAGTACTACCATCACCAAATGTCCATGAATGACTGGTTACTGCTTTATCATCAGTTGAGCTATCTGAAAATGATACCGTTAAACCGTTGTGTTGCTCTGTAAATGCTGCATCAGGTGCTTGATTTGGTGGTGGCGTATCACCACACACGCTTTGCAGGTGATCATGTGCAGCCCTTGCTTTGACAATACCGTAGCCATAACTATTGTCACGACCTGCCTGTCCACGATCTTCTGCAGTCGCATTTAAACCGTCTCTAAGTTGTCTAACTGTGCACCTAGGATTGTTCGCCCACACTAGCGCCGCAACACCTGAAACGTGCGGTGTTGCCATCGAGGTACCGCTAAGAGATTTATAGCCGCCATTGTTATATGTTGAATTGACACCCACACCTGGCGCAGAAATTTCGACTTGTGCATTATATTGTGAAAAGCTTGCTTTATTGCCCGAGCTATCAACGGCGGCAACTGACATCACCGAGCTGTACGAAGCTGGATATGACATCGATGAGTCACCGTCGTTACCGGCAGCGGCTACATTGAGGATGCCTGCTGCGTATGCTTGATCAAATGCGGCTTGTTCCGTTGAAGATGAACCACCACCGCCTAAACTCATACTGATGACAGTCGCACCAGCTGCACGACATTGGCTAACTGCCTGAATCAAATCTGAACCATAAGCCCAACTGCCTTGATCGTTAAATACTTTAACAATATGTAGTCCGAGCTTACCGCTTGGGTTAACACCAACAACGCCTTGCCCGTTGCCACCGATTGCAGCTATGGTGCCAGCTACGTGTGTGCCATGGCCATTACCATCGTTGTACCAGTTTCCCGTATCGTTTGAGCCGTAGCCATCATCGCCGGTAATGCCAGAACTTGGTAAATCAGGATGATTGAGTGTATAGCCGGTATCCATAATACACACTTTCTGATTTACTGTGCCGCTGTCTGATAACTGCTGTGCTTGTACCATAGTAATGCCATATGGCGTAGATTCAGCGTACAGAAACCGCTTCGGATCGACTTCTACCGAGGCAACCTTATGGTTATTTAGCAATCGTTGCTTTTGTTCAGGCGACAAAATGACAGCCATTGCATTCACATTGGGCATGTGTTGTACAATTTGTGCATCTACGGACTGCGCGGTTTCTTCAAATAGCGAGCGTTGGCTTGGTGTTGCATGCAAAATGTTCTTACTACTTTGTGCTTTTTCTAATCCTGTTTGTTTAAACGTTACAATAAAGCGCTGTTCCTTATTATATTGTTCGACTATATCTGCGGCATTAGCTGCCAAAGGCATAGTAAGCGCCGACGCAATGAGTGAATATTTAAAGATTTTATGGTTCATGATTACCCTCTAATGTTTTGTAATTGTTTATTATTTTTTTCTACAACTTCGAGAGCCAATAGCACTACAAAACGTCGATTTACTTGGTCGCCGTTATTGCTCTGGCTTAGCCAAAAGTGGTCACTTTTAGCGGGAAAGAGAAACATTGTATTTTTAATACTTCTCGTTCGTTAACTAATCTTTAACATTTTAAGTGTGAATGCAAGGTGTATTTGAGAGTATCTGAGAACTGATGTGGGCGATAGGGACATGTTGGCGGGGCGATTGATTTTTGAGCGAAACAGCCAAGGGGAAATTACGATTTGAATCGTAAATTTAAGTATTGAAAGCTAACTGAAATTTTCTATGGGCAAAGAATTTCGCCGAAAGGTTGCTGAGAACGTAGGTTATTCTATATGGTTATGGTTTATAAGTAAAAGTTATGGATAAGCAGAGAGGCAATACTGCTTATCCTTCCTTAGGTGAAACTAGCTAAAGTGCTAGTTCGATCACCATCTCACGTAACTCTTCTTTAGAAATCGAGTTGTCATGATTGGTATCAAAGCGCTTAAAAATACTCTCACACATGCGAATGCCCTTATCTTGTAAGAGTACATCGATTAATTCTACAAATTCACTACGATTAATGACGCCATCATTGTCTTCATCGAAAACTTCAAATAGTTCGTCGACCCACTGATTTAAGTCCATCAGTATCCCTTAATAATTAACTGCATTGATGAAACTTTATCGCTAATTGAAGCTTTTGTGAATGATTAATTTCAATTTCTGCGCTTTCGCTAAAAATCTGCCAATTATGGGTGCATTACGCATCAGAAATTAGATAAATAACCAGCAGTTTATCAATAATTATTCACCAAAAGTCCCATTTAATAACTTTTTACAATTGAATAATGTCTTTCTAAAACAGTTAGATATCTGAGAAATGTAACCGAATAGCACCAAGTGTCAAAATTTGATCGTTGATCAGTCAATGTTACTACAATATACTCGTGCTAGATATATTGTATACAATATATCTAAATAATAATTTTAAGCCGAGCGACGAAGTCGACGGTAATTCAAAGGGTAAAACAATGGCACATTTAACACATACGGGTTTTAGTTCTCGTAAAACACTTACAGCGTTGGCTGTTGGTACAGCATTATTCATGTCAACACCAAGCGCATTTGCTACCGACGGTAAAGGTGCACTTCATGGTCATATCGTCACGGTTCAGGGCACTGATTTAAGCAATGCGACAATCACGGTTAAGCATGAAAGCAAAGGTATTGTGCGTACTACACGTACAACAAATAATGGTGACTTTTCACTAAAAGGCTTACCTATTGGTAATTACACCATTACTGTATCCAAAGACGGTTTCGGCACAATCACTGAGCAAAACGTTTCAATTAACGTTAGCGGTTTGGAGTTCGATGCGACCTTGGCATTAGAAGGCGACATTGAAAAAATCGAAGTTACAGGCGCACGCATTAGCCAAGTTGATACTACGTCAACTCAAGCGTCTCAGGTTATTTCAACAGAACGCCTTAAATTATTGCCAGTAGAGTTAGATTCAACAGCTATCGCATTGCTCGCGCCGGGCACTGTTGGTGGTGACAATGCATTTGGTGGTGTAGCAATTGGTGGTTCATCGGTTGCTGAAAACGGTTACATGCTTAACGGTTTAAATATTACCGATGTGCGCAAGGGCATGGGTGATATTGAACTTCCTTGGGAAGCTATTCAACAAACAGAAGTGATTACTGGTGGTGTATCGCCTGAATACGGTCGATTCATTGGTGGTGTCGTTAACCTAGTTTCAAAATCTGGTGATAACGACTGGACGTTCGGTGGCAAGGTAGAAATAGAACCTCAATCACTGCGTGAACCATCACCGTGGGTGAACAACGATGGCAAGGTGATTAAAGACGATACTTCTGAGTATGACGAGCGCGAAATCAATATCTGGGCGAGTGGTGCGATTATTGAAGATACACTTTTCTTCTATGGATTGTACAACCCACAAAAAGGTGATGGTTCATATGAAAATGACACCTCTTACCATGAGCACGAGTGGGAACGTGATATGTGGTTTACCAAGCTCGATTGGGAGATTAACGAAAATCATTCTTTGAGTGCGATGGCATTTGATAACGGTGCTAAGGGACATGATAACGAGTGGCGTAAAGATGCTGACGGCAATTATGACCGTAGCAGTGAGCCGGGCACGTCACGATGGAAAAATGGTGGACTAGTTTGGAACGTTCAGTATACGGGGTATCTTACTGACGATATTACACTTTCAGCAATGTATGGCCGTGTAGAAAACAAAACAGGAGTGCCAAGTGGTACGCCTGATATGTCTACTTACACAGACAGACGTGATGGTGTTAGTGTGCCATTGGGTAACTGGGTCGGATGGGGCGATTCATCGACAGAGGATGTGCGTAAAGTTTATCGCGTAGATTTGGACTGGGTGATTGGTGACCATACATTACGATTCGGTTTCGATCATGAAACTTTAGAAATTTCAGATTATTATGAACCTCACGGTGATGGTTGGTATACATACTACCGTGCAGCCGAAGATGGCGCCGCTGGTTTACCTATTCAGGCAGGTGATGAGTATGCAGATCTACGCATCTGGGGTAAAGCTAGTGAAACTGAAAACGAATCAAATGCCTTTTACATTACAGATACTTGGCAAGTTAACGACGAGCTCGTTTTAAACCTTGGTGTACGAGCTAGTACTTTTAGTAATACAACAGGCTCGGGTGACAAATATGTTGATTTAGACGATCAAATTGCCCCTCGTGTTGGCTTTACTTATGACTTACTTGGCAATGGTGACAGTAAACTATATGGTTCTTACGGTCGCTACTTCCAGCCGGTATCTCCTAATACCAACGTAAGAATGGCCTCTGCGGCTTACGATATTCATCACATCTACATGTTAGAAGGTGTCAATTCTGACGGATCTCCGCAATTAGGTGACTTATTACGTACTGATGTAGTTGCTGACGGCACAGTCCCTGATGCTGACCAATTGTTTAATAACCAAGCAGAGTCGATGTATTCAGACGAAATTGTGATTGGTTACGAACAACAAATCAATGAAGATTGGGCTGCGGGTGTACGTTTAGTATCACGTGAGTTGAAGCAATCTATCGAAGATATTTCGTTCAATTATGGTATGAACCAGTGGATCAAAGAGAATTTTGCTGATGATCCAAATATGGAAGATTACTTAGTTGGTGGTTGGTTCCCAACGCTAACTAACCCAGGCCGTGACGTTACGATGATTTATGATGTTGATGGCGACGGTACGAAAGAAGAAGTGACTGTTAGCTCTGAAATGTTAGGCTTCCCAGACTCTAAGCGTCAGTACTATGCTGCTGAGTTTAACGTTTCTGGTTATGTAACTGAAGATTTTTTCATTGCATCATCTTACACTTGGTCACACAGCTATGGTAATACGGAAGGCTTGGTAAGATCAGATAACGGTCAGGCTGATCCGGGTTGGACGACGTCTTTCGACTATCCTGAATTAATGGACAATGGCTACGGTGACTTACCTAACGATCGTCGTCATAACATCAAAGCATATGGTATTTATACCATCAATGATGATTTCAGTGTTGGCTTCAACTTTTGGGCGAAATCAGGTAAGCCAAAGAGTGCCTTTGGTGTTCACCCTGAAGACGATGGCTTCTGTGTAACTGCGGTTCAGGTTGACGGTGTTTGTTATGGCCGTGACTGGTACGGTGCAGCTTCTTTCTACAACGATGGTGTTGCAACGCCTCGTGGTAGCTTAGGACGTACTGAATGGGTTTATAATTTAGACTTGAACCTTACTTACCGTGTTGATCTGAATGACCATGGATTACTTACGTTCAAAGCGAATATCTTTAACGTATTTAATTGGGATGGGGTAGAAGGCGTTGATGAACTGTCAGAGTTTGACAGTGGTACAAACAACCCTCGATTTGGTTATGCCGATGATTTCCAAACGCCACGTTATGTGAAATTGTCAATGCGTTACGACTTCTAATGCTGTCTTAGCATGATGGATAATAAACGAGCTGTTCTCCCCAGCTCGTTTTTTTATTATTCGACTATAGCGGAATAGTCTTAACCAGCTCACCATAACCGCTGACATATACACCATCGATTTCATCGTCAGTAACACTCAAACTGACAAAAATTTCAGAGAGTGCATGCATTGCTCGACCTTGTTCAAAGCGAAAACTAATAGGATGCTTGCTGCTGTATTTATGCAAATATGCTGCAAGTGCTCCACTGGCGCTACCCGTGGCTGATTCTTCGGGAATATCAACTAGCGGGGCAAAATTTCTGCAATTGGCTGTGAATATTGAGCCTGCGCTGTCGAGTTCAAACAAATGGAAACCAATCGCGTTATAGCGACGACAAATGTCCATGATCGCTTGGTGGTCTGGATTAATTGAATCGAGTAAACCTTTTTCTACAGGTATGATGATGTCAACTAACCCTGTTGTGACACACTGGATTGGATATTTATCTAACGTGAGACTATCAACGGACAGACCCAAAGACTGAGCAATTTCAATAGGCGGTATTTTTTCGAGAAACTGAGGGAGTGTTTGTTGCTGCGTAATGCTGCCATTTTCGTTCACTTCCACGGTAAGCAGGCCTGCTTTGGTTTGTTGGACATAACAGCCTTCAGAAACAATTGATTTCTTATGCAATATGGCAAAACTTGCTAGCGTTGCGTGACCACAAAAATCGACTTCTGTGTTTGGGGTGAAAAATCGTATACGAAAATCAGCCTGATAGTCATCATCATAACGGGTATCTACGATGAATGCTGTTTCTGAAAAGCCCAATTGGTGGGCAATTTTTTGCATTTCCTCTGAAGTCAATTGGTCAGCGTCTAAGACAACGCCTGCTGGATTACCTCCATCTCCTTCTAGAGTAAATGCATTAACGTGATAGACGGTCATTATGTAACTCCATGTATTTATACAAAAAAGTAAAAAGTTAACGAATAGTGAAAAAAAGGTGTAATAAATTCAACTTATGTTTGACTAGTTTAACGACATTTAATAAGGAAGGACAATATGAAACAACATTGGAAAAAATTATTTGCGCTAAGTCTTTCTGCACTTGCCACATCGAGTTGGGCAAGTAGTGACAAACTTCAGTTGGAAAGCTGTCACCTTGACGGAATCAAGCAGCAAGTGCAATGCGGAACACTTACTGTTCCAGAAAACTATAGTAATCCTGAAGGCGAAGAAATAGCGATTAATTTTGCGATATTGCCTGCCATCGATAATAGTCAAAACAAAGAGCCTCTCATGTTCTTGGCGGGTGGGCCTGGTCAGGCGGCAGTTGAATTGGCTGCAGGTTTATATGACGCGTTTAATGAAGTGAGAAAAACACGTGACTTGATCCTCGTTGATCAGCGTGGCACCGGAAAATCGCACCCACTGCAATGTGACGATGTGGCAGAACAAAGTCCATACGCGATGTTGCCTGAAGAATTTACTGCGAAAGAAGTACAAGAGTGTTTGTCGACCCTCAAAGGAGACTTAAGCCAGTATAATTCGGAAAACGCTATCCGTGATTTTGACGAAGTGAGAAAAGCACTTGGCCATCAAAAGATCAATATCTATGGCGGTTCATATGGTACGCGTGCTGGTTTAGTTTATATGCGCATGTTCCCAGAATCACTACGTGCCGTGGTGCTTGACAGCGTGGGGCCTGTAGAAGTGCCTATTGGATTATTCGGCAAAAGTGCGGCGCGCTCATTTGAGAAGTTACTCAGTAATTGTCAGGCTGATGAAGCATGTAAAAAGGCCTATCCGAATCTGGCAAGTGAGTTCACTGCTCTAGCCCAACGACTCGATGAGGCCCCTGTCGTAGTGCGAATTCCGCATCCTCGATTGGGAACCATGACTGATTTTATTATCAATAAAAACAAACTCATCAATGCCTTACGTATGCAGCTGTATTCGGTGCAAACGCGTTCACTCGTACCTCTAGTTGTACATCAAGCGTATGCTGGAAACTATGCGCCATTGGCTGGCCTCATTGCGCAAACAGACGGTTCTGCAGGCATGTACGTTGGACTGACATTTAATATAGTTTGCAACGAAGATATCCCTCGCGTTACCGAACAAGATCGTATTATTGATGCAGACAATTCGTTTGGCGGCGCTAATAGTCATATGGCATGGATTACCGCGTGTCCGGTATGGCCGCAATATCGCCCTGACGAGAGTTTCTACCAACCTGTAACCGCTAATATTCCTACTTTGATTATCTCTGGTGATTTAGACCCAGTAACACCACCAAGTAATGGCGATTACACAGCCAAAACATTACCGAACAGCAAGCATATTGTGCTGAAAAATAGTGCGCATACACCGGGACCTACAACCTGTGCAATTAACGTTATCGACGAGTTCCTTTCAAAATTGGAACCAAATAACTTAGATGAGTCATGTTTGGAAAATATTCCAGATGAAACATTTATGACGGGCCTCAATGGAAGCATTTAAGGAATAGGAAATGATTGAAGTAAGTAATTTACATAAAAGCTTTAAGTCAGTTAAAGCATTAGACGGTCTGTCATTCACTGCAAAAGACGGTGAAATTACAGGCATATTAGGACCAAATGGTGCAGGTAAAACCACATGTTTACGTACATTGTACGGTTTACTTAAAGCAGACGAAGGTTATGCCAAAATAGACGGCATTACTGTGAAAGAGCAGCCATTGGAAGCGCGTGCTCGCTTAGGAATTTTTCCGGATAAATTTGGCTTGTACGAACGATTAACCGCTTATGAGCAAATTGACTACTTTGCAAGTATTCACGGTTTGGCGGGACAAGCGAAGAAAACAGCGATTGAGCAAATCATTGCTGATCTCAATATGGAAGATCTAGCTTATCGCAAAACAGCGGGCTTTTCGCAAGGTCAGCGTATGAAGGTGACGCTTGCACAGGCTTTAGTACATCAGCCTAAAAACTTTGTGTTAGATGAACCTACACGCGGGCTTGATGTAATGAGTACACGTATTTTACGTAACTACCTGAGCACATTTAAAGAAAAAGGCCATTGCATAGTGTTTTCATCACACGTAATGCAAGAAGTTGCGGCATTGTGTGATCGTGTGATCATTGTGGCTAACGGTAAAGTGGCTGCACAAGGTACACCACAAGAGCTGTGTGATCTGGCAGGCGAATCTTTGCTTGAAGAAGCGTTCGTGAAACTTATTGGTTCAGATGAAGGAGTTGCAGCATGATCCAATTTAAAGCGCTATTAATTAAAGAATTAAAAGAAGCATTTAGGGATAAGCGTGCCTTACTAGTCGCAATGATGCTGGCCTTTATGGCGCCGCTAGTGATTTTTGGTATGTCGAAAATGGCGATCAAGGAGATGGTTTCTAAGCCACCGATTTATGTGAAAATTACGGGCGAAGAGCATGCACCTAAGCTGATTAAAAAGCTTGCGGACGAAAATATTTATCCGTTTGCCAGCGTACCAGCCGAAGAGCAAAAGCTCTGGGATGACCGAAATATTGAGCTAAATATTCCTGCGTCATTTGCTGAAGACATGGCGAAAGGTGTTGTGATTAACATTACCTTACGCGCAGATTTCAGTGAACAGTCATTGAGTTCGCCACTACGTCGAGTCAAGAATTCTATTAGAGATTACTCTCGCGAAATTGGCTACAAGCGATTATTGGTGCGTGGTATTGATGTTCGATTATTGCAAGTAGTAAATCTTGTTGAACAAGATACATCGTTACCTAGTAGCAACTTCATGATGATTTCGATGATGTTAGGCATGTATTTGTTAATGGCAGCATTTATGTCAGGCTTGTCCGTTGCAATCGATTCAAGTGCTGGTGAACGAGAAAGAGATGTTTTAGAAATACTTTTATGTCAACCAGTAAGCACAATGAAGATTGTACTGGCTAAATTGACTTCGGCGACGATTATTGCGCTGCTTGGTGTTGCACTGACACTTATTCTGACATCGGTATCAATGTCGTTTGTTGATTTGTCTAAAATTGGTGCGTCATTCAGCCTAGAACCAATGACAGTGGTAATCATTGTGGGCATGTTGCTACCGCTTTGTTTATTTGCTTCCGCAGTTCAGCTTTTCTTTTCTTTTCAAGCGAAAAGTTTTAAGGAAGCGCAATCGTCGGTCACTATGGTCATCATGTTACCTGTGATGCTGCCTTTTGCGTTGAACTTCATGGATAACAAGCCACAATGGCTAGATTTCATTCCAGTATCTGGTCAATCATTAATCATGGAAGATATTTTTAAAGGCTTACCTGTAGATTGGTTTGCATTAATGGCAACTACCGTGATCACAATTGTTGCAGTCGCTGCACTTGTAGTTGGGCTGACGAAAAAACTGCAATCAGAAAAAGTGATTCAGTCGTTAAGTTAGCAAGTTAGAATAAGGTTTGATTGTACTCTATGGTGAACTCGTTTACATTATCGCTCAATAATAATAACACCTGTGTTACTGAATTTTCAGCGGAGCAGGGGAGCGCCTACTTGAACAATCAAGCCTTATTTACCGAATGGATGACGATGCATGAGAAACTACTGCGTCATATCATTGTCGGTTTTGAAGCAAAGCCCGCAATACAAGATGAGTTATTTCAAGAAATCGCGCTCAACATTTGGCGTGCGCTACCAAGTTTTCGTGCTGATGCCAGCGTTAAAACTTTTGTTGCGCGTATTGCCCATAATGTGTTGGCAACGCATGTTGCAAAGTCGGTACGTACTATAAAGACAGAATCAGAAGAAAAGCATAATCTACAAGATCACGAAGTTGATAACCAAAATGTAACGCCTTATCAGGCATTGGATCAACATCAAAGACAGCAAAAATTATTGGCTTCAATTCGCAGACTAACACTTGAACAGCAACAGGTAATTACATTGGCACTAGAAGGAATGAGTTACCAAGAAATTGCAGAGGTACTGTCAATTACAACCAATCTAGTTGGTGTCAGGCTGCAACGTGCAAAAACTGCTTTAATGACACTGATGGCTGCATAAATGAATAAAGAACAAGATAAATCGTTAGAACAGTCTACTTCTCCGAGTGATGTATTTGGAGATGATTGGCAGTTGTTAACGGAAGACTGGCAAGAACAGCCATTTAAAAAGTCGGATATTGATAAATTACTTAAGCAAACGAAGCGAAGAACGTTATGGGCAAAGGCCATTTTATGGCTAAACATTCTTGCGACAATTTTTCTTGTTGTTATGACCGTTGTGTTTTCTCAAAATGAAGAAATAGGCACCATGACGGTTGTCTATTTTGCTGTATCATCCCTCTTGTGCATTGTGTTTGTCTATTACGAAGTCAAAATTCGCTCCAAAGCTTGGAAAAAAGCTTGCGACAGCCCAGAACGCGCACTAGACAATGCCTTGAGAGGATGTCTGTCATCTTTAAGGTATATCAAACTAATCAAAATATACTATTGGTTGATGATAGTTCTCGTTGGGCTATTCGCTAAAGAACTTAGTACAGAACTTAATATTTCTGTTTGGTCTATTATTACCGAAATATACGGGATGATTCTTGTCTGTTACCTAGTGACCCATTGGTTTCACCGCAAACGCTTAGCAGAGTTGAAGCGCCTACAACAAATGAAATAACATTCGGATAGTGGGTGGCAAGTCGGAATTTAATTCTGAATATTGGCTTGATGTTTATATTAAATTTGTTGTCATTTCGTTTCTTGTTCTATATATTACGAACAAGACCAATTTGATCTTGTCTTTGAAAGTTTTTACCGCATATTTGACGGTTCATGTATTTGTATAAATCATCGCAAATTGAAATAACGTGGCCGAGTTTTAACGTATACAAGCGTGTGTGATTCAGGCAAAATATGCGGCAATTAATTTAATCTTAACCGTCCAGCGTATTCGCTGTGAAATAGAGGTATAAACATGCTGACTCGTGATATGAATATTGCCGATTTTGATGCTGAACTTTGGCAATCAATGACAGATGAAGTAGTTCGCCAGGAAGAACATATCGAACTTATTGCATCTGAAAACTACTGTAGCCCTCGTGTACTTGAAGCACAAGGTTCACAGCTAACTAACAAATATGCTGAAGGTTACCCGGGCAAACGTTATTACGGCGGTTGTGAGCATGTTGACAAAGCAGAAGCATTAGCTATTGAGCGTGCTAAAGAATTATTTGGTGCTGACTACGCAAACGTACAACCACATGCTGGTTCACAAGCAAACGCTGCCGTTTTCCAAGCGCTAGTTTCGCCAGGCGGAAAAGTGTTAGGTATGAGCCTTGCGCATGGTGGTCACTTAACGCATGGTTCTCATGTTAACTTCTCAGGTAAATCATACGAAGCATATCAATACGGTTTACACCCAGAAACAGGTGACATCGACTATGAAGAGCTAGAGCGTTTAGCGGAAGAACATAAGCCTGAAATGATTATTGGTGGCTTCTCTGCGTTCTCTGGTATCGTTGATTGGGCACGTATGCGTAAAATCGCCGATAAAGTAGGCGCTTACTTCATGGTAGATATGGCGCACGTTGCAGGTCTAATAGCCGCTGGCTTATATCCTAATCCTGTTCCTCATGCTCATGTTGTTACAACAACTACGCATAAAACGTTAGCTGGCCCTCGTGGTGGTTTGATCGTTTCAGGTTGTGGTGATGAAGATGTTTACAAGAAGCTAAACAGCGCTGTATTCCCTGGTGGTCAAGGTGGCCCATTGATGCATGTTATCGCAGCTAAAGCGGTAGCTTTCAAAGAAGCATTACAACCTGAATTTAAAGTTTATCAAGAAAAAGTGTTGGCTAATGCCAAAGCGATGGTCGCTGTATTGCAAGAACGTGGTTATAAAGTCGTATCAAATGGCACTGAAAACCACTTGTTGCTTCTTGATTTGATTGACAAAGATATCACTGGTAAAGATGCTGACGCGGCGTTAGGTCGTGCGCACATCACGGTTAATAAAAACTCTGTACCTAACGATCCTCGTTCTCCATTTGTTACTTCTGGTTTGCGTTTAGGTACACCAGCTATCACACGTCGTGGTTTTGGTGTTGAAGAAACTCAACAACTAACGGGTTGGATTTGTGACATCCTTGACGATATTGAAAACGAAGATGTAATCAAATCAGTTCAAGACAAAGTTAAAGAGATCTGTGCACGCTTCCCTGTTTATGCGTAGTATTCATTAATCTGAACTTAAGATTAAGAGCAAAAGCGAACTCCTGAATAAGGCGTTCGCTTTTTTGTTTGTATCATTTCGAAATTAGCTGCAAATTAGAAAATAACTATTTCCTCTTAAGAATTGGTATCGATGAACAATTAGTTTAAAATACCGCTAATTTTTTTTACCTCAGGGTTCACTATGTACTGCCCATTCTGTTCAACAACAGAAACTAAAGTTATCGACTCTCGATTAGTTGCTGACGGACACCAAATTAGGCGTAGAAGGGAATGTACTACATGCCAAGAGCGGTTCACGACGTTTGAAACGGCTGAGCTAGTCATGCCGAGAATTATTAAACGTGATGGCTCTCGCGAACCGTTTAACGAAGATAAGTTACGAAGTGGCTTAGTACGTGCGCTCGAAAAAAGACCAGTAAGCGTTGAACAGACAGAAAAGGCCATAAATCGTCTTAAATCTCAGTTGCGTGCAACGGGCGAGCGAGAAGTTTCCAGTGAGCTATTAGGCAATATCATTATGGAGCAACTTAAAGATCTGGATAAAGTTGCTTACGTTAGATTTGCTTCCGTTTATCGTTCATTTGAAGACATTCGCGAATTCGGTGAAGAAATTGCACGTCTTGGTGATGACTGATTATCAAAGAGTTGAATGAAAGGCATTAAAGAGTGACAGTGCAATATAGTCCCGAACAACACGCCTTTATGGCACGAGCAATAAAACTCGCAGCACAGGGGAGATATACAACATCTCCTAACCCACGTGTGGGTTGCGTCATTGTTAATGATAATCAAATTGTGGGTGAAGGTTTTCACATCGTTGCAGGGCAAGAGCATGCCGAAGTGCACGCACTAAATGAAGCGGGCGATGCAGCAAAAGGTGCTACAGCCTATGTAACGCTTGAGCCATGCAGTCATTTTGGTCGCACTCCGCCATGTGCACTGGCTTTGATTAAATCTGGCGTAAGCAAAGTCATTTGTGCGATGACAGATCCAAGCCCACATGTTGCCGGACAGGGCTTTGAGCTCTTAACTGAGGCAGGAATAACCGTTGAAGTAGGCCTTTTAGCTGAAGATGCCGCCGCATTGAACAAGGGCTATATCCAGCGGGTGGCCACTGGAAAACCATTGGTTCGATGTAAATTAGCGTCAAGTCTAGATGGCAAAACCGCTATGGCGAATGGTGAAAGTCAATGGATAACGTCTAAAGCAGCACGTCAGGATGTTCAAAGGTTACGCGCAGCAAGTTGTGCAATTATAACCAGTGCTGTTAGTGTCATACGTGATAATGCCCGAATGACAGTAAGGTCTGACGAACTATTTTCAGGACAAAAAAATAACAGTTATCCGAGTGTGACTATTAGACAGCCCCTAAGAGTCGTCATTGATAATCACAAGCGCCTGACGCCCGATTTACCACTTTTTAGCGAACCTTCTCCCATACTCATCATTAGCTCTTCAATTGATAATACTTTGCGCTGGCCAGAATTTGTCGAACAGGTTTCCGTGCCTTTGGCAAGCGATAGCAAGTACCTTTGTTTAACGTCAGTAGTTGAATTATTGGCGAGCAGAGGCTTGAATGAGCTATTAGTAGAAGCCGGAAATCACTTAACTGGCGGCTTTCTTGAACAGAAATTAGTTGATGAGTTGGTACTCTATCAAGCGCCTAAACTTCTAGGCTCTACAGCGATGAGCTTAGTCAACATGCCAAGTGTTCAACACTTAACTGATGCGCTGACATTGGATATTACCGATGTGAGACAAGTGGGTGCAGATATTCGCATTAACGCCAAAATTAAAGAGAAATAATATGTTTACCGGAATAATTGAAGCGGTTGGTACTATTCAATCAATACAGGTTAACAGCGAGGGCGCCAGAATCACGATTGCCACTAACATACTCGATATGAGCGATGTTAAATTGGGTGATTCTATTGCTACCAATGGCATTTGTTTAACTGTTGTTGCATTTGATGACCATAGTTTTAGTGCTGACGTGTCGAAAGAAACGCTAAGCAGAACGGGTTTTGCAAACTATGGTGTAGGGCAAAAAGTCAATTTGGAAAAAGCCATGCTACCAACGACTCGCTTTGGTGGGCACATTGTTTCAGGACATGTTGACGCCGTTGCGACAATTGTTAGTGTGACTCAAAATGGTAATAGCAAAGAGTATTGGCTATCTATGGATGACCACATCGCACCTTATATTGCTGAAAAAGGTTCAATCACGGTTGACGGTGTAAGCCTAACCGTCAATAGCTTGCGTGATGATGCATTCAGACTCACCATAGTTCCGCATACGAGCGAACAAACCATCATGCCTAGTTATCAGGCAGGTACAACAGTTAATATCGAAGTAGACGTAATGGCACGTTATATTGAGCGTCTACTATTAAAAAAACAAACATCTGAACCAGCACCTACAGGTGTTACAGAAGCTTTGCTACAAAAAAGTGGCTTTATCAAATAAAGAGGTTGTCATGAACTTAAATACTCCACAGGAGCTCATCGAAGATATCAAACAAGGTAAAATGGTTATCTTGATGGATGATGAAGACCGCGAAAATGAAGGTGACTTCATCATGGCGGCTGAACTGGTTACTCCTGAAGCCATTAACTTCATGGCAACGCATGGTCGCGGCTTGATTTGTATGCCAATGACCATCGAGCGATGCAGAAAACTCAATTTGCCATTAATGGTGAACAAAAACGATGCTCAATTTACGACTAACTTCACGGTTTCAATTGAAGCCGCAGAAGGAGTAACAACAGGGATTTCAGCTGCTGATCGTGCTACCACAGTGTTGGCTGCTGTTGCTAAAGATGCCAATCAAGACGCAATCGTGCAACCGGGCCATATTTTTCCATTAATGGCTAAAGACGGTGGTGTACTAAATCGTGCTGGTCACACCGAGGCTGGCGTTGATTTGGCGCGTTTAGCTGGTCTTGAACCTGCTGCTGTGATTGTCGAAATTCTTAATGAAGATGGTACGATGGCTCGTCGACCAGACTTAGAAGTTATCGCCGAAAAACATGGTATTAAAATGGGTACCATTGCCGATCTTATTGAATACCGTAATGCTACTGAAACTACGATTGAGCGTATTTCACAGTGTAAATTGCCAACAGCATATGGTGACTTTGATTTATCTGTCTTCAAAGATACCATCGATGGTCAGGCGCACTTTGCATTGACCAAAGGGGAAATCAAAGCAGACGAGCCAACGTTAGTACGTGTACATTTAGAAAATACGTTTAGAGATTTGCTCCATAGCCATCGTGAAAGCGTGAACAAGTGGCCAATTGCCGATGCACTTGAGCGTATCGGAAAAGAAGGTGGTGTATTGGTGTTACTTGGTAAACATGAGTCTACGGAAGAGTTGATTGCTCAAGTCGAAAAATACGCCAAGCTTGATGCAGGTGAAAAAGTAAAAGAAGTTAAGCGTCATGTGGGATCACGAAATGTAGGGGTTGGCTCGCAAATCCTATCAAACTTAGGCGTGAGTAAAATGCGCTTGTTAAGCTCTCAAACCAAATATCACTCGTTATCTGGTTTCGGTTTAGAAGTCGTAGAGTATATTTCTGAGTAATATTAACTTGTCGAAGGGACTCTCCTGCTTCGATTAAATCCGTTCGATGAGTGCGAGGAACGAGTAATCGAAGGGTATCTAATACTTCGATTGCTGCGCACTCAGCATGAAGGCAAACACAGCGATTTACAAATGAAAGCCCCTATAATATAGGGGCTTTTCTATGTTTGGTCGCTTGTTCGTAAGCATAGGCGGCTTCGATTAAGCGATCTTCACTCAACTTGCCTGAAAAAAACGATAAACCGACAGGCAGGTGATGAACGTATCCCATCGGCACGGTAATATGTGGATAACCAGCAATTGCGGCAGCTGATGATGCTGCGCCCAAATAATGGTCACCATTAATTAAGTCGATTTGCCATGCTGGCCCTGTTGTCGGAGCAATGATCAGATCTAAATCATGTGCGGTTAACAGCGCGTCAATTCCCTTGTCTTGCGTGAGTAATTTTGACTGTGCTAAGGCTGTTTTGTATCCTTCGTCGTTTAAGCCTTTCGTTGCTTGCGCCATCTCCAGTAATTCTTGTTCAAAAAAGGGCATGACTTGCTGAGCATGCTGCTTATTGAACTCAATTACTTGTGCTAATGATTTTGGTAGCGATGGTGCTGTTTGTGATAAGTATTGATTAATATCGTGCTTAAATTCGTGAAGTAATACGCTAAATTCAGCTTCGCCCCACTTTTCTCTTTCAGCAAATGCAAGATTGTCGACGATTATTGCGCCTTGGGCAGTTAAGTCATTTATTGCTTGTTCAAATACGCGATCTAAGCCTTTGTGATAGCCCATCAAATCGCGAGCGATGCCAATGCGTTTGCCTTTCAATCCGTTTGCTTTGAGGTGCTGTGGATATTCAATCGGTGAAGCTATGGCTGCAGGGTCTATTTGATCTTCTTCTGCAATAACATCGAGTACGATGACGGCATCGGTAACATGTCTTGCCATGGGGCCGGCTGTATCTTGGCTTTGTGCAAGAGGAATAATTCCTGAACGACTCACACTGCCGAGAGTGGGTTTAATGCCTACAATACCGTTTACTGCGGCAGGGCAGGTAATGGAACCGTCAGTTTCCGTGCCGATTGCTACTGTCGCCAAGTTTGCCGCGATAGATGCGCCTGAACCGGAGCTTGAGCCACATGGCGAAGCATTTAGATCATATGGATTTCGCGTTTGTCCATACAAGCTGCTCCAGCCACTTGAAGAGGATGTAGAGCGAAAGTTTGCCCACTCGCTCAAGTTTGCTTTTCCTAGAATAATAGCACCCGCTCGTTTTAGTTTTTCAACGATAAACGCGTTATTTTTGGGGAAATTTTCTTTAAGGGCGAGAGAGCCCGCAGTATTTGCCAGCCCTTCAGCAGTATCAATATTATCTTTGAGTAGCACTGGGATGCCATGAAGTGCTCCCACTAAGCCTGATTTTTTCAGTTGCACGTCGTAGTTACGTGCTTCAGCCAAGGCGTTCTTATTGAGTTGAACGACTGCGTTAAGTTTAACGCCATTGTCGTCAATTTTCGCGATTCGCGATAAGTAAAATTGCACTAAGGCTTCGCTCGTCAGCTCCCCGTTAAGCATTTTTTGATGTAACTGGGGTATCGTATCATTTTCATCGACGTTTGCCGCTGCACAAGGTAATGCAACGGTGGCCACTAACGCCCAAATTGTTATTATCTTCCCAATTGCCGCGCGCATTTTTATCATCCTTTCTATATTTTTATTAGTATTTGGCAAATGTTATAGCGTTTTGAGTGCAAGCGTGTCTACTTGAGGAGCCTAAATTTTCGTCAACCGAAATGTGTAAACTTGTGCTGAAATGATTACAGCTGTTTAAAAACAAAAAAGGGAGCCATTTGGCTCCCCGATAAATTAAATAGTCAAACAAGACAAGTTAACGGCTTAAGAAAGCGTTAATTTGTTTAACGATACCTTCGCTGTCGAGTAGCAATTCTTGATGAATTTCTTGCTGGGTTCCATGTTTAATGAACACATCAGGTAAACCAATGTTGAGGATCTGAGCAGATAATTTTTGTGAGAGTAAATACTCATTTACTGCAGATCCTGCACCGCCTGCAATAGCGTTGTCTTCTACGGTTACGATGGTTGCGTGAGTTTTGGCAATCTCATCGAGTAGTGCAGTATCTAAAGGTTTAACGAATCGCATATCAACGACTGTCGCCGCCAGTTCATTAGCAGCGTTTTCGGCCTCAACCAACGTTGTACCAAAGTTCAGTATTGCAATTTCACTGCCTTGACGTTTTACAACGCCTTTACCTACTTCAATCGTTGCATCGATAGCGGGGTATTCTACGCCAGTACCGCTGCCACGTGGGTAACGTACCGCTGCTGGTTGGTGTAATTTATGGCCTGTTGTCAGCATCAGTTGACATTCACGTTCATCAGATGGTGTCATAATGACTAAATTTGGAATACAGCGCATAAAGCTTAAATCAAAAGCGCCTTGGTGCGTAGGGCCATCAGCCCCAACGATGCCTGCACGGTCAATCGCAAATAAAACCGGTAAGTTTTGAATAGCAACGTCGTGAATCAATTGATCGTATCCACGCTGTAAAAAGCTTGAATAAATCGCTACAACTGGATTCTTACCGCCAATAGCCAAGCCTGCTGCAAAAGTGACTGCATGTTGCTCGGCAATTGCCACATCGAAATATTTGTCAGGAAATCTTTGGCTAAACTCTACCATGCCAGAGCCTTCTCGCATGGCCGGTGTAATAGCGGCTAAGTGTTCATCTTGCTCAGCAATGCGGCATAACCAGTCACCAAACACTTGTGAGTAGGTCGGTGCCGTAGGTTTGCTCTTGGGTAAATTGGTGTCAGCAGGATTAAACTTAGGTACCGCATGATACTTAATAGGATCTTGCTCAGCTGCTTCGTACCCTTTACCTTTTTTCGTGGCAATATGTAGAATCTGCGGCCCTTTTAGGCTGCGCATATTTGAGATGGTATCCACTAAGCCGTTTACGTCATGACCGTCGATTGGTCCGATATAATTAAAACCAAGTTCTTCAAAGAAGGTGCTAGGTACAACCATCCCTTTAAGGTGCTCTTCAGCCCTGCTGGCGAGTTCTTTAATAGGTGGAATGTTGCCAAGTATGCGCTTACTTCCTTCACGAATGCCCGTATAAAAGCTACCTGATAATAGCTTAGCTAAGTGATTATTTAGTGCGCCCACGTTTTCTGATATCGACATTTCGTTGTCGTTCAATATCACGAGCATATCTTTATGAATATCACCAGCATGATTTAACGCTTCAAACGCCATACCTGCGGTCATTGCACCGTCACCAATTACAGCAACGACTTTACGGTTGTTGCCCTCTTTTTCAGCAGCAACGGCTAAACCCAATGCAGCAGAAATTGACGTACTTGAATGGCCAACGCTTAGTACGTCATATTCACTTTCTTCACGCCATGGGAAGGGATGTAACCCATCTTTTTGTCTGATGGTGTGTAACTGTTCACGTCTCCCCGTCAGAATTTTGTGCGGGTACGCTTGGTGACCTACATCCCAAATCAAATGATCGAATGGGGTTTGATAAACATAATGCAAAGCCACTGTGAGTTCTATGGTGCCTAACCCTGAGGCAAAATGACCACTGCTCTTGCTGACTGAATTCAATAAATAGCGACGCAGTTCATCGCTCGCTTGTGGTAATTGCGAACGATTTAACAATCGTAAGTCGTCTGGAGAGTTGATTTTAGACAACAATGGATAGTCGGTTGGATCTGTAGTCATAGTATAATTGTCGTTATTAACTTTTGCGTTTGATTATAAAAGTGGCAAATTCAGATAAATTCTGCGTATTGTATGACAAACTTGTTAAAGCTTGAAGCGCTAGTTGATATAAGTCGTCCGCTTTCTGCTGAGCGCCGTCTAGCCCAAGAAGTGAAGGGTAGGTACTTTTATTAGCTGCAAGGTCTGAACCGCTTGGCTTACCTAATTCTTCTTCAGTAGAGATGATATCAATAATGTCGTCACGTACTTGGTAGGCAAGTCCTACTGAGTCTGCAAATATTGTTAGCTGTTGTTTGTCGTTTTCGGTAACTGATGGTGCACATTCAGCCGCCATTAATACTGCCGCCTTAAGTAATGCACCGGTTTTAAGCGAATGCAAATGTTCTAATTCTGCCAAGCTGATGGTTTTATCTGTAGCGGACAAATCTAACGCCTGTCCTCCACACATGCCTTGATAGCCAGAGGCGTGACACAATTGCTGAACGAGTTTAATTTGTTTTCCAGCTGCTTGTGCTGAAAATTGATGATTCGCTAAAATATCAAACGCCATTGTTTGCAAGCTATCGCCAGCTAATATAGCCGTTGCTTCATCAAATGCTTTGTGACAAGTAGGCTGACCACGACGTAAATCATCATCGTCCATCGCGGGTAGGTCGTCATGCAGTAATGAATATGCGTGAATACACTCTAATGCAGCAGCAACAGCATCGATATCTGAAATTTCCGCACCCAACGCTTCACCTGTAATGTAAGCTAAATATGGACGCATACGCTTACCGCCGATAAGCAGGCCATAGCGCATTGCTTCTATTAGCTTCTTGTCATTTACCGCCAGTCTGTCGATTTGCTGAAGGAGAAATGTATTTATTCTATCTTGATATTGGGCAAGTTGCGGAAGCGGTTGTTGACTCATCATACTTATTCTGAAAAATCTTCAAGGGTTGATTGACCATTTTTTTCAAGCAAGATCTGAATTTTTTGTTCAGCATCTTTTAGTTTGCTTTGACTGTGTTGACTCAAATTCAAGCCTCTTTCAAACAGTGACATCGCATCTTCTAACGATAATTCACCTTGTTCTAGCTTCTCAACAATAGTCTCAAGCTCGTCAAGAGATTCTTCAAAATTAAGGTTTTCTAGTTTCTTTTTTGCCATGCTTGGTGGATCCAGATTGACAGCAATTTTAAATAATGGCGCAACACTACATTAGCAGCTCGCTTGGGTCAATCTAGAGCTGAAAATAGCCTTGTAACAAAAAAGACTATTATTAAGGTTAAGTTATTGACAAATTGGACGATAATAACAGTATTAGAATAATAGTGATTTATCATTTGTGTTCGCGCATCATTACCCCTTCATGTATTATCAAGGTAAGTTTGCGCGTGATAATACCGAATTGACGTTGTAATAGTTCTAACAGGTATAGATACAATTTTCTGGAGGCATTTGTGGATTTAGCTACGCTACTTGGGCTACTTGGCGCTATCGGCTTTATCGTCATGGCGATGATTTTAGGCGGTGATATCAGTATGTTCGTTGATACGCAGTCTATTTTAATCGTATTTTGTGGCTCGACATTCGTTGTGTTGTCGAATTACAACTTAGGGCAATTTTTTACCATAGGTAAAATTGCAGGCAAAGCGTTTTTATTCAAAATTGAAAAACCAGATGAATTAATTGAAAAGTCAGTAGAGATGGCTGACGCTGCACGTAAAGGCGGCTTTTTGGCATTAGAAGAAGCTGAAATTACTAATGCTTTTATGCAAAAAGGCGTCGATATGCTGGTAGATGGTCATGATGCCGATGTCGTTAGGGGAACATTGCAGAAAGATATCAATCTAACAACAGAGCGACATGAAACCGGCATTGGCATGTTGATGGCGCTTGCAGACGTTGCACCAGCGATGGGAATGATTGGTACCTTGATCGGTCTAGTTGCCATGTTATCAAACATGGATGATCCTAAAGCAATCGGCCCAGCGATGGCAGTTGCCTTGTTAACTACGTTATACGGTGCGTTCTTGGCAAACGTAATTGCGATACCAATAGCGAATAAGCTGAAGTTACGTATGGCCGAAGAAAAGTTAAATCAGGAACTAATTTTAGACGCCGTACTCGGCATTCAGGATGGTCAAAACCCGCGTGTAATTGAAGGTTTACTGAAGAATTACCTAGCGGAAAGTAAGCGAACTGTTAGTACCACTGAAGAATAGGAGCGACGAATATGTCAAATCCTCCAGAGTGTAAATGCCCTCCTGCGGGGCTACCCGCTTGGATGGGAACATTTGCTGACTTAATGTCGCTGCTGATGTGTTTCTTCGTATTGTTACTTTCGTTTTCGGAAATGGATGTTCTGAAATTCAAACAAATAGCAGGTTCGATGAAGTTTGCATTTGGTGTTCAAAATAAAATTGAAGTAAAAGATATCCCCAAAGGCACAAGTATTATTGCGCAAGAGTTCAGACCAGGTAAGCCAGAGCCGACGCCGATTGAAGTTATTCAGCAACAAACCGTTGAAATGACCCAGCAAATGCTGGAGTTTCAGGCGGGTGATGAAACCTCTGCAGGTGGGCGTCAAGAGCAGCGCGGAACGGAGCGTGGTGGTCAATCTCAAAGTACTGCTGATGAAATGTCAGCACAGGCACGCCAAAAAGCCAGTGACGAGCTAGAGCAAGCGTCGCAAGAGCAAGTCAATGAACTAGTTAAGAAAATTGCCGAACAACTTGAGCAACAAATTCAAGATGGTGCTATTGAGCTTGAATCCTTGGGTCAACAAGTCATTATTCGTATTCGCGAAAATGGTTCTTTTCCTTCAGGCTCGGCGTTTTTACAACCCAAATTTAGGCCGATAATTCAAGAAATTGGTGAATTGCTCAATACCGTGCCGGGTGAAATCATGGTGTCAGGTAATACGGATAACCAAGGAATTAGCTCTGAACTATTTACGTCGAATTGGGATTTGTCGAGTAAAAGGGCCGTGGCCATAGCGCATGAGTTGATTAAAGTACCGGGTTTTGACGAGACAAGACTATTAGTTGTTGGTCACGCGGACACTAAACCGTTGGTACCTAATACCAATGCGCTGAATCGTCGTCGCAATCGTCGAGTAGAAATCTCGATTAATCAAGGTAAGGCAAAAGAGTCAGAACCATTCTCTGTTACTGAGCAGTAACTCAAGCTGCTCTACACGGAGTCAGAGTCAATAAACCGCTTATCTTGATTTGAATTCAAGAAGTGGAGTATGTTTACTTGACTCTAACCCTGAGCAATTCGCGAATTTTCCTTACACATACCAATGTGCCTGAGATCTGTGTATAATCCGCGCCACATTGTTTTAGGGTTAATTGTCTATGAGATTTATAGTGAAGTTACAGGCGGAAATTACGATCAAAAGCCGCCCTGTTAGAAAGCGTTTTACCAAGATTTTAGAATCTAACGTCAAGAACGTCTTGCGTCGTGTTGATGAACAGGTAACTACACAGGTAAATTGGGACAGCATTGAAGTAAACACAAAAAATGAAGACCCTAAAAACCGCTTAGCGCTAATCGAAACATTGAAGTGTATCCCAGGGGTGCCGATGTTTTTGGAAGTACAGCAATACGAATTTACCGATTTACATGACATTTTCGAGAAAACATTAGCGGTACATGCGAAAACTATCGAAAACAAGTCATTTTGCGTTAGGGTAAAGCGCAAAGGCAAGCATGATTTTTCTTCACTTGAAACCGAGCAGTATGTTGGTGGTGGACTTAATCAGAATGTAGAAAGTGCGCGTGTTCAACTGCGTAAGCCTGACGTTACTATTCATCTTGAAATCAAAAACAATCAGGTATTCATTATCACTGAACGTCATAAAGGTTTAGGTGGATTCCCTATTGCCACGCAAGAAGATGTTTTATCGTTAATGTCGGGTGGTTTTGATTCTGGTGTAGCTAGTTACCAGATGATTAAGAAAGGGGCGCGTACACATTTCTGTTTCTTCAACCTTGGCGGTAGCGCACACGAAGTCGGTGTAAAACAAGTCAGCTACTATTTATGGAACAAATTTGGTGCCTCACATCGCGTAAAATTTTATGCCGTTGATTTTGAACCTGTAGTAGCTGAGATTTTGGAAAAAGTTGAAAATGGCCAAATGGGTGTTGTGCTTAAACGTATGATGATGCGAGCAGCAGCACAAATCGCTGAGAAACGAGGCATTCAATCACTGGTAACAGGTGAAAGTTTAGGGCAAGTGTCTAGTCAAACACTTACTAACTTGAACGTGATCGATCGCGTAACCGACACGTTGATTCTTAGACCTCTAGCTGCTTACGATAAGCAGGACATCATTGATATTGCGCGTGACATTGGTACAGAAGATTTCGCCAAAACAATTCCTGAGTATTGCGGCGTAATCAGTAAAAAGCCTACCGTTAAAGCGGTCCTTTCAAAAGTTGAAGCAGAAGAAGGTAACTTTGATTTTGATATTCTAAACAAAGTGGTTGAAGAAACGCGTGTGTTTGATATTCGCGACATTGGTCAAGAGTCTGAAGAGGAAATACATGCGGTTGAAATGGTTGGTGATATCGACCAAGGTGCAATCGTTCTCGACATTCGTAGTCCTGAAGAAGAAGACGAAAATCCATTAGAAATAGATGGTGTTGAAGTCACGCATTTACCATTTTATAAACTAGCTACCCATTTTGGTGACTTAGATCAGTCAAAAGAGTATTTCTTGTATTGTGATCAAGGCGTGATGAGTAAGTTACAGGCACTGTATCTTATCGATAATGGATTTAAAAACGTTAAGGTATATCGCCCTTAATCAACTATCACTAAGCTGAAACTAACTTTGGCTTAGCTGAGTTACTTGTTGCCACATTGTTGTATTCATCGGTGTGGCAACATTAAATCGCTGGCCTTCAGCATGAACAAAGCCGTTCAAATAGGCAATTTCACTTCGTTTACCCGCCCTTATATCAGCTAACGTAGAACAAATATTTTCCCCCGTCAGCTTAGCAACGTTTAATACGCTTTTTTTCAATTCATCTACATCGAGCGATATCTGATGAAGCGCTGCAATGGTAACGATTTCCTGTAAAATCGCATCAACTTTCTCTTGGTGTACCTGTTCAAGTACGATTTTATTTTGGCTATTGTTGATTGCGCAGATGGGATTGATCACACAATTAATCGCAAGTTTTTGCCAACGCATTGTCGAAATGTCATCGTGCCAATAAACCGGTGGTAAAGCGCTAGACATATAGCTCACAAGCTTTTGTCGTTCCGCAGACGTTAACTCACCTTGCAGCAGGCCAATATCTGTTTTGCCAAGCCCAGTATGAGTAATAGCAAGAGTATCTTCTTTTTTACTGCCATGAGTAAGCAACATGCTTATCACTCGTTGGCGTTTGTCAAAGGTTTGATTGATAACGCTATCTGCTACCATACCATTGTGGCAGAGTAACACGATTGCGTGTTCAGAAAGGTTTGGGGCTAGCGCGGTAATTGTGGCTTTCAGTTGGAACGCTTTAACACAAACTAAAACGATGTGAGATTGCTTGATAAATTCAGGTGTCGCTAAAGCAAGCGCTAGTTGCGAATGTTCATTTTGAACGTTGGTAAAATCAATCGTGTGGTTGTCTTGCTGATCGCTATGGGCATAAAAGCTTGGTGATGCCAATAACTGAACATCTTGCTGTTTGCTTATTTTAAAATGGCTATACCAGAGTAATCCTATAGCACCTTGTCCTACAATCAGGGTCTTCACAGCGGCTTTGAGTGTCTAATCATCAATAAGATCCAACGAAATAACACAAACGCCGTGATACCGACAACATCTGCAATAAAGTCCGATAATTCGGCATTTCGAAAGCCTAAGTACCATTGCCCGACTTCGGTCAAGCCTGCGTAAATTGTCAACGCAATACTTAAAGGAATTAGCGGAAATTTAAGTCCGCTGTGCAGTAGCCAGGACAAAAAGAAGAAACCAAAAAAATGGCCGATGGTGTCAATTTGCGGACTTCTAAAAAACAGTTTTCGTAAATCACCAGATAAAAACAAGGCAACGAGTAGGGCGGTTACAAGGATAAGCAATAAGAGTAGGTGATTACGGCTTTTCATGAGCGATGATGGTTTTAAAAAATTGCCATTATGTTACATGGTTAATGGCCTAAACTCTAGGGCTAAGAATGCGTGAATTGACTCTGTGGTTTTTCATTTGCGCCCTTTTTGCTATGATGCAAAAAATTATTAAGACGAGATAGGAAAAAATAATATGCCTTCAATGGATATCGTTTCAGAAATTAATATTGAAGAGGTGCGCAATGCAGCTGAAAATGCAAGCCGTGAGCTAGATACTCGTTTTGACTTCAGAGGTGTTGAAGCAAGTTTTGAGTGGAAAAAGCCAAACGTTGTTATTAAAGCGGAAGGTGACTTTCAGGTTAAACAGCTCGTTGATATGTTACGCTCACAATTAACTAAACGTAAGATTGATGCTAAGGCGATGGCCGTTGGTGATCCTGATCACTCGGGTAAAACCGTAACAGTAAATGTGTCATTTAAAGAAGGCATTGAACAACCAGTAGCAAAGAAAATTGTTAAGTTGATCAAAGATAGCAAGCTAAAAGTGCAAGCATCTATTCAAGGGGAACAAGTACGTGTTACTGGCAAAAAGCGTGATGACTTACAAATGGTAATGCGCTTAGTGAAAGATGCTGAGTTAGAGCAATCGTTTCAGTTTACAAACTTCAGAGACTAATTTAAAAAATGATGCTATAGCTGTCTATGAAAAAGGCAGCTATAGCATTGAATTATGATTGTGCCCTATAAAATATGGCAGCAAACCAACGCAGGGAATGATATCTAATCGGGGTAGGCGATGTCTTTGATCCTATGCACGAGCTTTTCGCATTCATCTTGGCTTTGGATGTTAGTGAAGCTTAGGATTAGCCCAAATGGAACAGGCTTAGCGCTCCATTGAGATAACCCATGTGCAAATATACCAGCGGCTAACAGTTGCCTCGACAGTTCTGCATCACCGACGCTTACGTCTTTTAACTGTACTATCATATTCATGCCGCCAGGCTGGTTATTAATAAGTACTTTTTCACCCAGTACTTGTTTAAACACACTTGCCGTAAGTTCTCTACGCTCTCGATATAGTTTTCTCATGCGTTGAATATGCCGAGATAGTTGTCCCCCTTCAATGAATGCCGAAACAGCGGCTTGATTCAACGAAGAAATGTTTCCACCAAAGAGCTCAGCACTTTCTTCAAATTGTTTCACTTGCTGCACCGGTACAACGATGTAGGCCATTCTCAAACTCGGAAAAAGCACTTTGCTAAAGGTTCCTGAGTAAATGACGCGATCATCCACGTCTAAACTTTTTAGTGCCGGTAGCGGTAGCCCTGCATGTCGGTACTCACCGTCATAATCATCTTCGATGATCCAAGCGGATTTTTTATTCGCCCAATTTAACAATTTTTGTCTGCGCGGTAATGACAGTGCTACACACGTCGGACTTTGATGAGTTGGTGTAACAATAACAGCATCGGCATCTACCTCAGTAGCTAAGTTTATGCCTTCGTCATCAACGGGAATTGGAATAATATTGCTGAATTTTTGTTGCAAAACTCTTCTGGTGAGAGGATAACCGGGGTCTTCAATGGCAATTCTAGCATCCGCTTTTAGTAAAGCATTTGAAATCCAATTGATTGAATTTACATACCCAGAGGTGATAAAAACTTGAGAGGGATCACACTTCACACCCCGAGATAACTGCAAATACTGTGCGATGGTTCGCCGCAAAGAAGGTAATCCGTAGACTGAGGGGTAAGCTAAATCTTCACGACTTAGATTTCTGGCACATTTTGCCACGATTCTCGACCAGACTTGTTTAGGGAAGTTGTCTAGCGCTGGAATACCAAGTTGAAAAGGCAGTACATTGGGCGCTTCAATATCAGGGGAAAACCCCGGTTGGAGAACACTAATTTTTGTTTTTTTATTCGGTGAAGGGGGCAGCAAGTGTTTACAAACGACTGTACCAGCTTGACCTTTTGATTCAATATAACCTTCAGCTTTTAAGATAGCATAGCCTTCTTCCACTGTACCGCGAGCCACGCCCATTTCCTTCGACAGTACACGAGCAGAAGGAATTTTCTCCCCAGGCTTTAATATACCCTGCAATATTGCTGTGTGGATTCGCTGATATACTTGTTTATACGCAGGAACTCTAGTCATGGTATAAGTTTTTCCTTGCATGGACCATAAAAATGGTCAGTTCTTGGTACTTATTGAGAGCCATCGCTAGTGCTAGTATACAAGCCATTGTTGGATTAACCAATAATGTAGCCTTAAGCTGTAGAGTGAAAAATGAATGTATTAGTTCTGACATGTAGTCCTCGGTTGGACAAGTCATCCACCCATCAATTGGCGCAGTTTATCGTTGAGCAAATATCAAATAGTCAACGTGTTGAGACTGAATATGTCGATGTAACAAGTCTGCCACACATTGATACTCATTATGCCAAGCTACTTTGTGCTGAAGACGAATTGTCTGGTGATTGTAAAGGAAGTGTGGCGATTTCAGCGCGATTAATCGCTTCATTAAAGGTGGCGGACTTTGTGATAATTGCCGCACCAATGCATAATTATTTTTTGCCTTCCAGTTTAAAAAGTTGGGTAGATCATGTGGTCAGGGCAGGAGAAACATTTGAAATAACTCCTTCGGGTAAAAAGCCCTTACTCAACGATAAACCTGTCATGGTTCTAATTTCTTCTGGTGGGCGATTCATGGGAGAGTCGGCGTACCAGCCAGATTTTTTCACCCCATATATGACCGAAGTCCTAAAAACTATTGGGCTAAACGATGTCCACTACTTTGCTATACAAGGTACTGCTTTAGAAACAGCACAAGTCCAAGAGCAAATCTCGTCCTTAAAATGTCAAATTCAAGAGTGCTTGGTTAAATATCTGAGTTAGCTAAAAAACAACTATTTTGATTGGTTGACAAATACACCAAGCAAATTATCAAATTTTTAAATTGTTCATAGGAAATTGATATGAAACTCAATAAACAGCTTGTTATCTTACTAAACTTGCTAATTTTCACCTTTTCTGTGCATGTCGCAGGTGAAGACTATTCAGCTGAGGGTGAGCGAAGAGCAAAGTCAGCTGGGCAGTCACTTATTGGAACTGCCGCGCCTCAAACGTCAATGGTTACAATTGATGGTGCAACGATTGATTTATCAAAGGTGTATGGCACCAAACCAGTGTATATAAAGTTTTGGGCAACTTGGTGTGTACCTTGCCGTCAGCAAATGCAGGGGTTTGAGGAGATTTATCAAAAATATGGCGAGTCTGTGCAAGTGATAGCGGTGAACATTGGTATTGGTGACAATGTAAAATCAGTAACTGCATTTCGCAATAAGATGAAGCTAACTATGCCGGTTGTTATTGACGATGGAAGCTTAGCTCGTGCCTTTAAGTTGCGCGTCACGCCACAGCATTTACTGGTTGATAGAAACGGAAACTTTTCTTACTTTGGCCATAAAGATGACGATGCATTTCATCAGGCACTTAAAAACGTAGTTCAGGTTAATAATACGCAATCAGTGCGTAGTCCAAGTGTTGAACATAGTGATTCGGGCTATAAAGTTGGTGACACTATTGCCAGTCTGTCTTTTACAACAATTGATAATAAGCACCTAACGCTACCCTTTAATTCACCCCGTGATCATCGCACTGGATTGGTGTTTTTTGGTCCGTGGTGTGAATGGTATTTAGAAGAAACTAAACCCGAAGTGTCAAAAGCGTGCACAGAAGTTCGACAACTCATTGAACGTCAATCTCAAACATCAACTATTCAATGGCTGACGATTTCAACAAACCTTTGGGCGTCAATCGCTGACTTGAAAGACTATCGTCAAAACTATCAAACAACACGACCAATTATCTTTGATCACGACGGCGAGCTTTTTAAGTTGTTTAATGTCAATCAATTACCAACCGTATTATTGATTGACGCTAATGGTGAAATTACGTCGAAGGCATCTATTCAGGATGCCAATTTTAACGCGGTATTAAAGTCAATAACTCAGTCATAGAAATTTCAATCTTGTAAAAGGTATAGGTGCGGTATGGTACGAATTATTGTTTGGATGTTCATTTACTTATGCGCATCGCAATCGTGGGCTTTGGTGCCAGATAGCGATAACAAACTAATTTCAATAACAACGGTATTGGAAAGTTCGGAACCTTCCGCAGGGAAATTGTATGAATTAGCCTTGATTATGACGCCTAAAAAGGGCTGGCATGGTTATTGGGAAAATCCTGGTGATGCTGGGTTTGCTGCTAATTTTGACTGGCAGTTACCGAAAAATATCACCGTAGGAGAAGTTCGATTTCCTGCGCCAAGCCAACTCATCACTAGCGATATCATGAACTATATCTACCATGGTGAATATGTCTTGTTAGTGCCTATTTGGGTCGGGGAAGATGTTCCCAGTGGTGAAAAATTATCGATCAAACTTGATATCAGTTATTTGGTTTGTAATGCCGATAGTTGCTTACCAGAACAACAAACGATAGCAATGGATTTTGTAGCTGGTGATGGAAAAATCAACAACGAAAACCGAGCTAAGTTCAAGCAATGGCGTAAAAAGTTACCTAAGTCGTTAGACTCGAAAGGCCAGTTTTCTACAGAAGGTGGTAAGTTCAAGCTTACTTTACCTCTGCCTAACGCAATAGATACCGATAACGCTCATATTTACCCCGTAACCAATAATGTGTTTTCGAATAATTCGGCGCAGGTTTTTAGCCACAAGAATAATGTACTACATATGCGCACTGATTTTGGCGGTGAACAGCTTACATTGTTTAAAGGGGTATTGGTTCTTGAAAACGATTTAGCTTTGAAATTTGAAGCTAATATTTCTGAGCATGCATTGGAGGTGGTGACTAATAACAGCAATGAGGCAAACGTAACTCATTGGTCAGTCGCACTAACGGCGCTATTTGGCGCTATTCTCGGTGGCTTACTTCTTAATATTATGCCGTGCGTCTTTCCCATATTAAGTCTCAAAATATTGAGTATTTCAACGCTTGGATCTGAAAAGGAAGCAAGATCAGGCGCCATAGCGTATACACTAGGCACTGTACTTGTGTGCATTGCGCTTGGAGGATTAATCATCGGGTTGCGCTCTTTAGGTCATCAAGTTGGTTGGGCTTTTCAATTACAAAGTCCAGCTGTCATTTCTGTACTGATTTTATTAATGAGTGCTATTGCTTTTAATCTAGCTGGGTTATTTGAAGTCGGTACACTAACTTCAGGCATATCGCTGCAAGATAAGAAAGGCGTTGTGGGCGAATTTTGGACGGGAGTTTTGGCGGCTTTTGTTGCAACTCCTTGTACAGGGCCTTTCATGGCAACGGCGTTAGGGGCTGCCCTTGTGCTACCAGTAGGGGTTGCGTTTCTGATTTTCGCTGGTCTGGGAATTGGGTTGGCGTTACCTTTTTTATTGGTTGGGTTTATACCGTTACTGAGAACTCGGTTGCCTAAGCCTGGTGCATGGATGGTGACTGCACGAAAAATCCTTGCTTTACCAATGTTTATTACCGTTTTAGGGCTTATCTGGGTTTTGATGCGCCAAGCGAATAATGATTACGTACTCGCTGTTTTGGCGGCATTAATGCTCTCTTCATTTGGTTTATGGGCAACAGGAAGTTGGCAGCATTCTCAGCATAAAACGAGTTGGTTGCCAGCTGTGCTGTTGTCGATAGTTCCTTTAGTTGCAGTGATAAGCTTTGTTGCTGATACGAAAACAGTTAAAGAGTCAGATTCATACAGCAGCTATTCCAGCCATGTATTTGACGAAAAAGCGTTGAATCAATTGAGGAGACAGCAAGATGTGTTTTTGTATTTTACGGCAGATTGGTGCTTGACTTGTAAAGTTAATGAGAAAACGGCTATTGAACGTTCAGAGGTTACAGCATCCTTTGAAAAAAATAATGTAGCGGTAATGATCGGAGATTGGACGAATGGCGATAGTCATATTACGGAATATTTATCGCGGCATAATCGCTCAGGCGTGCCATTGTACTTATGGTATAAGAAAGGCACCAACCATCCAGAGGTTTTATCGCAAATATTAACGGCAGATGCACTCATAGAATTGTCTAATAGGTAGATTTTTCAATGTAAAAAATGTGCAATCAGGCTAATTTTGAAGGTGAGCTTGCACTCGATAAGATAGTAACGCAGCTAACCGTGTTAGATCTTTAACGTGTTGGCATTAAAGCATTTTATGCGAGGACAAGCTTTGTTATAATCCTGAGTTGTCTGATTTAGTTAGTGTCAGTAGCCCCAACAAGCTATACCCAAATATATTGAACTAAGTGTTTTTGGGTATATCAACTTTTATAAGGGCTTTAATATGACTACCACAGAGGCAGATATCGTCATCATTGGCGGTGGAGCAGGCGGGCTTGAACTCGCCACTCGTTTGGGCCATACATTAGGCAAAAAACGGCAAGCAAGTATATTGCTGATTGACAAAAATCGCACTCATATTTGGAAACCACTGTTACATGAGGTGGCAACAGGATCACTTGACGCTAATTTAGATGGTGTTGTGTACTCAGTGCATGCAGCTAAGCACCACTATAGCTTTCAGTTAGGCACATTCAGTGCGTTAGATAGAGAAAGAAAAACCCTCACTTTAGCTCCTCTCAATGACCAGCTAGCACACACCATTATTCCCGAGCGCAAAGTTAAATTTAAAACGCTTGTTATTGCAATTGGCAGTGTCAGCAACGACTTCAATACACCAGGTGTTTCTGAACATTGCTTCTTACTTGACTCAATTGGTGGTGCAGAACGGTTTCAACATGCATTGCTTGATAACTTTACGCGCTTGCACCAAAGTCAGTCTGAATCAGAATTATTAGACATCGCTATTGTTGGCGGAGGTGCGACAGGCGTTGAGCTGTCTGCTGAGCTGTATCATGTTACTGATTTGCTCAAAATGTACGGTCTCACGAATATGACCCGCAAACGATTACGTGTTCATTTAATTGAAGCTGGCCCGCGTATATTACCGGCATTACCAGAGCGTATTGCGCAATCAGCCAAACGCGAGTTGGAGCGTCTTGGAGTGCAGGTTTATGAGAATACAGCTGTAGCTGAAGCAACAAAATCAGGGTTTGTTGCTCGAGACGGAAAGCAAATTCAAGCTAATATTTTGGTCTGGGCTGCTGGAATCAAAGCGCCAGATTTTTTCAAAACATTAGGGGATTTTGAACTGAATAAAGTTAATCAAATAAAGGTTAATTCATATCTACAAAGTACAATTGACCCAGCAATATACGTACTTGGTGATTGCGCGGCATTTGTTGATGATGAGGGTGTTCAAGTTCCGCCTCGCGCACAATCGGCTCACCAAATGGCAAATACTGTGTTAAATAACTTGATTGCAACGAATACTGGTAAACCGCTTTCAACCTTTGTCTATCGAGACCACGGTTCACTGGTTAATTTATCGCGTTACAGTACTGTAGGGAGTTTAATGGGAAACTTGTCTGGTGGTAACTTCTTTGTCGAAGGAAGAGTTGCACGGTTAATGTATACCAGCCTATATCGTATGCACCAGATGGCTATTCATGGCCGCTTCAAGACTGTTTTACTATGGTTCACTGAAAAACTACTACGAGTCGTGCGGCCTAAAATGAAACTTCATTGAGGTTATTTAAGTCATAATGACCAACTGATTCAATCGGTTGGTCATGCCATTTTTTTATGGTGCTTAGTCTTACATTCTTATCATCAAGGTCGTTGGCATGCGAGCCGTTTGCGATATGAGCAAAGGATTCGTAAAAGTTATTCGCCAATTTTGTTTACAGTTTCTACCCCAAAGCCTTCTTATTTATTTACCTAATTCACTATCCCCCTCTGTTAATTTGCCTAGGTTTTAAGTAAATTAAGGTGTTTTTTTATAATAATAAAGATGAGAAGTAATGAGCGTGTCAAGAGGAGAGTTTAGCTCTCGTATCGGATTTATCATGGCTGCCGCAGGTTCAGCGGTAGGATTAGGCAACATTTGGGGATTCCCAACGCAGACTGCCAGCAATGGTGGTGCTGCTTTTGTACTGGTTTATTTGTTTTTAGCATTTTCACTGGCTTATCCGGCGTTTATGGCTGAATTATTGATTGGTCGCTATGGTCAGGCGAACGCTGTGACTTCATTACAAAAAATGTCACGTACCAATGGACAAAAGCGTTTTGGCTTTTTTGTTGGCTTTGGCGGCATCATATGTGCCTCACTCATCTTAAGCTTTTACGGAATTATTGCGGGTTGGATGATGTCGTATGCGGTTGAACCTGTTCTGAGCGTTGCCGGAGCAACAGGTGCTGCAGAATGGGTAATTGGACAGTCAACCATACGCAATGTGTTATTTACCGCGGTTTTCATGTTCTTGACGATCTACATCATACGTAGTGGTGTGGAACAAGGCATTGAGAAATGGTCAAAACGATTAATGCCGCTGTTAATCTGCTTACTCGTGATATTAATCGGCTATGTTATGACGATGGAAGGTGCCTCGGAAGGTCTTAACGCCTATCTTAACCCAGACATCTCACGTGTATTAGAACCCGATTTATTGATTAGCGCTTTAGGTCAGGCGTTCTTCTCGTTATCACTTGGCACCAGTGTCATGGTGATTTACGGTTCATATATTTCTAAGAAAGAAAACTTAGTAACGTTGGGCGCTCAAGTAACATTAATTGATGTATCTATTGCGTTTTTAGCTGGCTTGTTAATTATTCCAGCAATGTATGTAGCACAAGCGCAAGGAGTGGTGATATTTGCCGAAGACGGAAGCTTAATTTCTGGCTCTAGCCTGGTATTTACCGTATTACCTGCTTTGTTTGATTCAATGGGGAGCATCGGATTATTTGTTGCGTTTGCGTTCTTCGTTCTTATGTCAGTTGCTGCGCTTACCTCGTCAATTTCAATGCTTGAAGGGCCTGTATCTTTTGTTGTTGAACGTCACAATATGACACGCGGAAAAGCGACAACCCTTATAGGTATTGGCATCTTTTTGATTAGTTTGGCGATTATCTCAAATATCGGTGTAATGCTTGATTTTGTTGCGATTTTAGCAACGCAATATGGGCAACCCATTATCGCTATGTTGTGTTGTATTTTCGTTGGCTGGATTTGGCATCGAAGCGAAATTTTGGCTGAAATAAAGAATGGTAACGATGTCGTAGAGCATAGCCTGTTCTGGAAAATTTGGCCTTGGTACACTAAATTTGTTTGTCCAACTGCGATAGCAATTGTATTCCTGCATTCGTTATAGTTAGGCATAGTTTGGGTCAGAGTCAATAACTTGAGGCATAAGCTTTTAATTAAAAGCTGCGCATTGAGTTAACTGACTCTAGCCCTTAGCGATAGAAATAGACGAGTATCGCGACTTAACTACTCACAAATTCCTTCAATTGATTCAGCGAAAGTGCGCCCACTTTCGATGCCTGAACTTCACTGTTTTCAAAAAGTAGCAATGCCGGTATACCACGAAAGCCATAGCGAGATAGCATTTCTGGGGCCTCATCGGTATTTACTTTCACAATTGTTATTTGCTCATCTTCTGCCTGCAGTTGCTCCAATAGCGGAGCGATCATTCGACATGGTGCACACCACGGCGCATAAAAGTCGACGAGTAATTTACCTTGCGTATCAGCAATGTACTGGTCTAATTCGTTGGCACTTAATTCTTGTAAGCTCATGTTGTCTCCTATTTGTTTGTCATGGCATCAATGGGACATATCCTATCCAAAGTTGACATTGTTGATTAGATAGGTTTAATAGGATTTATTGTTCTATTTATGAGACAAAAATTTGAATTTGGATAATTTGGCTTTGTTCACTGTTATTGTCGAACAAGGATCACTTACCGCGGCGGCAAATAAACTGAGTTTGCCAAAATCTAAGCTAAGCCGACGACTCGCTGAGTTAGAGGCTAAATTAGGTACGCCACTTATTCAACGAACCACCAGACGCCTCAGCCTTACGCAAGCAGGTGAAATACTCTTTAATGCAGTTCAAGATCCTGTGCATGCTCTTTCGAATGCTGAGCATTTAATTGCTGATTATATGGCGGTGCCTAAAGGGACAGTTAATGTCCTGTTTCCGATAGAGTTTTTCAATCAGCGCATATCAACGTTGGTGATGAAGTTTATTCAGCAGTATCCGGAAATAGAATTAAAGTGCACTCAATACAGCGACAACGGGGCTCAAATAGACGATGAAGTCGACTTAATGTTTATGCTACATGAACAATCATTACCGCCCACAGATTATATCGCCAAAACTTTGATGAGCTTCCCACAAGCCATTTATGCTCATCCAAATAGCCAGTATTGTTGTGTGCGTGAAATAGATGAATTAATCAATGCTGCAACCGTAGGAGAGCAAAGGGAAGAGCAATGGCAATTTCGTGGTAAACACCAATCTGTACAAATATCAGTGAGCAACAAATACTGTTTTTCGAGCCCTGAAATGCGGTTAACCACGGTAGTGAGCAATATGGCGATTGCCAAGCTGCCAGAATATGTTGTAAGGGATAATCGGGCTTGTGACCAACTTGTTGAGTTGCCGTTGCATACGCCGCCAGTCGCGCTGCAATTATCAGTAATGTACCAGCATAGAATGTTGCCAGCTAAAACGCGTACATTCTTGAACTTCTTCCAAAGTGAAATAGGATTGCTAACGTACTAATTAAGCAGTATTACGACTCTTTGCCGTTGGTGTTGTGTCGGGGTACGTTGGGCCAAGGCAACGTAGCTGGATCGTCGAGCTCTGTTAATTGTTGTTGGCATTGTGGGGTTAAAAATAGTTGCCCTGAATTGGGAGCTGAGCGAAATGCAAAAGCTTCACCCTGATAAGTGAATTTAAGACAATAAGCATGCAAGTAGCCGCGATCGGCAACTAATTCATTATCATTGGTCTGTTGCTTCGTCCCCGATGGCTTTGTGTGATAATAATTATCACCAATGATTGGTGCGCCGATACTTGCCAGTGCTACGCGAATTTGATGTGTTTTTCCGGTATGTGGTTTCAAACAAAATAGCCGCGTTTTATTGCTGAGTGCGTAGCTAAAAAATTGGGTAATCGCCGGGTTTTCTTTCGTACGTAACAACTTCCATGTACCGCGACGACTCTTAGCCATATCGCCTATGATTAAACCTTGTTTCTTTTTCGGCTTTACATCACTTAGTGCAAGGTAAAACTTTTCAACTTGCCGCTGAGTAAACAATTGCTGAAATTCTTGGGCGCAACTAAGGGATTTAGCAACGATAAGCAAACCTGAAGTCATCTTATCTAATCGGTGCACTGGAAATAGGTTTTCCCCTGAGAATTGTTGTTTTATTTGAGAAAATAGGCCCATTCCTTTTTCATCTTCATCATGAAAGTTGATATCAGCCGATTTGTCGACGATGATAAAATCTTCATGTTGAAAGACAATACTAAAAGTATTCGTCATTACAGTGCCATGCCAACAATAATATATAGAATTATCGTCGCTATCCCGCCCACTAATGCGTAGGGTAATTGAGTCTTAACATGCTCAAAGTGATCACAGCCACTAGCGATTGAAGCCACCACGGTCGTATCAGAAATTGGAGATGCGTGATCGCCAAAAATACCGCCCCCTAACACTGCAGCGACAAGAAACTCGATTGGCATGCCCGTTTGTTGGGCAATTGGTACCGCAATAGGGATTAAAATCGCGAATGTTCCCCACGAAGTGCCAGTAGCGAAAGCCATAATACCCGCTACTACAAAGAGTATTGGCGCGATAAGTAGTTGAGGAAATTCTACGGTCAATAGCTGACTGACGTACGTACCCGTTCCTAATAATTTGATGGCATCACCAAAAGCAAATGACAGCACTAAGATGGCGATAGCAGGCGCCATATAACGAATACCTTTTAACGAAAACAAGACCACTTGGGTGAACGTTAATAAACGATGGCTTAATATAAGTGAGACTAAGATTAGCAACGCACTGGTTATTGCCCAAAATACTGAGAAAGAACCTGAACCTCTGCGCATGTCGCCTTCACCAGTTACCCACAGTAGCATCAGTGTGATGCCAAGTAGACATAATAGTGGTAGCCACATCACATAGGCAGGGGCAACAGCGGTCACTTTATCTGAAGTTTCTGTAGAAAAGGCCGATTCCGCGTTTTTCATTGGACCATAAACCTTGCCACTATAAGCGGTGTAATAGGCGAGTGCGACGGCGATAATTGCATAGAAATTATAGCCAATCGTACCAATTAAAATGCCAACAGGATCAGAGAAGTCGAATCCGTCTAGTAATCCCAACACATATGCACCCCAACCATTGATCAAGAACAGAATACTAATTGGAGCACAAGTGGAATCAATTAAATAAGCTAGCCGTGCGCGACTTAGTTTATGGCTGTCAAATAACTGTTGTGAAGCTGTACCAGCAGTGAACATGCTCAGGTTGGTATCGGTAAATATACTAGTGCCAACGAGCGTAGGTAACAGCGCCGCTTGCCGAGGCCCCTTAACGACATTACGTTGTGCTAAAAATTGGATAAAGCCATTAACACCACCTGATTGATTCATTAGCGTAACTAAGGCGCCAATCATTAAACTAAAGCTAACGATATAAACATTGCCCGTTGATGCAAATACCTCGAGCAACTGACCACCAGAACGGCTAATACCTGAAAATAGTGCGCCATTTTCAATCATGATAGTACTAGTCAACAAGCCGACAAATAAAGCGAGTAGCGCGTTTTTTCGCCATATGGCGATAATTATTGCAATGATAGGAGGAATGAGAGATAGCGCGCTGTCTTGCATAATATACCTAATTATTCTTATTTTCTGTGACTTTACCGCAACTTGTAATGATTAGAAACAGTAAATTGCTATTTTGTTTCACGGGTAAATCGTATCAGATAAAATATACCGTCATATTATTTAACAAACTTGTTGTAAGTAAATCGTGTACTTAGCGGTCTTTTGAATTATCTTTGGAGTGGCAAGCTGACAGTCGCGATCTTACCGCGCGACGAATTGGTTGAATCGTCAAGTAGGTATGCGTAAGAGTTAGGCATAAATATGACAATTTGACCTTGTGCACTATTGAAATATGCACGAAAAGCCATACATACATGACATAACACGCACTCGTTGCCGAAGGGAATATTTTGACTCTTAAATTTAATCAGTATATCAGCGCTTTTTCTCAAGAAAATCTAAATTCAACGCTAAATCAAATTGGCAGGGGCATCGAACGAGAAGCATTGCGTGTGCTCCCCGAAGGAAAGTTGTCCCAAGCTGCTCATTACCGGAGTTTAGGGTCTGCATTAACACATGACAATATCACCACTGATTACGCTGAATCATTGTTAGAGTTTATTACCCCCGTCAGTCGAGATGCCCAAGAAACATTGAATCAGCTTACGGATATTCAAAAGTTCACATTGAGTCAAATCGACGGTGAATTACTATGGCCATTAAGCATGCCATGCTTTGTGAGTGACGATAAAAAAGTGCAACTGGCTTATTATGGCGATTCGAATATTGGCCGTATGAAAACGACCTATCGACAAGGGTTGAAGAATAGGTACGGTAGCATGATGCAAGTCATTGCGGGCATCCATTTTAATTTTTCGTTTCCCATGGCATTTTGGCAAGCGAAGCAAGATCTAGACGCTAATGATGCGTCAATAAGTGATTATGTTTCCTCACAATACTTCGCATTAATTCGCAATTACAAACGCCTATGTTGGCTTATTCCTTATTTATACGGAAGCTCACCTGCTTTATGCCCATCATTCTTACAAGGTAAACAAACTAGCCTACCATTTAAAAAGTCAGCTAAGGGCTATATGTACTTAGAGTACGCAACATCTTTGAGAATGAGTGATTTAGGTTATACCAACAGTGAACAGTCATCATTGCATATATGTTACAACGATTTAAATGAATACGTTAAAGGTGTTAAAGAAGCGATCAATATCAAATCGGATCGCTTTGAAAAGATTGGCATTAAAGTTGACGGCGAGTACCGACAACTCAATGACAACATTTTGCAAATTGAAAATGAGCTCTATGCGCCTATCCGACCCAAACAAGTGGCAAAATCAGGCGAGAAGCCTTCCGACGCCTTATTGAACCGTGGTGTTGAGTACATTGAAGTGCGCGCATTAGATGTGAACCCTTTCTGTGAAACAGGCATTTCACTACAGCAAGTACACTTCTTAGATGTGTTCCTTACTTATTGTGCGCTAAAAGAAAGTGCTCCTCTATCATGTGAGCAGCAGCGTATCACTGAAAATAACATGAACGAAGTGGTGGTGCGAGGCAGAGATCCTCAGCTATTGCTAGATGATGATGGCGTTGCTAAATCGGTTAAGTCGTGGGGAGAAGAATTGTTTGCAGAAATGCGTGAAGTGGCTGTGCTATTAGATAAGAGCTATGGCGACAATCGTTACCAAGTGGCACTGGAGGAAGAGCTAAACAAAATTAGACACCCTGAGCAAACACCATCGGCAAAAATTTTAGATTGTCTAGTCAATGAAGCAGGCAGCATGACACAAATGGCGTTGGAAAATGCTGCGCTATATAGACAAACATTATTAGACACCCCGTATCGATTTTTTGATGAAACCTATTTCACTTCGCTGGCTGACACATCCATAAGTGAACAAAAAGCCATTGAGCAGGCGGATGAATTGTCGTTTGATGAGTTTCTTGCAGATTACTTCGGTACTACTGAAACCTAGCAATCTTGCTAGTGGGTTCATAATTCACTTTTTGACAGACAAAAAAAAGCGCGTTAGGGCAACGCGCTATAGTTCTAAGAAAGCAGTCCAGGGAGGTTTTTTGCTCTCGAAAGGTTTGACTGACATCATTCATAAAAGTTCAAAATAAGTTCAAAAAAATTAATGTTTCTTTTAATTGCTTTATTTCCAAAGAAAAATTTTCCATAAAAAAAGCGCGTTGTTAAAACGCGCCGAATAAAACATGAAACACTAAGGGAAATAAATGCCTCTCATATCTTAGGACTAGCCCTATTTAAATTGGTTCAATAAATTAATTAAAAATCTTAAAAAAATCTCTTTTGGAAAATAGAAGATGATAAATTGAGATAATTCGGAAGATTATTAGGTAAAAAAAATCGCGTGTGGTGCACGCGATATATGAAAAACACTAAGGGAAATAAATCTTTCAACTATTCAGAACACCTACTCGTTAAAAAGTTCAAACTTTTAGCAAAAAAAAAGCACATTTAATAAAATGTGCTAAAAACTTGTTCAGGGAAAACACAATGATCATGTGTCATGCCTTATATGAACAGCGTAATTCATAAAAGTTCAGAAAAAATAATAAAATTAATAAATATTTTTATGTTGCGTTGTGAGTGAGCTCTAATCCTACCGATATGATGGTTTAGTTTTCTGTAAAGGAATGTGTGAAATACATGGCATTCAACGTCAGTTATTGTAAGATTGACGCATATCATTGCAAGGTTGTAGGTGTTATTTACTTTATGGCAGTAAACAAAAAAGTGATTCTAGCTTCTGTGCTTCTGGTATCGTTGATTGGGTGCGCCACACCACCCCCAAAAAATCCCGATAACTTATGTGAAATTTTTAGAGAGCACCGAGATTGGTATTTTGCGGCTAAAGACGCACGTGAGCGTTGGGGAGTGCCTATACATGTACCAATGAGTATGATGTACCAAGAGAGCTCATTTAAATCTGATGCCTTACCACCAAGAGATTATTTATTAGGCTTTATCCCATGGGGCAGGGTAAGTACTGCGTATGGTTATTCTCAAGCTAAAACGATGACATGGGATGATTACATTCGAGAAACAGGGAATTCTGGCGCTGATCGTGATGACTTTGATGATGCGATTGATTTTATGGGCTGGTTTATTTACAAGACCCAAAAGTTCAACAAAGTGTCTAAATGGGATGCCTATAACCAATATTTGAATTATCACGAAGGCTGGGGTGGATTCAAACGTAAAACCTATAAGAAAAAAGCCTGGTTAGTTAAAGTGTCTCGCAAGGTTGATAATCGTGCAAGACGATACAGTAGCCAATTAAAAAGTTGTGAGGCAGATCTTAACAAAAGCTGGTTGTGGCGTTTAATTTTTGGTTAATCACATTTCACTTGGTATTAGATCAATGAAGCCAGCACATATTATGCTGGCTTCTCCATTTTTATAGGTGTTAGTAAGATTCATATATAGCCTTATGAACACCATTAGCGCGTATTATTCTCATACCTTCATCAAATTTATCTGCATAAAATTGTCCTTTTGGATGGACTCTTGAAAACGCCAAATGAATAGGTGTTGACTCGTTAATAAAAGCAAAATCAATAATAGATTCAAGCTTAAGTTGTTTAAGCAATATATTGGCAGTCTTGTTGTAAATTATCGTACCGTCAATCCTACCGTTTGCCAGCTTTTTTAAGTTACTTATTTCTGAATCTGAAATCGCTTCTGAAATAACGTTAGTTTTGACCATATCTAAATAATGATCGCCGTAACCATATCCGCGAACAACACCTATGGTTACACCTTCTGGTAATTCATTCCTATTGAGGGATTTGATTGGCTTGTTTTTATTGTGGTAATACGCGGAAACAGCATCAAATAACTTTTCTTTGCCTAAAATATACTTCTGATTACTCTGCGCATCGAGTGGTACGTTAAAGCCTGCTATATGTGTGCCTGCTTCTATATTTTGCAGTACGCGCGCGTAAGGGTATATTTCGTAGACAACCTCGATGCCAACGCTGTTGAACGCTGCGACTATAATTTCATTGGCTAAACCTGTGCCATCTTGTCTGGCATAGGGGATCCAATCATTTTCAGCAGCAATTATGACAGTTTCAGCATATACAAGTTTAAGGGGGAAAGAGTATGCGACTGCAAACATTAACATTAATCTGCATACCAATTTTGTCATTCAACTTTCCTATTTTAGCGATATAAGGCTGCCGACATTGGCCACGTATTTACTAGTTTTATATATAGCTGACAATTTGGATGAAAGCTACCCATTTAAATGCATTCGCTCTGTCGAGTATTAATCATATTTCATCCAGCTTTTGGTGAGCATATATGCGAAGATTGTCGTAGATCTAATCTAAGGATCCTTTTTGATCGAAAGGCATGTATCCACATGACGTAAATAGCATTTACCTTGCCAAAATCACTAATTTTCTTAAGAAAGTTCACCGAGGCTACGAATTTCTTGGCCTAGCAAACGCTGTTAAAAAAACTTCATAAATTTGCAAAAAAACCATTTGCAAATCAGGAATGCGTTATTTTATTGGTCTCCAATTTGTTATCCACAGAAAATGTGGAAATGTGATCAAACCATACTTACCTGTGTATAAGTTTGTGGTTAAATTAGTGTTGTGAATTTATTGTGCAATTATTGTCTAAAAATTGGTGAGGAAAATAACATCAAAAGGATTAAAAGTTTTTGTTGCTAAAATGAGCAAGAAATATGTTTCATCTTCTTTATCTCGATGCTAACGATGTTTAGGTTCACTTCAAGTTACTTAACGCACGTTGGAGCAGCTAATGTTGCTAAATTCAGGGTCTCAAGCTTTCTTTGTACTTAAAAGGGAATTTTCAGGGCTGTGCGTGTGAAAGCCGCTGATAATAAAGGCTGTAGCTTTTTTATAGGGAGTTGATGGTATGCTTTGTTGGCGAACTGAATCTGATAAATTGTACTGGTGCTTGCTGGTTTGTTCGGCTGCGATAAAATTTGGTTGTTATAGTGGACGACGATAAATAAATCAAGAATAGGTCGGTATGATTACTGTTTATGTTTACTATCGTCGCTTTTGATTATTGCTTGAATCTACAATAACTCGATATCGGATAAAGTGCTAAGGGGATTTTAAAAAGCATCTGTGGATATTATTCATGCCTAGTGTACAAAAATCACTCATCTTCCTCTTCGATATAGTATTCTGGCATTATACGAACTGTTTTGATCATGTTATCGTTTACGTCAACGATCTCCACAGGATAGCCAGAGATTCGTACACTTAAGTTTGACTGTGGAATGTCTTCAAGATATTCCAAGATCAAGCCATTTAGTGTTTTTGGGCCATCAGTAGGGAAGTCCCAATTCATCTCTTTATTGATATCACGCACAGAAGCACTACCATCAACCAAATAGCTGCCATCTGGTTGTACATTGACTTCTTCACTTGGTGGTGTTTCCATCGTGGTTGTGAAGTCACCGACTATTTCTTCTAGTATATCTTCTAAGGTAACTAACCCTTGAATATCGCCATATTCATCAACAACTAACCCTAAACGTTCTTTAGCATGCTGAAACTTCAATAATTGGACATTAAGCGGTGTGCCCTCTGGTACGAAGTATAATTCTCTTACCGCTCTTAATAGAGTGGCTTTAGTGAATTGACCTTTAGATACTAATTTAAGTGCGTCACGAACGTGCACATAGCCTACTACGTCATCAATATTGTCACGATATAAAAGCACGCGCGTGTGGTTAGCATGAGTTAATTGTTTTTGGATCCTTTTCCAGTCGTTGTTGATATCGATACCAACCAACTCACTGCGTGGGATCATAATGTCTTCAACTTTGACACGATCAAGATCTAGTATGCTTACCAACATGCTTTGGTCTCGCTCAGGCAACAGCGCACCAGCTTCATTGACTAATGTTCGTAATTCTTCAGTACTCAGATCGTGCTGTTCGCCTTTACCGTGCCTTACGCCTATCAACCAAAGAAGACCATTAGTGATATAGTTTACGGCTGCAACCAAAGGGAAGAGCAGCTTGAGTAATGGCGTTAATATCAGTGAACTTGGAAATGCGATCTTCTCAGGATGCGAGGCCGCAAGAGTTTTAGGCGTAACTTCGGCAAAGATCAGGATCACGAGTGTTAATATGACGGTAGCCGCCAAAACACCCACATCACCTAATAGACGCAAGCCAATAATAGTTGCGATTGCAGAAGCCGCGATATTTACGAGGTTGTTCCCAATAAGGATCAAACCTATTAATCGATCCGGTCTATTGAGTAATCGACTAACGCGGCGGGCGCCCTTATGTTTTTGTTTTTCTAAGTGGCGCAGGCGATAACGGTTGAGCGACATCATGCCAGTTTCAGAGCTAGAAAAGAATGCAGAGATTAGTATGAGAATGCCAAGCATGGCAAATAACATGCCTGTAGAGATGCTGTCCAAAAAAGGGTCCTATAATAGTTAAAAACACATGAACAATTTTATAAATCGTTCACAGATTAATCGTTATACCTTAAATGCTACAAGATTAGAAATTCTTTCACGAATCTACTGCCAAAATATGCAAGCGTAAGTAATCCAGTTGCTATTGTTGTCATAAACAGTACACGATGACCTCGCCACCCTTTATGGTAATGTCCCCACAAGATTGCAACATATATAACCAATGCTAATAGCGAGAAAAATGCTTTATGTGCATTGCTTTTCGAAAAGAATTCATCAAGAAAAAATACGCCTGTTAACTGGCTGATAAGTAATAAAATCGTACCAGCTGCCAAAATGGTAAATAATTGAGCTTCTACCTGCATTAAAGGCGGTAAGTGACTAACTGCTGATAGTGCCTTTTCTTTGAGCTTCATATTGATGTAAGCCACTTGAAAGGCAAATAGCATTGCAATAATCAACACACAGTAGGCGATTAGTGCCAACGTTACGTGACTAAACAAGGCGAGATTATCCGTGACCAACGGTGTCAGCTTATTGTGTGGAATTAAGGCCATGATTAACTGCCAAAATCCAGCAAAGCCATATACTACTGGTAGCAGCAAGTTAACTTTATATTTGAGCGCTATAACGGTAACCGATAAAGTAATGACTAGGCTAACAAGCGAAACAACATTAGATAACGCAAAGTTGATCGTGCCACTGTCATATAAGAAATTGCTTGTTGATAAAGAATGAAGCACTATGGCTAAACAACCAAAACCCAGTACCTTAACTAAGTTTGGTCCGTCTGGATGAAACAATCTTGCCACAATCAGCGTTGTTGCAATTGTATAACTAACAAATGCGACAAGTGCGCTAATGCTTGAAAAATCCACTAATTGCTCCGTAATTTGAAAATCAGAACTAAAATCATTTGATGTCTACTGAACATTTGGAACGTCAATGACACTCACTTATTGAACAGTCATATATCTTTAAAATCTTAAAGTGACTGAAGATAAAATTCGATTCTATCAGATTCGTTAGCCTACGCTAGTTTTTCCTTGTTATTTTACTGATTTAGGAGCATCAATTAGGTGAAGAGGCTTAAATCGACTACCAAATTTTTCTAGTTACGGTTTAACTACAAACTTACGCATTGGTTTAATAGCAAAAAATGTTAATAGCAGTGTACATGACATGCCGACCCAAGCCGGTAATATCTCGTGGCTGTGTTGTAATTGTTGAACCATATTGATTTGCCAGACAGTCATTAGCCAATCCAGCAATAAGCCAAAGGCGATTGAACATAGAGCAATACCTAAGAGATAACGAATTAACACTGGTGTACCCATTTCTGATTTTATGACACCGAGCGTTGAAATATTAGTGGCAGGGCCAGCCATCATAAACACTAGCGCTGTACCTGGTGAAATGCCCGCCATAATAAAGCCAGCGGCAATTGGTGTAGAAGCCGTAGCGCAAATATACATAGGGATCGAAATTAAGATCATTAATATCATTGCAGGTAATCCACTACCATATTCAATGAGTAATTCGTTTGGTATGTAAGTGCGTACTATTGTGGCAAATACCAATCCGATAATGAGCCAAATGATTAAATCGTCAATAAGCTGCGTGCCAGCATATTTTAATCCTGAAACGGTTTTATTCACAAAGCTTGCTGACGAGTTCGTTTGCTTACATGAATTAGCGTGGCAACAACTTTTTCTTTCTTCTTGAGCTTGAACCGTTTGTTCTTTTGTAGTGGCGACCAACAAGCCAGTGATAATAGCTGACATTATTGCCGCGAATGGTCGATAAATTGCCATTACTGGGCCTAATAGTGCATAGGAAACCGAGACAGAATCTACGCCTGTTTCTGGAGTAGCAACGAGAAAGGATGCGGTTGCAGGCGAAGATGCTCCACTGCGTCTTAATTCGGTCGCGACAGGAATCACGCCACATGAGCATAACGGTAATGGCGCACCGATTAGCGCAGCTTTTACTATAGCCTTCTTACCTTGTCCTAAATGACGCGAGAGAACATTCGCAGGAAGCCATGATTTCATTAGGCCTGCTATTATAAGTCCTAACAGCAACCATGGGCTTGCTTCGTTGCAAAGTTGAATAAAATTACTGAATAAGTCAGCCATTTACTTTCTCGTGCAGGAAAAACACTCTAAAAGCAGCATATCACAATTTAGTTGATCATAAATTCATAAATGACGCTGAATAATCGGCCTTGTGGTGCTAAAAAAGTCATTGATTAAACATTAGCTATTCTCGTTTGCTTTTCGACTGCGTATAATAAGGCGTTATTTTTGTTCATTTGCCATACATAGAGAGTTTCATGTTTGAGAATCTATCTGATCGTTTAACCAAAACGCTTAAAAATATCAGCGGTCGCGGAAGACTGACTGAAGATAATATCAAAGATACCTTACGCGAAGTGCGTATGGCATTGCTAGAGGCAGACGTTGCGTTGCCTGTGGTGCGTGAATTTATTAGCAAAGTTAAAGAAAGTGCTGTCGGACAAGATGTTTCAAAAAGCCTTACGCCCGGTCAGGTATTCGTTAAAATCGTTCGCACTGAGTTAGAAAATGCCATGGGTGAGGTGAATGAATCACTGAACCTGAAAGCTGCACCGCCTGCTGTTGTGTTGATGGCGGGTTTACAAGGTGCGGGTAAAACGACCTCTGTTGCTAAGTTATCAAAATACCTAAAAGAACGTGAAAAGAAAAAAGTATTAGTAGTGAGTGCTGACGTTTATCGACCAGCAGCTATTAAGCAACTTGAAACGTTAGCCAATGAAGTAGGCGTTGAATTTTTTCCTAGTGATATAAAGCAAAAGCCAATCGATATCGCTAATGCTGCGATTGATCACGCGAAGAAACACTTTTTTGATGTGTTGATTGTGGATACGGCAGGTCGTTTACACGTCGACGAAGACATGATGGGGGAGATTCAGGAGTTACATAGCGCGATTGCTCCTGTAGAAACCTTGTTTACAGTTGACGCTATGACAGGTCAAGATGCGGCAAATACCGCTAAGGCCTTCAACGATGCATTGCCATTAACTGGTGTTATCTTAACGAAAACTGATGGTGATGCGCGTGGTGGTGCAGCGCTGTCGATTCGTCATATCACAGGTAAACCAATTAAATTTATGGGGGTTGGCGAAAAAATTGAAGCGCTTGAACCTTTCCATCCTGATCGTGTAGCTTCTCGAATTCTTGGTATGGGCGACGTTTTGTCACTCATCGAAGAAGTAGAACAAAAAGTTGATCGTAAGCAGGCGGAAAAACTTGCCAAGAAAGTGAAGAGTGGCAAAGGCTTCGACTTAGAAGATTTTCGTGAGCAGCTTGTGCAAATGAAAAACATGGGCGGAATGATGGGCTTGATGGACAAGTTGCCGGGTATGGGCAATATGTCTGATAAGATCAAAGATCAAATGGATGATAAAATTACGGTTCGTATGGAAGCGATTATCAATTCAATGACGCCAGCGGAACGTGCGCGTCCTGAAATTATCAAAGGGTCACGAAAACGCAGAATTGCTGCCGGTTCAGGCACGCAAATTCAAGATGTGAACAAATTGCTCAAGCAATTTACCCAAATGCAGAAAATGATGAAGAAAATGTCGGGTAAAGGTGGCATGCAAAAAATGATGCGTGGTATGAAAGGCATGATGCCACCGGGTGGCATGGGCGGTGGTATGTTCGGCCGTTAATTCAAGGTTTTAATGCAAAGAAAAAGCAACTTAGGTTGCTTTTCTTGTTTCTACAGCTACGAAATTTGGCATTTTAGCCACATTCTAGATCGCGCATAATTCTTAACTTAGCCTAAAATGGAATAGTAATTTAATTTTCTGATGGACTGAGTAATTCTTTAGCGAGTAATTCAAAGCAATGCTTGATTTTTTGAGCAAAAAGCGTAGAATACGCGAGCTTTTCTGTCGCTCAGGCGATAGGAAGTGTCTGGAAAATCCGTTTAACTTAAATAAATAGAGGGCGATATGGTTACCATTCGTTTAGCTCGTGGTGGCGCTAAGAAGCGTCCATTCTATCAGGTTGTTGTTGCAGATAGCCGTAACTCTCGCGATGGTCGTTTCATCGAGAAAGTAGGTTTCTTCAACCCATCAGCACAAGGTCAAGCTGAGAAATTACGTTTAGACCTAGACCGCGTTAACCATTGGGTTGGCCAAGGTGCTGCATTATCTGATCGTGTGGCTAAGTTAGTTAAAGACGCGCAAGCGGCTGCTTAATTAACTAGTAGTTTTTGGGAGATGATGTGAGCAGTACAGAAAATAAAGTAATCCTGGGCAAATTAGGCTCTGTCTATGGTGTTAAGGGTTGGCTTAAAGTTCACTCGTTTACAGATGACTCAGAAGCAATATTGGACTATTTCCCTTGGTCATTAAAATTAGGGAATAATGAACAACGTGTTGAAGTAACTGATTGGCGAAAGCACAACAATGGCTTAATCGTTAAATTTGCAGGTATCGACGATAGAGAACAGGCCCAAGGGATTGTTAACTCTGAGATATTTGTAGACAGCGAGGCTTTACCTGAATTACCTGACGGTGAGTTTTACTGGCGTGATTTGATCGGTATGGCGGTTGTTAGTGAACAAGGTTATAACTTTGGTGAAGTCACTGACATTATGGAGACAGGCGCGAATGACGTGCTCGTTGTTAAGGCTAATCGTAATGATGCCTTTGGGAAAAAAGAACGGTTAATTCCTTATCTTTTTGAACAAGTGGTATTGTCGGTTAGTATTGAAAATAAACAAATTTGTGTTGACTGGGATCCAGGTTTTTAACTCGTGGCAGGCAGTAAAATGTGGATAGGGATTATTAGCTTATTCCCTGAAATGTTTGATGCAATCACAGAGTATGGGGTGACAGGCCGAGCAATACGTAGTGGGTTGATCGAATTTCACAAGTGGAATCCGAGAGATTTTACTCATGATCGACATCGAACTGTTGATGACCGTCCTTATGGCGGTGGTCCAGGTATGTTGATGATGGTACAACCATTACGAGATGCCATAAACGCTGCGAAAAAAGCCGCAGAAGATGATGGCAGAAAAGCTAAGGTCATTTACTTATCGCCTCAGGGACGGAAACTCGATCAAACTGGTGTTTGTGAATTAGCACAAGATGATTGTCTGATTTTTATAGCCGGACGATATGAAGGAATAGACGAGCGATTAATTGCGTCTGATATAGACGAAGAATGGTCGGTCGGTGATTACATTTTAAGTGGTGGTGAACTGCCAGCGATGAATGTAATTGATGCGGTAGCCCGCATGATTCCGGGAGTGCTTGGACATAATCAATCGGCAGAGCAAGACTCTTTCTCTGATGGATTGTTAGATTGTCCTCACTATACAAGACCTGAAGTACTTGATGGTAAATCAGTACCGAAAGTGTTGTTAAGTGGTAATCATGAACACATTAGACAGTGGCGTCAGTTTCAGTCATTAGAAAGAACTTGGCTTAGAAGACCAGAACTATTAACTGACCTAGCTCTGACAGCAGAACAGGAAAAGATGCTTGAAACTATCAAGCAACAACATTCCACTGACTGTGAATCCTAGGAAGAAGGTAAATATGAGTAACATTATTAAAGAGCTCGAACAAGAGCAAATGAAGAAAGACCTACCAGCATTCGCACCAAGTGATACTGTTGTAGTTCAAGTAAAAGTTAAAGAAGGTGATAAAGAGCGACTTCAAGCATTTGAAGGTGTTGTTATTGCTGTTAAAAACCGCGGCTTACATTCTGCTTTCACTGTTCGTAAAATCTCGAACGGTGTAGGTGTTGAGCGTGTATTCCAGACACATAGCCCGTTAGTTGACTCAATTACAGTCAAGCGTCGCGGTGACGTACGTCAAGCTAAGCTTTACTATCTTCGTGATCGTTCAGGTCGTTCTGCGCGTATCAAAGAGAAGTTGGCTAAGAAGTAATTTTAGTTTAACTAAATTACTCTACAGCTTAGAAAAACCCTGTGTGATTATTCACACAGGGTTTTTTGTTTTCTGTTTTTTTTAAAGCAAAGGGATCGTAAAGCCAAAGGGCGGAATCAACTAAACATAGACTTGCAGTTGAATTCAAGTTGAGCTTTCCGTTTATTAACTCCGACCCAGAGTTATCTCATCACATTATGCGACACCTTGTCATTGTGTTATTCGTTTCTCGTGTTAATCGGTAAATCTCATGACAGCGTTGTCATTATCGTCGTCTAGTGGTAGGGTTAAGTACAATGAATAGGCAAAGTAGTTATAAATTAGCGCAAAAAATTCGGCTTTAGTTGTGTATGCGCGAACCGATTAATTCGTTATGATGGACTACAATCTTAGGTTCAAAATAAAAATTCTCATAAAAAGCTGAGTTAGTTCATTAACATACGGCGTAAATTATAAAAGATATGGCATGTTAGAGAGATTGATATGAAGGAATTATTAGCAAAATACCCAGTGACTGAAAAAGCGAAAGCACATACCTATATTGATGCTGAAACGTACGAAACAATGTACCAGCAGTCGATAGAACAACCTGAAGTGTTCTGGGCTGAACAAGCGGAAAAGTTTTTGGATTGGTATAAGCCTTGGGACAAAGTCATGGATGTCGATCTTGCGTCTGCCAATATTAAGTGGTTTGAGGGCGGTAAGTTAAACGTTAGTTACAACTGTATTGATCGCCATTTACCAGCAAAAGCAAACGACGTAGCCATAATTTTTGAAGGTGATGAACCTACCGACGATTTAAAAATTACCTATCAAGCGCTTCATGATAATGTTTGTCGGTTCGCAAACCTCTTGAAAGCCCGTGGTGTCAAAAAAGGTGATAGAGTTTGTATATACATGCCAATGATCCCTGAAGTGGGCTATGCAATGCTAGCGTGTGCGCGTATAGGTGCGATTCATTCGGTTATTTTTGGTGGTTTCTCGACAGAGTCAATAAAAGCACGTGTTCAGGATGCCGACGCGCGCGTCATTATAACGGCCGACGAAAGTGTGCGTGGTGGGCGTGTTATTCCTCTTAAGAGCAATGTTGATGCGGCGATAAAAGACAATGACGCGGTTCATACCGTTGTTGTCGTTGCGCGCACTGGTGGTAAGGTTGCTTGGAATGATGCAGTTGATGTGGATTACCAGCAAGAAGTTGTAAAGCTACCAGCGGTTTGTGAACCTGAAGTCATGGATGCAGAAGATCCACTCTTTATCCTGTATACCTCTGGATCTACGGGTACACCTAAAGGTGTGTTACACACTTGTGGCGGATATTCGCTATACGCTGCGATGACTCACAAATATGTATTTGATTATCGAGATGGTGAAATATACTGGTGCACTGCGGATGCTGGTTGGATTACCGGACATTCTTATATCTTTTATGGTCCATTGGCAAACGGTGCAACCACGCTTGTGTTTGAAGGAGTACCTACTTATCCCGATGCAAGTCGCTTTTGGCAAGTTTGTGAAAAACATCAGGTAAATGTTTTTTACACGGCTCCAACTGCAATCCGTGCGTTGATGAGCCAAGGTGACGAACTCGTTAATGGTGCTGACTTATCTTCTCTCCGTATATTGGGTACGGTGGGGGAACCAATCAATCCAGAAGCTTGGCATTGGTACTATGAAATTGTGGGTAAGGGAAATTGCCCGATCGTTGATACATGGTGGCAAACAGAAACGGGTGGCGTTTTAATTACTTCGTTACCGGGAGCAGTAGACATGAAGCCCGGTGCTGCAGGAAAACCATTCTTTGGCGTTAAACCTGCGCTTTTTGACAAAGATGGTAATACGTTAGAAGGTGACAACCAAGGGTTATTGGTAATGACAGGAAGTTGGCCAGGTCAGCTCCGTTCAGTATACGGCAATCATGAGCGGTTCTATGAAACCTATCTTAGCCAATATCCGGGCAACTACTTTACTGGCGATGGTGCAAAGCGTGATGCCGATGGCTTTTATTGGATCACTGGTCGTGTTGATGACGTGCTTAATGTTTCCGGCCATAGATTAGGTACTGCGGAAATTGAAAGTGCATTAGTGCTTCACCCTGCTGTGGCAGAAGCTGCTGTGGTTGGTTATCCGCATGAAATCAAAGGGCAAGGTGTATATGCATACGTTACGCTCATGAACAATGCGACAGAATCAGAGGAACTTATCAAGGAACTTACCGAGTTTGTTGCAAAAGAACTTGGGCGATTTGCTAAGCCTGATTACATTCAATACGCGCCGGGGTTACCTAAGACTCGTTCTGGGAAAATTATGCGTCGAATATTGCGTAAAATAGCTGAAAATGAACTATCTAATCTAGGAGATACATCAACCCTAGCTGACCCTGCAGTTGTCGAGCACCTTATCGATAATCGCATTATTCATCAGTAAACCTCTATTTTACAAAAGGTTATAGTAAGCGATAAGCGCCAAATATGGCGCTTTTTTTATAGATAAAATAACCAATTGAAAAATTGTGAAAAAAGACTGTACGTCAAAAAGCCTCAAGTGTAATATATATTTTACGGTTTTTGTGGAGTTATCTTTACGGTGTTGCTGTTGATTTCAAGAGCGAACATTTCACAAAGCCAATTTAAGAATGTATTCACCCTATTCGAAGACACTATTTGTTGAAACTTTTAATAATGAAACAAGAATTACGCACAGTAGCGCTTCCAGCGCGATTTTATTATTACCTTTCATTCTATTGTTAGTCTCCTGACTAACTTTCTTCATCTATATTTAAACTAAGCTTGCTGTATCAATGGAAATTTCTATGTCAACTGAACAAACGCAACCTAAACACAAGAGTCGTTTAAACGATATACACGTAAACGCTGAAGAGGTGCTAATTACACCAGAAGCGTTGAGAAAAGAATTACCGCTGGCCGAATCTGGCCGGTTATTTGTTTTACAGGCACGTAAGACAATCTCAGACATTATTCATCATAAAGATCATCGGCTTTTGGTGATCACAGGTCCTTGCTCTGTACATGACGTTGAGGCGGCGAAAGAGTATGCACGCAAACTTAAAGCGTTACATGATAAATACAGTGATACGCTATACATTGTAATGCGTGTTTACTTTGAAAAACCCAGAACAACGGTTGGTTGGAAAGGGCTGATCAATGATCCTCACATGGATGGTTCATTCGATGTTGAAGCTGGCTTACGTAAAGCGCGTGAGTTACTAATTTACTTAACTGAGCTAGGATTGCCTTTGGCAACTGAAGCGCTTGATCCTATCAGCCCCCAGTATCTTGCAGAGTTGTTTAGTTGGTCGGCAATAGGCGCTCGCACAACTGAATCGCAAACGCACCGTGAAATGGCCAGTGGTTTGTCAATGCCAATTGGCTTTAAAAATGGTACTAATGGGAGCTTAGATGTGGCGATTAATGCGCTGCAGTCGGCGGCGTCTTCACACCGTTTTATGGGGATTAATCGCAAAGGACAAGTAGCATTGATCAAAACATCGGGTAATCCAGACGGCCACGTGATTCTTCGTGGTGGTGCGCAGCCAAACTATGATTCGGTGAATGTTGCTTTGTGTGAAGAGTCATTGCAAAACCACCGTTTAGAGCCGGGGATCGTGGTAGATTGCTCACATGGAAATTCAAATAAGGATTACCGCCGTCAACCACTTGTTGCTGACAATGTATTTAATCAAATTCTTGAAGGGAATCACTCGATAATCGGTATCATGCTCGAAAGTCATCTGCATGCTGGCAATCAAAGTGCTGAGCTGCCTAAGCAAGAATTGCAGTATGGTGTCTCGGTTACGGATGCATGTATTGATTTTGAAACGACCACGACACTTATTGAAAAAGCAAATGCCAAGCTTCGTACCGCATTGCGATCAAGAATAAATGATTAAGCTATGTCAAACAAATTGAAAGGGTAGCTAATGGATAAAGCAGAATTTGACAGAGAGCTTGCAATATTGCGGGCAGAAATTGATGACGTTGACAGCTCACTTGTGCAATTGTTGGCTAAGCGACGGGCAATTACTACTAAAGTTGGTGAGCTAAAGAGTCAATATGGCATGCCAATTTACGCACCTGAAAGGGAGCAGGCTCTGATTCATCAAAGGCGTGAGCAAGCGCTTGCCGAAGGCGTGTCTCCGGAGCTCATTGAAGATATTTTACGAAGAATGATGCGTGACTCCTATATTAGCCAAGACGCTAGCGGTTATCGTTGTGTAGAACCTGAATGCAAGAAAGTTGTTGTGATTGGCGGGAATGGTCAATTGGGTCGGATATTCGTTGATTTGTTCAAGCGCTCAAACTACAAGGTTGTTGTTTTGGAACAGCAAGATTGGGCCAACAGCGAGTTAATCCTAGCAGATGCTAACTTAGTGCTTGTTGCGGTACCAATTCGACTCACTTCCATGATTATTCAAAAGCTAAACAATTTGCCCGAAGATTGTATTTTAGCGGATGTCACCAGTGTAAAAGAAAGCCCGCTTTATGAAATGCTTAAAATTCATCAAGGGCCGGTTGTTGGGCTTCATCCCATGTTCGGTCCTGACGTCACTGGACTGGTAAAGCAGACGATTATTGCATGTGAAGGCCGCTACCCGGAAAAATACCATTGGTTGCTAGAGCAGTGTCAGGTGTGGGGCGCCAAAATATATCCAGTGTGTGCAAATGCTCATGATCAAGCGATGGCAATGGTACAAGTCATGCGCCATTTTTCAACTATTGTTTACGGTTATCACTTAATGACAGAAGGTGCAGATATCTCTCAGTTGGTTGAGATGAGTTCACCTATCTATCGGTTAGAGCTTATTATGGTTGGTAGGCTTTTTGCGCAAGATCCTATTTTGTACACAGATATCATTTTTTCAAATGAAGATAATATTGCCATGATGAAGCGCTTTGCCTATCGGTTTTTGGAATTACTTGAAGATGTTGAACTTGGCGACAAAGAGGCATTTGTGAGCATGTTCCAGCAAGTTGCTGACTGGTTTGGCGACTATGCGGAATTATTTCTTCATGAAAGCAAAGCGATGCTGTTAAAAGCGGATGAGTTGAAAAAGCATTAGCTTGTTATTCACCAAAAATACGGACATTTAAACACGAATGTCGTGAGCACGGACAAAGCTTTTGTTTTGTCCGTGTTTTCGTTACGCTACCCGTTCAATTAATTTAAGCTCTATCGGAATCAAAATGAACAAAGTCACTTTCGCCTCTGTGTTATTTGCTGTTGCGTTAATATTCTCTAGTGATTGCTATTCTTCTAGTAATGATGTTGACGACGCCATCGGCCACGTTACAACGGGAGGTATAAAAAGTGAGTTTAAAACCTTTAACGACAATTATCAGACGTTTCAACTAACAAGTGAAGATGCTGAGCGCGTTGCAAATTGGCCTGAAAATATTAATGTGAGCGTATATTTTGGTACTTGGTGTCATGATAGCCAGCGTGAAGTACCTAAACTATTTCGAATTGCAGAAGCTTCGCTAAATGTCCAATTTTCATGGATAGCGCTAGATCGCACCAAATCAGATCCGCAATCACTTGCCAAGTTAGCAGGGGTTAAATTCACCCCAACAATAGTCGTTTATAACAATGAACATGAGATTGGCCGAATTATAGAACGACCAAAAGTCTCACTGGTGGATGATTTAGAAAAGATCATCTTCACGAACTAAGCCTGTTTGTAGGCTAATTACATAATTACGGTTTACGGCACTATTTTTGACTTTGGTGTTTGTTTTGGTCGTGATATTGCCATAACACGTTAACAATTTTCCAATCACCTTGTTGTGTTTGATACAAATGCATGTAATCAATCCACTCATCTACCGTGAGTTTAACCGAGGCAACACGATTGTCGATGTCGAGAATGTCCACGTCAACGCGTGGCTGTTTGGGAAATTTGTCGCCATGCTGATTATAAGTTTTGGCGACTTCTATCATTGTCTCGAAGCTTGTTTCTAAGACTGTTTCCTTACCAGACGATGTGCGCCAATAAGTGCGCTTTGCCAGTTTTTCGTCTACACCGCGCTTAAATAATGTTGGATCAGTATGGTGTTGAGCTTCGATGTAATCTAGTACGGCGCGTTTAATTGCCTTTTCATTCTTAGTTTCCTGACCACTTGCCGCCGCGGGCAATGCGTAGAAAAAGACTGTAAATAACACTATGTAGATAGCGCGCATAATTGTTCCTTGTAGTTGCATAGAACAAAGAAATTATGCGTTACGCCATCACGAAGCAATACGGAAAGTGTAACAAAAGTTCACTCGATAACTCCTTATGCAATCGAATGAACTCACTAGAATAGCCTAAATGACTTAATCCGTTTGTTCTATCTTGAGGTATTTTTTGCGGCCAAGTGTAATGTAATACAGTGACAGAAATACCGACTTGAATAAACTGCCATGCACAGTGTTTTTCACGACAAGTGTGCGTTGTTTTTGAGTGTCCAAATAGTATTTGGGACTCGAACACCAGTCGATCTTTGCCTGAAGGTACTTTGTATAATCTGGAATATTAATAGTTTGCGTGGAGTTCGGCGCTATTTCAATGAGCTTTTTATCATCGGCGTACAGTTGATAATTACGCATTGCGTCCTGATATTGTTTGGGGCGTGAAATTCTTACTTCCATGAGATTTAATTATCAGGCCATAAAGCGTTATTGTGTTAGTAACACTTTATAGCCGTTACATTTTTGCATTATTGTTATTAATGCAACTCAGTTTATAACAAAATTATACAAATTTCTCGTCATTCTGACCGCAATATTTTACTGATGGGAGTACGTGTAAAGCGAATGCTGGGAATCATTACTGACAGTGTTAACATCAATAGCAATGTGATACTGCTTAGTGCAAAAACTTCCGCATGAAACGTGAGCGCAATTTTACTCGATTCATTCACCCTATTTATTAGCCAATTAAAACTAAACATTGTCATAGGTGCGGCAATTGCAAACGCAAGCATTGCGTGGGCCATAATGTTCATCATAACGCGAAAATCTGACGCACCTAAGGCTAAGAATACGCCCAAACGTTGCTTTTCGAGTGCGATATAAGCACGAATCTGATACCACAAACTTACCAATACGCAGCTTACAATGAGACATACCACAAACATTGAAAAGAGCAATAATTGCTGGTTACTCCTGTCATGTTTACTTAACGCCTGTTCGATAGAACTAACTGGCAAAACATCCACTTGAGTTGATTGTTCGGTTAGCCAAGTGAGAAGATTTTGTACGACAGAATTTTGCTGATGAGTGTCGGCAAAATGAAAGACAAATTGTTGTCTATTCACGGCATGTTCAGCGGTGAGTGGTACATAAAACGTAGGCTTAGCACTTTTACTTTTCCCCTGATGTGGTGCGTTTTCAACAATACCAACAATAGGGTGGGTAGACTGGGTTAAATGATAAGTGATACTAGTACCCAGCAAGCCATTAATGTTTTCATTGTTACTTAATAATTCTGCCGCCGCTTTATTAATTACGATACCTGATTGCCAATTCTTCGGCATAGTGATCAGCGGGATCTCAAGGACATCAAAATAATTATGACTGACAAGATTATAGTCAAACGAAGTTGGTTGACTTAGTCTGGTGTCTTCGAGTAATTCTGCATGCATGTTGTCAAAACTTGCGGTTGCAACAGCAACGTTGTTTCTGGATATTTGCGGCACTTCGCCATTAACTACCTGTTGCCATGCTAAACCTTGGTTTTTCTGCTTGCTAACTAACTGCATACTAGACATTGCGACTGTGCTGTTTGAACTATTGAGCCATTGTTGATATGCAATGGTTAAGGTCACATTCAAAGCGATAAGCGCTACTGCCAACTGAAATACCAGCGTGCATTGACCTGTTAAACGCTGCATAAAAGTTAAGCTGGTGTTGGTCAGTCGGCTAAACATGGATTGTTTACGTAACTTTAAGAACGGTAGCATAGTGCAAATAAACAGGATCAATGCGATGAGTACCCACGCAGAAAAAAGTTGTGAACTAGCGATGCTTAAAGGAAGACTTCCTACGAGTAATTGATAGCTATCGAGTTGTGAAATAAATCTTGCTATACCGAAAGTGAATCCACCAGACAGAAACATGATTATTACTAACTTCAATATTGTTGTTATTGCAGCGGTCTTCAGTAAATGAGTGTTGGTCGAACCGAGTATTTTTAATATGCGAAAATCATCATTAAACATGATGGCGCGACTTGAACAAACAGAAACAAAGTTCAGCGTTAATACTAAACCTAAGCCTATGATTAACAATAGAAGTAATTGCCAAATAGCGGTGAGACCATTGTGAGCAACCGGATCGAAATTGATTCCTTTTAGTACGGTTAAAGTAGAACCTGATCCACGCATAGACATGCCTTTAACGGTTAAGTCCATACTGTTAAGTTTGTCGACAACATATGCTGGGGAAATCGGCTTGCTCGCACTAATCACACCAAAATAAAAGGGGGCGGCTCGCAAGAAACGATCAACCATCATGTCACCAGAAAATGGTGTACGAAACTTCAAATAGTAAGCGGGCATCCAAATGTCGGGTTGCCAAGGGCCTATTTTGTTGAGCTGTTTTGGTAAGATGCCATGTATTATTATCCCATTCGGAATACGGTCATTGTGTAAATATTGCCCGATAAGGTTAGGCGCACTTTTTAGATGTTCTCGCCAGAATCGTTCTGAGATCCATGCTCCTTGTGTTAAGTCAGGTGATTCAATCCCTAAGTCAATTCCAAGCGCATCAATGGCTTGAGGATCAAAGGTTAAAATACTTGTTTCAGGTAACGGCGTTTGGTTAAGGTCTAGTCGATACTTGTTGTAAATAAACCAATTGACGTTTTCTATATCGCCAAGCTCTGCTGTAGCATCAATGGTAAGTCGATTGACACCTTCAAGTCGGCCGTCTTTGTGCTGTTGACCTATGGTATACAGATGAGCTTGAGTATTGGTCCATTGTGGTGCTTCATCAAAAAGTAACACACCAAGTCGCAGGGCAATGGCTAGTAGCGCTGATAATAGGGCAAACCCCAACAACAATAGGCTTAATTTCGCGTATTGACCGCGCCAGCGTCGCCATTCACATTGGACGTCGAATAAAAGATTATTGCTTGTCATGATGAATACTTCCATCGTGAATGCGAATCTGCCGGCTACACTGGTTGGCGATATTGTTGTCGTGGGTGACAATGATGACCGTTGCGCCTTGTTCGGCTAGCGATAGTAACAATTCGATAATGTTTTGACCTGTAGCCGAATCTAAATTACCAGTAGGCTCATCAGCGAGAATTAGCTGTGGCTTGTTGACCAGAGCGCGCGCAATAGCAACCCGTTGTTGCTGTCCTCCTGATAGCTGACTTGGGCTCATATTTAATTTATCTGCTAAACCTACTTGGGCTAACACTTCTGCTGCACGTAACTGGTAATCTTTGTTGGCAATGTTTTTGTTATAACGCATTGGTTGCACAACATTTTCGAGCACTGTCATATTGGCAATAAGGTTAAAGTTTTGAAATATCCAACCAATATGTTGATTGCGTAAAATTCCTTTTTGTCGTTTGCTTAGGTCAGAAACCGATTGGCCTCTAAGTTTATACTCACCTTGGTTGTAGTCATCTAATAGGCCAATAAGTGAGAGCAAAGTCGATTTTCCACTACCGGACGGGCCAAGAATAGCAATTGTTTCACCGTCTTTAACGGTTAAGTTAATATCTTCAAGTACACGATGCAGAGATTTTCCCTGAGGAAATGCTTTGCTGATGTTATTTAGTTGAATAAGGCTTTCCATAAGTAACTCCTGTCGCGGGAAAGTGAAACATATTGGTATTGTTAATTTGTTTGGGCTGTGCTTTTTGGCGTTTCGAGCAGAATTTTGTCACCAATAGAAAGTCCGGAAATCACTTCCATATTATCTTTAGCTAATACGCCAATTTGTATTGTGCGTTGCTCTGTTTCGTTACCATTTTTTACTGTTACTACGTAGCTGCTGTTACTGCGAGCAATAAATGATGGCGGCTGAACTCGAATGCTATTGTGAGCTTTGGCTACGATGATGTTGGCAGAAATGTCTAGATTTTCTCGCGCATTTGAAGGGAGTGTCTGTTCGATTGTTGCTTCCACTCTGACCTGATTCGCTTCTACCAATGGGTGTATTCTCAGTACTTTCCCAGCGACATGTTGGCCTCTTACATCAACGGAAACAGTATCACCAATGTTAATACGATTAGCTTCAGTTGCGGCGACCGAAAACTCTGCATAGAGACTATTGGGATCGGTTAAAACGGCCAACACCTCGCCCTTAGAAATAGGCTTACCTATTGCAACGTTCTCACTAACGTCGCGTAATACCCCGTTTTGTTCAGTGGTAATATGTAATTGCTCAATGTCATAATTAACCAATGCCAACGCCTGTTCAGCTGCCTGTAAGTTATATTGAATCGCTTTTTTTTCTGCAGCTTGTGATTGCAAAAAGGAAGCTTGACTGCGCTTGGCAAGATTCAATGTTAACTTTGACTGCTCTAAACGGGTTTGCGCCCGCAAATAGTCAAGCTCACTCAGTAACTGTTGGTTATACAGCTTAGTTAGCGTGCTCATTTCTTTTTCTGCGAATCGAATGTCACTTTGCGCCATGTCGATATCATTGGTCAGAGATAATGCTTCCCGTTGCAGTTTTGCTGTTGCTGATTCATACGTCGCCTTGGCTTTTAACAGCTCAAGTTCCGCTTCCTGCTTTTTGCGTTCAAGCTCTGGATTTTGCATTTCAAAGAGTATCGTGCCACTGGTAATCTTTGCACCAGGATAATAGTGGATGGCGCTTATGCGACCTGAAGACTGGGCGATTATGCTGGTGTTGCTGCGTGGTTTAAGCCGGCCATAACCCACTATTTTGTCGACTACATCACCGGTATTAACTGTTGCCAGTTTAATAGGTGATGTAGAAGGCTTTGCCAGTGCTTGCCACGCGAGCCAAGTACCAATTATTAGCACCAACACTAAGATACCGCCAACTAAGATGGGTCGGTAGCGTTGAAACCATGTATCAGAAGAGGGGATTTGTAACATAACGTCCTTATATTGTTAGCTTGCAATTAGATACTAAAACTTTTGTGGCTTAAAACCAATATCTGGTGTTCGAACGAGATAACGAGGAATTTCGTTAAAAGTTGCTGCCAAACTGCGCATTGCTAAATAACGCTTCTTTTGGCCTTCGTTGAAAATAGTCCAAGTTCCATCTTTGTGGCTATGGTTAAAATCAAAATATAGCATGATATAGCCTGGCTTTTGGGGCAGTTCCAGCTGAAGAATTTCAGTTAGCTGCTCATTATTTATAGGTATGTCACAGCTTTGCGTGGTTAATATCTCTTTCATTTCAGGGAAGGCACTTATCGCTTCATCATATGTGAGCCAGTGTTGTTTTTTCGAGTCATAAATATAAGCACGTACCATGACAAATGAACAATCATGCTTAAGGAAAAAGTTTTCAACGATATCAAATCGCTTTGGGCTTGCTATGCGCCAATTTTCAGCTGAATTTACACGAGTTTCTGCGCGCCATTGGTTTTGTGGTAATACTTCCGTTGCGTAAGAAACACAAGAAAATATCCAAGCAGTTAGTGCTGTGCATATGACTTGAGTCTTAGGATTAGCGAATAAATTTTTTAATGTAATAGTGGCGGGCATTAATCTCAATTCCTTGTTTCTACTAAAACTGTTGTGCTTTAAAGCCTATTCTAGGGGTACGTACTAGGTATCTGGGCATGTCGTTAAACGTTGATGCTAAACGTCGCATTGCGAGGAAGCGTGTTTTTTGATCTTCGTTAAATATTACCCAAGTGCCATCGTTACTATGTGAAACGTCAAAATACAGCATGATAGGCCCTTTCTTCTTTGGTAAATCCAATTGCAGTAGCTCACTGAGTTCATCATTTGTTATTTTGATATCGCAACTTTGCGTGGTAAGGATTTTTGCCATTTCAGGGAACGATTTAACCGCTTCGTCATAAGATAACCAATGTTGCTTATCAGTATCGTAAATATAGGCTCGTACAAATACTAGTTTACAGTTATTAGTTAAAAAAAACTGCTCAAGCGTATCATATCTGCGAGGCTCAGCGAGCAACCAATGCTCGTTCGGATCTACAAGGGTTTCTGCTAGCCACTGGTTTTCTGGCAATATTTCAACTGAGTTACTTTTTGCGAGCGAGCTATTCCCTATAGAAATGCTAGATAATAGCGCAATTTTAGTTATTAATATTATCGATTTTATTGGCATTTTAATTTCCTTATTTTGAGAGGTGGTGAAATTTTCACACCACCTCAATAGCTTAATCAGTTACGGGCACCTAATTGTACAAGGGTTAGATGCTGTACAATCTACCAATCCTTGTGGGGTTTCCGCTGTACACGTCCATTCACCATTTTTATCTCCGCAAACGCTATCACCACACGCCGCATAAACGCCAAACGCCACTGAACTTGTCAATAGCAATCCCAAAAGTGCTTTTTTACTAAGCATAACTTTGTTCCTTTTCCTTGTTGATTAAACAATAAACTAAATTGCTAACGGATGTAAATGCCTTGTTAGCGGTTTGTGATTGTCGTGCTTGTGTGACAATGTTCAAGTTGTGATTGAAGAAAAAATATTGTTTTTTTGTAGGGAATTGTTGTGAACTAGGGTTTGAGAGGGCTATCGAAATTAAAGCGGAAATTTATTACAGGCTTTTTTGTATGTTTAATTTGACCCGTCCTAAATAAGGTTGACACTTTTCCACCACTAAATTGGAGAGTGTTATGAAATCAACCACTAAACGCATTGTGCTTAACTCTTGAATCAAAATCAATAGACAATAGTGCTCTGCGAGAACTTGGTCTTTTTTATTTAAAATTTCATATAGTGTCAATCTATTCGCATTTTATGGTAATAAGGTGCTGATTATTATGTGTAATTTTCCTGTCGTGGTCGCAGTTGATATTTTTTGCACTTGGAAGTTGGTTAAATTTTTTAACTAATGCGGATATATTAAAATCTTTGCCAACATGGCTCACAATTGCCATGCATTTTAAAGAACGGCATACAATAAGGTCAGTTGAAGCAGATTCGTTTGGAGAAAGGGAGAGAATTGCATCTCTCACATACTCTTCATTTTCACTACTGTAATTCCCAAAGGTGCCAGTTTCATTTTCGTTAAGTGTATTCAATTCATCATAAAACAGCGTTTCATTTATTTCATAAGCTTCATCTGTAAAGGTATTGATATTTATTTCGCGGAATGAAACTGTTCCATCTGAGTTATGTTCTTTCTCATAATATATTTCGCCATACAAAAAATACGGATCATTACGCTCGATAGAATTTTCTTTGAGTAAAGTTAACTGATTAGTTTTTGATTCTAAACTGGGTTTCGATATTTCATTGCTGGCGTTGAGTTTCGTGGCGGTGTCTTTGGAAATTAAGGCCGTGTTTATTTGTGCCATTATTTTCGATGACTCGTGAGGGTTGTTGTTGTTGTTGTTGTTGTTGTTGTTGTTGTTGTTGTTGTTGTTGTTGTTGTTGTTGTTGTTGTTGTTGTTGTTGTTGTTGTTGGCTCGTGTATTTGAATAAAGGTTAGGATCTAATTTATCATCTTCGATAAAATTCCAAGTAATAAGTGCCAATGAGAGGACTCCGATAAATAACAACGTAGTTCTTAACATGGAATATATCCTTCACTTTATTATTTAATTCAATCTGAAATTCAAATATTTTCGTTACTTTAAATGTAAACGTAAATATATAGATATCGAACATCAATGACATTTTCAACCCAAATCTAATTGTTGCTCATCTTCGCCTAGATTCGTATCTGATGTGCTTGTGGAGTGGATAAATAGGAAAGAAACACTTTGCCTATTGGCGAATATAAAATTGATGTTGAACCAGACCTTTCACCATGAACAAAAGGTATAGAGTTAGTTTTTCAGATTGTAACTGGATCAGGCTGCTGTTTTGACTGCCTAACAATGGGAGACAGTGAGCAGGTTACAGCACTGAAAGCAGCAGTCGCTGCGTTTATAAAAATCACCAAAGCGACGGTATATGAAGTATGCATTATTCAGTTGAGCAAGGATTCAGTACACCATACAACCTTCTTTATTTTTTCGGGATTTGATTGTTTAAGCGGTGAGTCTATGTAATTAATGGAAAGTGAGTTTGATTCCTTGATAAAGTTTTGGCATTCCTGTAGATGAATTGATTGGGGAAGAATATATTGGCAATTGTTAAACGTTTGTAGGTACAAAACCCAATACGCTTTTATCAATGAAACGATAAAAGCGCGTTTGGCTAGCCACAGTGATGAGGCTTTATGACAGAATATGCTTAGGAATAAGCCGTACTAAAACTTGATGGCAATACCAACAGACACCGCGGCTTCTAAAAACATACTGTCTTCAAAATGTGCAACGCAAACGCTGTCCTCACAGAATAGTTCGTCTTCATCGTCAACTAACGTCGCGTAGCCTCTAATTTCTGTGACAATGGCAAAGTTGTCAGACACTTCGTAACGTGTACCAAACGCTGCTGTGGCAGATAGGTAGAGTTCTTCGCCATTCCCTTCAATGAGTGCGCCACCAAGACCAATTGAAAAAGTCGTGATGTAATTTTGTTGTCTAAACAAGGCAACGCCATTGAAATGTGCGTAAGTTATGTCGATGTCATATTCTTGATTATCAAAATCACTGGTAAAGTCGTGTGACACGCGGTTAATGAGAATTTGTCCTTGACCATTGGGGGATTCTTGCCAAGCAATGCCTAATCCAAAGTGCGCAGCATTATCTACCGATAAGGTATTGTCACTACTGACACCTTGCATATCTGAACTAAACATCTGGCCAAACATTGGCGTGATTTCGAATTCGCCCGCTATAGCTGAAGCATTGCAGCAAAGTGCAGTGCTTAGGCATACTGCAAGGAGTGATTTTTGTGCTTTTAACATGGCTTTACCCTGTGTTTCCCTATTATCCAATAGTGATGATTTGGTGTTGTAATTATTGGATAAGTGATTTCAATTTATCGCTAACTTTATCTTGTAACTTATTTTTCAGTTTATCTTCTAATTTTTTTGACTGAATCGCTTTGGTTTCTTGCCAAATTTTATCAACTAATTGACCCAATATGACCTGCCCTAATTTTGATGTGGGTACACCATTATCGCCTCCAATATTGCTAAGCGCGATGCGTGGTAACGTTATTTGATGTACATCGCCACCCAATGCTGACAGATCAAGTTGAGCGTTAATATTGGTTAATGATAGCTGAGTTATCTTGATTTTGCGGTCTTTTGTTTCATCGACCTCTACTTCTTTTTCATTCGGTGAAGCTTCTGGTAAGTTGATTTGTTTTTTAAGTACTTGAATATTTGAACGGCCATCACTGTCTACTTCAATGTTCAGTAAAGAACCATCCACATTTATTGCGTCAACAACCAACGGTGATTCTTTCAGGCTTTTTAAGTTGATGTCTAAGGTTATGTGATCTAATTGATATAGTTTTTTAGTAGAAAAACCTGCAACATTATCAATCGTCACTTGCTCAATTGTACCAGCGGCTTGGGATAGCCTGATATCAACAGCTGCAACTTTAACTGGTACTGCTAAAACGGAAGAACCTTGCGTCTCAATTTGGTTTTTGATGAACGCATTGATAGATCCGCTCGCTAAGAACCACATGGCACCGCCACAAAGGAGTAATATAACAATCGCGATGGCTGATAAATATTTCATGACTATCTCTAAGTTGTTAAACCGTAAACAAATTGATATCAGTGTAAGCTTTTGCGCTGCTAAATCAAAACCTATCTATAAAATTAGTATGCGTTGTTTAAAAGTTGAACGTCTTGCTCAAACTTTATACATGAGGTATAAGAGTTGGGGCAATAAAATAGAACAACAATAACAATAACAATAACAATAAAAAGAATAATATGAATAAACCGATGTTTTCAGTAAATAAGAAATTATGGTCATTTAACTTTGGCTGTATGATAGCGGGTTCGTTTGTCTGGTTGGTTAGTGTAGGTGCGCAAATGCCGGTACCTGAGGTATTACATGACCATGTGATATTTGTGCATCAATATTATGAAGGACTTGTAACGGCAGTATTTGCGGTTGTAACTACGATTGCGATGTTACTGGTAATGCACAGAGGGTTTCGCATATGCGTGAGCGAACATCCGTTTTGGGTATTAGTGCCATCGCTGTTTTTTGTAGTGCTTACCGCCATATCAGCGTTTGAATTACTATCAATGATCCTATTCGCTGCAGTACCCACTATGATAATGCTCGCTTGTGTGGCGATTAGCTTGCGAGTTACAAGGCGCAAACTGAAAAATCGTATTTCTTTAGAAAATTAAAAAGGCTTCACCCGGTGAAGCCTTTTTAACGTCTTTTCGCACCCGAGGTTATTGCGCTAGGGCACTGCTCGGAACGCTAGTCGGGCTGATATGTTCGATAGGGTAGCAACCTAATACCTTGATGAAATTTGTAAGCGATGTTAACTCTGTTATCGCTTCCTGCAAGGTAAGGGTCTTAAGGTTGGCTTCAACGTCAAGGTAAAACATTTCTTCCCACGGTCTGCCTTGTATTGGGCGCGATTCAAGCTTGCACATGTTGATACCTTTATCTTTTAACACCAGCAAGCATTCAACTAAAGCACCTGGTTTTTGGCCAGTGGCTAATATGATGGCGGTTTTGGCTGGAATTTGTTCTGCAACATCAATAGGCTTACGTGCAACTAAAATAAAACGACTGTGGTTTTCAGATTGGTTAGCGATGGATTTTTCGAGCGGGTGAAGATTATACAATTTGCCGCCTTCTTCACTACCAATTACCGCAACTGTGTCATCTTGCAACTCATAGGCTTGTGCCATAGCATCAGCAGTGCTATCACAGTATTCAATCCTAATACCTTGCTGTTTATCCAAGAAATTGCTGCATTGGGTGAACGGTTGGCCATGCGCATAAATGGTTTTAATGTTTTCCAGTCGAGTATTTACTGCGGTGAGCAAGCAGTGCTCAATTGGTTGAGTTATTTCACCCACAATCGACAGATTTGTGTGTTGCAGTAAATCGTAAACTTGATTGATTGAGCCTGAACTCGTGTTTTCAATAGGCAGCATGCCGTAGTCAACATGTCCTGATTCAACTTGTTGCATGATGTCGGCAAAGGTCTGACAGCCATACTCAATAATGTTTTCTGCGCGTCGCGAAAAATAGCGGTGGCTGGCTAAATAACTGTACGAGCCTTTATCACCTAAAAAGGCAACACTGACTGTTGGCATTTCAATGTTAGGATTGGCCAATGTTTGTAAGTAAGCTTGCTGATTTAATACCGAATCTTCGATAATGGTTTGGAAAACACTGGTCACGTAATGAGCATCTAAACCAAGCTCTTTGCCATGCTTGATGAGTCTAATGAGAAGTTCTTGTTCCCGCTGTTGGTCACGGACTGGGCGAACAATATGCGCTTTGCTCTTAGCTACCTGCAACGTCAGTGAACGGCGTTTGGCAAATAGGGCGAGTAGATCTTGATCTAACTGGGTGATTTGTTCTCTGATTTTGTTCAAGTCTAATTCGTCGTTCACAAACGGCTCCTGTTGCTCAATATTAAGTTAATACACTTTAAATGTACTTGCGCAACCACGTGTAATTCGTGCCAATACGCAAGTATAAAAAAACCTCCTAAGTGGAGGTTTTGTCTTATTAACGTTGAAACGACAATACCCTCCCTACGAATCCGGGAAAATAAAAAATAGGGTAAAAAGAATGCGTGTATTTCGTTTCATGGTTCTACTGTAGCGAGCGTAGCGCGATTGTTCAACCTTTTTATCTATGCAAATTTACGCCTGTTTATGCCCTAAATTGAATAAGCGAACAATTTAGGGAAATGGATAATGAAAAATGTCTGCTGCATTGTTATGGAATGCATTGATATAACATCACGAATGAACTGCATGTGGCAACAAACCATACTAGTGACCGAAGTGTGCTCAAGTTATATAGATATAACAAATGATATGTGATGCGCGCGCCAACGTGAATCATAGCGAGTTGCTGAATAAACTCTCCCGTAGTGTGTGTAGTGATGGCACATAGCACTGCAATAGCAAAAATCAGCAACGATTCAAACGCATTTTGATGCGCAGCTAATGCTCTTGCGCCATAGCCTGTTAGCTTTGATTGCTGTTCGCGGGGATGTTCATTATCGTAACCTCCCTGTTTGCTCATAGCGACTGCTACGGGAAGCTTGGCTAAATAGGGTAATAGTGCAGCGGCAAATAAACATAAAATTAATACTTCCACAATTCGTCCTTAATTATCGTTGTTGTTTTCTTAGTTTGTTCATAGTGAGACTAATAGCTATGCAAGGTTAGAGTATATTGGGTTTCCCCCGGTAAAAATGGTGATGGCTTACCTTGCTCCCAATCTTCATGTCCTATGCGGTAATAAGGACTCCATGGATGGCCTGATTGACTGGTTGGCATATGAAATATACCTTGTGACTCATACCCGGGAGATACAACCATACGTTCTGACGCACCAAATGCTTTGCCCTGAACCCTAGGCATATATGTGTCGCCTGCTAGAGGCGTATTAGGCATATCTAACCAGTTGCCCAACAATGGTACGGCGGCACTGAGTGGATGTTTTATGTTACTGGTGTTTTCTTGTCCCCATGTTGCGCTTGATAAGGGTTGGCCATCCGTTAGTTCACTTATCGTGTTCGTTAACGCAAGCTCAAGTAATGCCTGCCAGCTTTCTTGCTGCTTAAGTAGGTAGTTGTCGGGTTGCTCACTGACTAATTGCCATAAGGGGGTTTCCAACTGATGGCGAATACTGTGAAGTGAAAAGTTTTCATCCAACTGTGACAACTGTGTTTCTAATGGCTCAAAGACTAACGCTCGGGTTTCAATACGAAATTGACTGACAAGGCGATAACCAACTGAATCTACACTGGCAAACAAAGGTTTTTGCTTAACAAATTCAAGCGCTTGTTGCCATTTTGGATGTTTCTTCAGATTTTCAGGTGTTAAAACTTGCTCCAATAGTATCTTTTGCCAACGTGTTAAAAAGATCGCTTCATCATCGAGAGCTATGGCCAATAGCGCTTGTTCATTGAACTGTTCTTTAGCAAACAAACGCTTTTTAATTTGTTGGGCACGTGCACCTAGTGCGTAGCCACCATTGCCAATCTTGTCATACATCTCGCCACCAATAACACGCGAATTAGCGGTCCAAAGACGATCTTGAGCAGGGTTGATTAATTTGGGGTATTCGCTTGGCTCGTAATATCCTAGCCATCCATTACTACCATCGGCCCATGATGTCGGCACTTCACCCAAGCCGTCTGTTTTTTTAGGCATTGGCCCCATAATTGTCCAACCAATATTGCCTTGTTTATCACCTACCATGAAGTTTTGTGATGGAATACCTGCCATTGCTGCAATTTCAATGGCTTCATCAACACCTTGAGTGGTTTCTAGTTGCATATGAGTGAGGTTGACAGCATTTAGGTCATGGGCGACCCAGCGGTAGGCCATTTTGTTGCCTTGGTGGTCAGTACCTATAACCGGACCCCAGCGGGTATCATAGGTTGTAATTTTGACTGAAGGCGCACCTTTAACCGCGATGATTTGTTCTCGCGGAATGAAAGGTTCAAATCCATCGGGTGTCAAATACTGGCTACCATCTTCATTTGTTTCTAGTGTGATAACGTCACTCCAGTCACCATAGCTATTGGTAAAGCCCCATGCAATATGACCATTGCTGCCCACCACAACTATCGGTGTACCCGGAAGCGTGGCACCTGTAACTTTAATCGGCATATCGTCTTGTTGATACTCAAAAGATGCTCTAAACCACGTGTTGGGTACTCTAATGCCTAAATGCATGTCATTTGCGACGATGGCACTGCCCGTTTGGCTAATATTGCCAGACACCGCCCAATTATTTGAACCAGGAGAATAATGGCGATCCTTAATACTAGTGCTATTTACTTTAGTTTCGGCACTTATATTTGCGAGACTGGCTGATGCAGAGGGCCATGGCATTGAAGGCAAAGGTGATGCAGAGAATTCTGTATGGTCTATAGCGGCATCCCATTGGCTCCCCATGGGATTAAGAAAATGATACGCTTGCTTACTGAGGGTCGATTGCAACAAGCCAAGCGTACGCTCTCGTTCACCATCAGAATATTGCAGATCAATGTACATGCTTAATACCGTTAAAATTGTATCGACTTCTTGCCATTCAACAGGCTCTTGCTGCAATAGGTAATATTCAAATGGTTTGGCGTATAAATGATTCAACCCTTCGTTAACACCTTGCGTGTAAGCTTTCAAAATCGTTTTTTGTACGTCGGGCAAGTTATTGAAAATTGATTGAGCGCGTTCCCTAAAGCGGTGCTGTCTAATCTCTGTGTCATAATCAAGGGCGATTTGGCCAAACAGGCTTGATAATTCTCCAGCAGAATTTCGGCGCAATAAATCCATTTGAAAAAAACGCTCTTGGGCATGAATAAATCCGGTTGCTACGGCTAGATCGATGCGATCCTTAGCAATAATTGTTGGAATGCCTTGTTTATCACGATTGACAGTAACTGAAGCCGACAACCCGTAAATTGATTTTTGCCCATCGAGTTGTGGTAAGGAGCTATCTATTCGACTGTATACCCATGTAATAAATACGGAGAACGCTAAAATAAGCGTGAGAAAAATACCGAGAATAATTTGCTTGGTTATATTCATGGCTTTAGCAAGTTTATGGCAGATTAAATAGAGGTTACATTAAATGCACAATGTTAACAATTGATGACCAAAAAAATGAATGTTACAACAGATATAGCGCTAATGTGTTGTTAATATTGATTAATCGAAAATTAATTAGAAACTGTTAGTGAATCTTGATTGAGAATGCAATAATACGTACCGCTTGGAAAATGAAAGGTTTGTGGTCATTTATACCAATTGACTGAGATCTTTAAGCCAATTGGCATCATGTGCATTAGAACCAGTTTCTTAGATGGTGATTTACTGTGTTCGTCGAGCGCAATTTATTCCAGTGAAATAATACGCTTGTGTTTTCGACTTTCAGGCCAATATATGAAAGTTCGTAAAGCGATAAATATGTTGTTAGTTGTTTTTGCTCAATTTAGTAGATATACATTTTTTATTTGAGCTATCGCTAGCCCCCAATAACAAATAACCTAAGCCAGTATTACATAATGAAAAATCACAACTCGCGCTATGTCCAGATCGGAGAATGGGTATTTGAGCTAAAGACTGTTAGAGCACTAAAAGTCGACCAATATGGAAAGCCATATACAGCCATCGCCAACTGCAACATAAATGGTGATCAAATGTATATAGATGGGTTACTAAATAAAGATGATGAAAACATCACTCGAGAAGACTTTGAAACCTTCAAGGCGTTTGCAGAACATTTAGAGCTGGATGGATTTTCTTATCACCGTTTTCAAAATGGTCAATCAATTACACGTCAAGTCAATTTGTCTTCTGATGCAGTAGAATCGGAAACAGAGGCTAAGAGCGATACTGACAAAGTACCAATGCGCTTAGTGAAATAAGTCGCTTGCTTTAAAGAAAGTTAAAGCACTGTGCGCTCATTCGAAAAGTTGTTTGCTTAATATACACAACCGTCTGTTTTTCTTTGTGATTGGGTTCATGGTCGTGATAGCCATAGATTCGGTTAATTTCGTCATTAATCGTTACATTTAACAGGTTGTTGACGTTTAATTGTCCTGTTAGCGTATTGGGATTATAAACCGACAATCCCTACTTATGTCTTATACAAGTCCATGGAAGCAAGATTTCCCAATTTTCTCGTCCCATGCGCAACCATTCATTTGTTATTTAGATAATGCCGCTACCACGTTCTTGCCCAAAAGTGTGGCTGATGCCATGTATCATTATCAATGTTATCAACATGCCAACAGTCATCGTGGTTTGTATCGGCTGAGCGCAAAAGCAACACAAATTGTTGAAGATGCACGTTCACTTCTTTCAAGCTTTCTCAATGCCAGTTCTTCCCAAGAAATCATTTTTACTGCGGGAACTACAGAAGCTATTAACCTTGTTGCACACTCATTTGTAAGGCCACGGATGCATCAGCAAGCGAATATTCTTGTGTCGCAAGCAGAGCACCACGCCAACTTTTTACCATGGCAGGCTCTGTGTGCAGAGTACGGTTGTGAACTACGCGTGATACCAATCACCTCAGAGGGAGAAATTGATGTGCAAGCCTGTGCTGAACTGATGGATGAAAATACGGTATTGGTTGCAATAACACATGTTTCAAATGTACTTGGTGTTGTCAATCCGATAAAAGAAATTTGCCAAATGGCGAGCAAGCGTGGAATTTTGTCAATTGTTGATGGGGCGCAAGGAATCGTTCATTGCGATGTGGATGTGCTTGATATTGGTTGTGATTTCTATGCTTTTTCCGCGCACAAGCTATACGGGCCTACTGGTATTGGCGTGCTTTATGCTAAACACAGTGTTCAGCATGAGGCTTTACCTTTTATACTCGGTGGTGGCATTGTTCAAAAAGTAACAACGGAAAAAAGCGAATTCATCGACGGGCCATTAAAATTTGAAGCTGGAAGTCATCACATTGCTGCTATTGTTGGCATGGTAGAAGCAATTGATTATTTGGAATTTATCTCATGGCGAAAATTACATCTATACACCAGCAAGTTGAATGATTATTTACAGCATGCGCTCGAAGAATTGCCATTTATCGACTATTTACTACCAAATAACGAAAAGCCTATCGACAAACCCGCGCGTTTAGTGCATTCATTTACATTAAAAAATGTGCATAGTCATGATGTTGCGTCTATCTTAGATAGTGAAAATATCGCAGTTAGGGCAGGACATCATTGTACACAACCTTTACATCAAGCGCTGGGGGTCAAATCTAGTGTTCGTGCTTCGATAGGGATGTATAACACCCACGATGATGTTGACAGGTTAGTGAGCGCGCTGGCAAATGCACATAATACTTTGACTTAATCGCTTTGCTGCTCAGGTATGTTAAAGAACTGTTGAGTAGCAATTGGGAGGAACATAGTGGCTGAAGATTTGTATCAAGCATTGCTGTTGGCACATCATAAATCTCCAACAGGATATGAATTAAAGGGTGACTTTACCCATTTTGCAGAAGGCGAAAATGGGGCATGTGGTGATGAGGTTTTTGTTAACGCTAAACTTTCTGATAGTTGTTTTGAAGCACTTGGATTTGCAGGCGAAAGTTGTGCAATTTGCCGGGCGTCCGCTTCTATCATGTGTCAACTAATACCCGGAAAAACACGGCAACAAGTGCAAGATATTATACAAATATCGCTTAATTACCTTAATGTAGATAATTCAAATAATGCGCTGTTCGAAGACTCGGTCGATTCAGAAATGAAAGCTTTATCCAGCGTACACGCCTATCCCATACGTTTGCAATGTGCGAGGCTTCCCTGGACAACGTTAGCTAAATTAATGGACAACTGGCACTAATATGCAACAGCAATGGTCATCCTTTTCAAACGTTTTTAATACCCACAATGCTTTTGTGCTGGCGGTGATTGTTGATACCCAAGGTTCAACTTATCACAAAGCTGGCGCTATGATGTTAGTTGATAGTGCTGGAAAAAGTACCGGATTATTGAGTGGAGGATGTCTAGAAGAGGACATTTGTTTGCACGCTCAGTCAGTGATGCAGGGGAACCAAGTCAAGAGGCTGAGTTACAATCTGCAGAGCGACGATGAATCATTATGGGGGCTAGGACTGGGTTGTGATGGTTCTTTGGATATCGCATTGCTGCCGCTAAATCAGCAAAACGCTTATTTGTCTTTCGATAAGGTAATTGATGCCGTCAAAAATGGACAGAGCGGGCAATATCAGTTTTCCGTTGGTGACAAGCAAACTGCCTGTGCAAGTTTTGTAAATGAATCTCAGGAATCTCGCCCATCATCTGTTGGTGCTGCCACATTTCCATATGAACAATTTCAACTGTCGATTGAACCATCTTTGCATATTGTTATTTGCGGTGCTGGTCCTGATGCAGAGCCACTCGTTGCGATGATGAAATTACTAGGATGGACTGTGTCGATTATTGATCATCGCAAAGTAGCTCTACGTCGTCATGCTTTTAACTCATGCCAAAACAAAGTGTTGATGAAATCAACGGCAGAAATGGCGTCATTGTTCATGAAAGCTAATGGTGTTGTCATTATGACCCACAGCTTAGAGCGAGATGGGCTGCTACTGTCCACAGTGCTCAATGAGAATGTTGACTATATCGGCCTGTTAGGGCCTAAAACACGTCGGGATAAATTACTGGAAAGACAGTGTATTCCTGCTAACCAAATTGAAAAAATTCATGGTCCTATTGGGCTAAATATTGGTGGACGAGGTCCTGAAGCGATCGCTTTGTCAATATGTGCTGAAATTCAAGCGTACTTCGCCAAAAGCGTAGAGAAAAATTCGGAATTGATCGTTAGCCGTTGTCATGGAGAAGTTGAGTTTGGCTAAGTTAGCCATTGTTGTGCTTGCAGCTGGGGCGTCTACGCGTCTAGGGCAACCTAAGCAATTGGTAGAATATGAAGGAAAACCGTTAGTTGTTCGCCAATGCGAACTCGCACTAGAATTGCAGTCGGATGTTTATTGCGTGTTAGGGTGCAATGCCAATAATATTTCACCGTTGCTAACCAATTTGCCAATAAACCTGATCGTCAATGAGCATTGGCAGCAGGGCATTGGGAATTCAATTGCGTGTGCGGTTAGTCATATTCAACAGCAACATCAATCATATGCCGGAGTGATGATAGTGCTAGTCGATCAATGGCGATTAACTGGACAGCACCTTCAGGCGATAAATGAAGCATGGCGCCACGATATGACAAATATCTTCATCGCCCAAGATGACACAAATAACAACATTGGCCCCCCCGTGATCTTCCCAAATAGGCAATTTGAAGAACTCATGCAGTTGTCGGGTGATCAAGGAGCAAAAGTTGTAATCAATAATAATAAAAACTCGGTGAAGCATTTTGCGCTGTGGCAGGCGTTTTGTGACTTAGACACACCGGAACAATTAGCACTAATGCAATCAAGTTGTCTGCAACAATAAAAAAGTTCGCAATTCTTTGCGAAAAACAATCAAGTTGAAGGAATCGAGCAATGATCACGTTACAAGTAAACGGTAAAAAACATCAGTTTGACGAGGATGACCAAATGCCCTTGCTATGGGTATTGAGAGATATTTTGCAGTATACAGGAACCAAATATGGTTGTGGCAAAGGGTTGTGCGGCGCGTGTACGGTTCACGTGGATGGCCAACCTCTACGCTCTTGTAGTATTCCTGTGGCCGCTGTTGCAGATAAAGCGATTACCACTATAGAAGGGCTTTCAGAGCAAGGCGACCACGCGGTTCAGCAGGCATGGCAAGCGTTAAATGTACCGCAATGTGGCTACTGTCAGTCTGGGCAAATGATGTCAGCTGCCGCGCTGCTTAAGCAACATCCTAAACCAACGGATGAGCAAATTGATACCGCGATGAGTGGCAATATTTGTCGATGTGGCACTTACACTCGCATTCGTCAGGCGATACACATGGCTGCGGATTTGGCAGATGAATTAGCGACAGAAGTTAAGGGAGTATAACGATGAAGCAAATTGAAAATGTGAGCCGTCGAGGCTTTCTAAAAGGATTGGGCATAAGTTCAAGTGCATTTGTGTTAGGTGTGCAATTTTCGTCTGTTCTTGGGATACCTAAAGCATTAGCGAGGGTAACTGAGTCTACTGTTTTTTCGCCAAGCGTCTATGTTCAAATTGGTGTAGACAACATTGTCAGCGTGATTGTTCATCGCTCTGAAATGGGGCAAGGGATCCGTACCAGTATCCCGATGATAGTCGCTGATGAGTTAGAAGCAGACTGGGAACAAGTGGCTGTGATTCAAGGACTAGGTGATAAAAAGTTTGGTAGCCAAAATACCGATGGTTCTCGCTCAGTACGTAATTTTTATCAACCTTTACGGGAAGCCGGCGCAATTGCCCGTACCATGCTAGAACAAGCTGCTGCGCAACAATGGCAAGTACCATTATCAGAGGTATACGCTAAAAATAATGCCATCTACCGTCGTAATTCAGGTGAAAAATTAACGTATGGTGAACTGGTCGCGATCGCCAGTACGCTTCCCGTTCCTGATTCGAATACACTGGAGCTAAAGGCCAAGAAAGACTTCAAGTTTATTGGTAAAGACAACATTGCACTGGTTGATGGTAAAGACATCGCTACCGGGAACACCACGTTCGGCATTGATGTGCAGTTACCCAATATGAAAACAGCAGTGATTGCACGCCCGCCAGTATTAGCGAGCAAGGTGAAGTCTTTTGATGCAACTAACGCTTTGAAAGTTAAAGGGGTTGTGGATGTTATTAAACTTGCTGACGTAGAAGAGCCTGTGCTGTTTAAACCGTTAGGCGGTGTGGCAGTAATTGCTGACAACATGTGGGCTGCCTTAAAAGGGCGCGAGGCACTGGAAATCGAGTGGCAAGAAAGCGCACATGCTTCTTACGACAGTGATGTGTATAAAGAGTCGCTAAAAAACAGCTGTAAAAGTCCTACTGCAGTGTTGCGTGACAAAGGGGATGTTGACACAGCGCTGGCAAGTGCTTCAAACACGCTCTCTGCGAGTTATTACGTACCTGAACTTATTCATGCACCTATGGAAGCCCCAGCCGCAGCCGCACACTTTCATGACGGAATGGTTGAGATTTGGGCATCTACCCAAACGCCACAGTCGGCGCAAGGTAATGTGGCGCAATTCCTTGGGCTTGAACCCGAGAAAGTAAAGGTAAATGTCACCTTGTTAGGCGGTGGTTTCGGCCGTAAATCTAAACCTGATTTTGTTGTTGAAGCGGCCGTCCTGTCTAAGCAACTCAATTTACCCATTAAGGTTGTGTGGACACGTGAGGATGAAATTCAAAATGGTTACTACCATGCGGTTAGTTACCAAACATTAACGGCAGGTATTGATCAACAAAACAAGGTTACGGCATGGCATCATGTCGCTGCTGCGCCAACAATTAGTTCCACTTTTAGCAAAGGCGCTGACTTAATTGGATTTGAAGGCGATTTGGGCTTAGTCGATATGCCTTATGATATTGCCAATATTCGTTGTAGTGCAGGTAAAGCCACTGCGCATACACGCATCGGTTGGATGCGATCTGTAACAAATATCAATCAGGCATTTGCGGTTTGTTCATTTGCAGATGAATTGGCGGTGAATGCAGGAGTAGATAGTCAACAGTACTTATTGTCGTTACTCGGAGAAGATAGACACATTGATCCTAATAAAGAAAAAGCCAAGTATGGCAACTATGGTGAAAGCCTATCTGAGTACCCTATCGATACGGCGCGATTAAAACGCGTAGTTAAAAACGTTGGGGAAATGGCGAACTGGGGGCGTGAGTTACCTAAAGGTCATGGATTGGGCATTGCAGTACATCGTAGCTTTGCCAGCTATGTTGCCTGTGTTGTTGAAGTGTCGGCCAATGCAGGGGGTAAGATAAAACTCGAACATATTTGGATGAATGTCGATTGCGGTACCGCGGTAAACCCTGAGCGAATTAGAGCACAAATGGAAGGAGCCGCGGTATTCGGTATCTCATTGGCATTCTACGGTGAAATTACTGCTAAAAAAGGCGTGATTGAGCAAAGCAATTTTGATGGTTATGCGATGGCAAGAATGCATGAGATTCCACCCACAGAGGTAAGCATCGTTGCAAGTGATGCGCCTCCGGGTGGTGTTGGCGAACCCGGTGTGCCGCCGGTAGCACCAGCGATCTGTAATGCCATTTATCAAGCAACAGGTAAACGCTATCGAGAATTGCCACTAAAACAATATGGCATTGTGTAAATCGTGTCATTTAGCCTAGTAGAAAAGCAGCATTACGCTGCTTTTCTTTTTTCTCGTGTTTTGGAGGTTGTTGCGCAATAACAATCCTTGATATTATATCGACAGCATTATGTCACATTGAAGAATTGAGTTATGGCATCTTTACAGGAACAACTACTTAAAGCAGGTTTAACAACCAAACAAAAAGCGCGTCAGGCAAATACAGACAAGCGCAAAAAAAATAAGCAAAAACGCAGTGGAGTGAAGGTAGAAACTAGCATTGAAGAGCAAGTAAAAGACAGTGTGAGTGCTACTAAATTAGAAAAACAACGCAAAGACCAGGCGTTGAATGCTGCCAAGCAGCAAGCATTGGCTGAAAAAGAAGCAAGCTTGCGAATCAAACAAATTTTAGAGCATCATCAAATTACTGGCATTGAAGGTGAAACGGTATACAACTACACGTTTGAGAATATCGTTAAAAAGCTTTATGTTGATGAAAAAACATTGCAAGCGTTGACCAATGGCAGACTCGCGGTTTGTGGATTGGAGCAGCAAGTTTATGTGGTGACTCGTGAAACTGCCGATAAAGTAGCTGAGTTAGCGCCTTCGGTAATACTTGTTAAGAATGACCGTGTAGAAGAGCAAGTAGACGAAGATGACCCATATGCGGAATTTCAAATTCCTGATGACCTTATGTGGTAATGTTGCCCTGCATCAAAAACGAGCTAGTCGTTCATTAACGGCTAGCGATTTGATTATTGTTACCACTTCAACGATTACCTTATCTCCAACCTAAACCTCAACTACAATCTAAACCTCAACTACTATCTAAACCTCAACTACAGTAAATGAAATACCACTATCGTTAGCGCAACAAATGCACTAGGGATAAAAAAGCTCTTGTTAAGTTTTACCACGGATAGTGCCGTAATGAACGTCATGAGCGGCATGTACACAAGCACTGACGTCGCAAAATTTAGCCAGACCATCATCAGATAACCCACCAGTAAACTAAAAAATAATGCCATCACTGTTTCTTGAATTAAGCAACGTCTTAAAGACAAATGCGCTAACGCCAGATAATAGTGATACTTCTTTTTAAACGTTTGGTGTTCAAATTGTAGTGAGCCTATGAGTAACCCAAGGACATAACAGCAAATTAGCTGAATCTCTAAGGTTGCGATCTTTGATAATTTCAGTTGCACAAAAGCGATTAACGCTAAAAAAATGCAAATGAGTACTAGCCGTATAACGACAGAAAATGGAGCTCGTGAGATATAAATAGCTCTAAGTTGCCAATAAGTCTTGGCACGAATTTTAAGTGTTGAAAGTACTTTATGCTCCAGTGCTTTTTGTCCGATAAATTCAAGTATAAGCACGAGCAATAAACTTAAGTTGAACGTGCTCAATGACGGAAATGCAGCCGATATTTCGCCAACCGTGACCACAGTTACAATGAATAAAGCGGTAAATATCGGAGGTCGCCGACGGGTGATGCAATAGACGGCAACAAGCAATACGGTGATGCTAAACAAAACAAAGTGTGCGTGCTGCACCAATTGTTCAGTCGAAGTCACATAGGAGAGCAAGTAAAGTGGCATTAATAGGGGAAGGTTTCCTGCAACAGCTGCGATTAAACATGACACAGCGCCACTTTTTACTGGTGATACAGGTAAAGTGGCAAAATAGAGCTGATTGTCACCTCCCATAATCGCCTTTTTTTGAATTCGAATAAGCAAATAGGTTACTGCTAGATATAAACCTTGGTATAACGCTTGAGTAGACACTGGCTCTCGAATATCTTCAATGATGCTTAATGAAACGAGTGCAGTAAAAACAATGGCAGGAATTGCCAAATAGAGTACCATCATCAAAAACGTCAATAACTCCGCCAGTGCGGACACTGTTGTTTTTACGCTATGTTGGTAAACTCTAAACCTTAGCGACAAGTAACTCATCACTGAACTTTTTCTCCCGTTCCTTCTCCTTTTTTCTCTCCCTGTCCTTGAAGTTGGGCAAAAGGAAGTTGTAGGTATAACGGGTTGTCAATGAAGTCAGCTTCGTGGCTGGTCACAATGACAATGCCATGATAATTGGTGATGTGTGTAAGTAACCACTCTCGTGAACTACTATCTAAACCCGTGGTTGGCTCATCAAGCAATAGACATTCAGGACGATGAGCTAGCGCTAATATTAGCGAGAGTTTCTTCAAGCTACCTAACGATAATGCATTTACCAGATTAGGCAATTGAATATCAAAAAATAAGGCATTAATAATTTCTGTCGGGTAAGCGCAATGGTGTTGCTGACAATGGAAACGGATTAATTGTTCTGCGGTCAATAATTCAGGTAAAACGATTCTATCGCTGGATATGCCAATTTTTTTTCGCGTGATAGTCGTGTGAATACTAGCGTTATTTAGTGTCACTTTACCTGCGGTTGCGGGCTCAATGCCAGCAAGTATGGTTAACAATGTGGTTTTTCCACAACCATTAACACCGCTAATACAATAGTGTCTGCGTTTAAACGACACATTGAGTTTTTCAATGACAGGTTTAGCACCATAGTTTTTTATTAGGTTTTGTGCGACTAACATCTTGTGATAACAGGTATTCTACTTTGGGTTAGCGCTTACTATGCGTGAATGCAAATACAAACTCAAGACAAGAGCGTAAGCAAACATTTCTATTTGGTAGTCTGTTAGTGGTAATTAAACGATTGTTCATACTTTGTGGTACAATTGGCCGCTTCGAGAGCAATTTCTTATGCGGATTGGTATTATACGGATTGGTATAATTTGCTACAAAACAGATTTGAGGTAAAAAGGTAGAGCTATGGTTGTACTTCGTTGGATAATTGGACGAATTATTTTGTTTTTTGATTTTATATTTTCACCTAAACGCGTCAAGCGAGCAGCGGACGAGCAAGAGAAAGTGAATGCCAGTACACAGCATCTTAGCTTATATCAATTGCCTGCGTGTCCATTTTGCGTAAAAGTACGTCGTGTAATGAAAAGAGACAATTTACATATTGAGCTTCGCAATATTAATCAAAAGCCGGAGTTTCGTGAAGAATTGATCGCACAAGGTGGTAAGCGCACTGTGCCGTGTTTACGAATTGAAGAAAACAACCAAGTTACATGGCTTTATGAGTCGTCAGATATCGTTAATTATCTCGAACAGTTCGTGCCAGAAAAAGCCGCATAAATCGCATATTGAATTGAGAAAGTCCGTTTCATCTAGCTAATAAGAGATAAGATGAAGCGGATTTTTTTTGCCTGTTACAATTGATATCGTATTTTTGATTGAATCGAAAAGTAATTTGGCTGAAAGCAAATGTAGATATTCACTTTCTTATTAGCTGAGGACAGGAGAAGTTATGCTAATTAAGATCCCTAAGACAAGTGAATTAACCGACAGTCATGTTACTGATGAAAGTATTTACTTAAACCGACGCCATTTGTTAAAGCAATTTGGCTATATTGGTGCCGGTACGCTATTAGCGAGTGCCAGCCAAAGTGCCAAAGCAGATTGGTTTTCTAAGAAGCAAGAACGCTTTACAACAACACCTTTGAAATATAGCGAAAGCGTATCGCAAGACACGCAAACGTTGACGCCCGAAACCAAAGTGATTTCACATAATAATTTTTATGAATTTGGCACGAATAAAAGCGACCCTATTGAAAATTCACAGCATTTTAAAGTAAACCCTTGGAAATTACGCATTGAAGGTGAATGTGAAAAGCCTATGACACTCGACTATGACGACTTATATCGTCAACTTCCTCTGGAAGAGCGTATTTATCGTCTACGTTGTGTTGAGGCGTGGTCAATGGTGATCCCATGGATAGGGTTTTCATTGCGTGATTTACTCGCCAAAGTTAAGCCGACCTCTAAGGCTAAATTTGTCGCATTCGAAACCTTATACGATCCTGAGCAAATGCCCGGTCAGGCGAGCAGAAGAATTGGTGGTGGTATCGATTATCCATATGTAGAAGGGTTACGTATCGATGAGGCGCAACACCCATTAACCATGCTAAGCGTAGGCTTATATGGCAAAACACTGCCACCACAAAATGGTGCACCAATTCGTTTGGTTGTACCTTGGAAGTATGGTTTTAAGAGCATCAAATCCATCGTTAAGATTAAATTGGTTGAACATATGCCGCCAACCACCTGGAATATTTTAGCGCCACATGAGTATGGTTTTTATGCCAACGTAAATCCTAATGTCGCACACCCCAGATGGAGTCAGGCAAGTGAACGCCGCATTACGACAGGCGGCTTGTTTGCGCGCAATCGTATAGAAACACAAATGTTTAATGGCTATGGTGAAGAAGTGGCGTCTTTGTACAAGGGGCTAGATCTAAAGGCCAATTTTTGATGTTTACCTCAATTGTCAAGAAACAGCAGGTAATACTGTTGAAGCTGTTAATTCATGGTGTGAGCTTATATTTAGTGATCTCAACATTTTACTTAGCTGTGATGGATCAGCTAGGTGGAGACCCGGTTGAAGCGTTACTTCATTTTACTGGCATGGGCGCTTTGAATTTGTTGTTGCTCACACTGCTCGTATCGCCATTAGCTAAGCATTTTAAATGGGCAAAACTCATGCAAGTGAGGCGGCTACTTGGCCTTTATGGCTTTTTTTACGCGCTTGTTCATGTGATAAGTTTCTTGGCATTTGAAGTACAGTTCGACTGGCTGTTTTTTATGGAAGAAATTATAAAACGGCCATACATTACCGTAGGAATGACAGCGTTTGTGATACTAATTGCACTAGCCATTACTTCTGTTCCACGCATCAGGCGACACATGGGAAAATCATGGCAAACATTGCATAATTATAGTTATTTAGCGCTATTGCTAGCGGGTGTGCATTTTTATTGGTCGGTAAAATCAGATATTGTTGAGCCATTGATTTATCTAGGGGTAAGCATCATGATTCTGGCATTACGCAAAGATAAAATTAAACGGTGGTTAGTCTCTGGTAATTAGCTGTGCTGGCGCGAGTGGTGTAGGATCGCTTGGCTTCTTGATTGGTACCACACTTAAATCATTGTAGATCTTAGGTAACAGCCACTCATCAAATTGTAAGATATCCGTAGATGCGCTTAACCATTGCGAAATTTGTTCGCCTTGTGGAGAAAGCATCATCGGACTCGCTTTAGAATGAAAAGGGCGAATTTTCTCATGGCTAGGTAACGTAATTACAGAGGTTGAAAACTGGGACTCACCGGTCGATTTATCAACCCACTGGCGATACAGGCCTGCAAAGGCGAGGGCGCTGTCGATCGCGTAAAAATTATGATAATGCACTGGCACTTTTCGATTTCCACGTTGTTCAAACTCTGTTTCCCCAAAACCCGATGCAACAATCAGACAACGCTGCTCTCGGTAGGCATGATAGCCCGCGCTACCTTTGACATTGAGCTTGTCGTAACGGGTATTAAAACTGGTATAGCGCGATGGTTTAAATCCGCCTTTTTCTGATGGTTCAAGCAGTAACCACCAAGTTGCGTCGTCAAGTTGACGCTCGCCATTAACTTCTCTAACAATAGAGATGGTGTCGGTTGCACGAACAAATTCAGATGTTCGAAATGTCTCTCTGTTAGTAACATTCAGTTCATCGAGCAGTGCTGTGACAAAGGGGTTGTCTGTTATATTAAGTCTTCCGCACATCTAATGGTTTCCTAACTTTATTCTCTTCGTTTTCCTCGTTAATCATACGCCAAATTTCCGTTAGTCGCATGTAATCGTTATTTGGTCGCAGGAAGATAATCACGCTATGCCAATGACTTGCTCATCATCGTAATTCGTAATATCGTGTAACGATTGCTAATGAAAAACAGAAAATATTAGTAACAAGCTCTAACTTCTATATAACGATAAAAATGACGAGACTGCATTAATTGTAGTTTTGCGCTATAGGGAATCTCTTATGCAAAAGTTTATACCATCGCTATTGGTTGCTACGGTATCGCTTGCGTTAACGGGTTGTTTGCAATCTGAAAAACAAGACGAAAAGGTCACAATCAATAAGAACCCATATCCGAGTACTTACCAACCATTATCACAACAAAAAGTACTGATTAAAAGTGCTACCGTATTAACAGGCACTGGTGCTCGATTAGATAATGCAGACGTGTTGTTGGTGAACGGCAAGGTTGAACAAGTAGGAGAGAACTTGTCTTCTACAGATGCTGTTGTGATTGATGCCAATGGTAAGTGGGTCACGCCGGGCATTATCGACGTGCATTCACATTTAGGGGTTTATCCTAGCCCAAGCGTTGAGTCTCACTCGGATGGTAATGAAGCAACTCAACCAAATACTTCTGAAGTTTGGGCTGAGCATAGTGTTTGGCCACAAGATCCTGGCTTTCAAACCGCACGTGCAGGTGGTATCACTACCATGCAAATTCTTCCAGGTTCAGCAAACCTTTTTGGTGGGCGTGGCGTAACGTTACGCAACGTACCAAGCCATACAATGCAAGGTATGAAGTTCCCAGACGCTCCGTACGGTCTAAAAATGGCGTGTGGTGAAAATCCAAAACGTGTATATGGCGGTAAAAAAGTGGCGCCTTCGACGCGAATGGGGAATATGGCTGGCTACCGCATGGCTTGGGCTGAAGCTACTGAGTATAAGCGCGCTTGGGACAAGTATGAAGCTGATTATGCCGCAGGCAAAAACCCTGAAGCACCTACGCGTGATATTGAGCTAGATACACTAAAAGGTGTGCTGGAAGGTGACATTCTAATTCACAATCATTGTTATAAAGCCGAAGAAATGGCGATGATGATTGATCTTGGCAAAGAATTTAACTACCACTCTGGCACGTTCCATCATGCCATTGAGGCATACAAAATTGCCGATTTATTAGCTGATAACGGTAACTGTGCGGCAATGTGGCCTGATTGGTGGGGCTTTAAAATGGAAGCCTATGACATGATCCAAGAGAATGTTGCAGTCGTTGATGCAGTGAAAAATTCATGTGCGGTTGTACACTCTGATTCTGGTACGACTATTCAACGCCTAAATCAAGAAGCGGGTAAAATACTATACCGAGCTAACGAAAGTGGCTTCGATTTAAAAGCCGAAGATGCTATTCGCTGGATTACGGCAAACCCTGCTAAATCACTAGGCATCGCTGATAAGACTGGTAGCTTAGAAAAAGGTAAAAATGCTGACGTGGTTATTTGGAATCAAAATCCATTCAGTGTTTATGCGCAAGCTGAGCAAGTATTTGTTGATGGTGCAAAGGTATATGATCGTTTTGACGAGAAATATCAGGCGAAAAGTGACTTCTTACTAGGTCAGAAGTAAAGCTAGGGATAATTATAATGAAACTATTTAAATCATCTTTGTTAGCATTAGCTTTGGCTTCAGCCACGGCAGCAAATGCAGAAAGTATTGCAATTACCAATGCCACAGTGCATACCGTTACTGAGCAAGGTGTGTTAACTAACGCAACTGTTGTAATTGACGATGGTAAAATTACGGCTATAAACCCAGAAAATGTCACAGCAGATGTTGTGGTTAATGCGCAAGGCAAAGTACTTACGCCTGGAATAATTGGTTCCATGAATCAATTAGGGCTTGTCGAAGTCAGTGCCGTGTCACGTAGCCGTGATGCGTCAGATAAAAAGGCTGATATTACCTTTGATCCAAGCATAGCGTTCAATCCTCGCTCTTCTGCGATAGCCTACACACGAAAAGGTGGTATTACGTCGAATGTTGTAGTGCCTCGCGGTGGTGAAAGCATTTTCAAAGGGCTGGCATTTGTTGCCGAACTTTCTGGCGAGTTTGACAGTATTGTGTCTAATGGCAATGCCGTTATTGTGGATTTAGGTGCGCAAAGTAAAGGTTCACGCGCAATGTCATTGCAAAAGCTTTATCGCGAGTTAGAAGATGCACAAAAGAAACTTGCGAAGGCTGAAAAAGATAAAAAGTCTGATGATGACAAAGCAGATGAAAAAGAACCGAAACGTGATGAAGCGATCATCAATGCGTTACTCGCAGGTGAGCAAACATTGGTGGCTTACGCAGATCGAGCTACTGATTTACTTGCGCTAATTGATATGAAAGCTAAGTTCAATCTTGATTTGGTTGTCGCGGGCGCAGGTGATGCCGTGTTAATTGCTGACAAATTGGCGAAAGCAGAAGTGCCTGTGGTCATGAGTGCGATGTCTAATTTGCCAAGCAGCTTTGATACGTTGCACCAGTCATTAAATAACGCCGCAGTGCTAACTAATGCAGGTGTGAAGGTAGTGCTAACCGTATCTGGCGATACTCACAATTTATATCAGCTTCGTTTCGATGCTGGAAACGCTGTGGCTAATGGCATGACCAAAGACCAAGCACTCGCTGCTGTAACCGCAAATGTAGCCGATACATTTGATATCAATGCAGGTCGTATTGCCGTAGGCAAACGTGCTGACTTAGTTTTGTGGAGCAGTGATCCATTTGAACTCAGTACTAAGGTTGAGCAAATGTGGATAAACGGGAAGTTGTACTCAACTGAAAGTCGTCATGACGCATTGCGTGAGCGCTACATGGCAAAAAGCGATATGCCAAGAGCGTATACTAAATAACGCATAATACTGATGAAACAAAGGTCGACGCAAGTCGACCTTTTTTATTGCCATAAACTTGTGCGCCTTGGTGATAGTCATCATGAATACTTTTACGCTTTATTCCGGAGTTGCTTTCTTTTAGTATCGTGCAATGCGTGTAAGAAATTTGTGATGTAATAAGTGAATATAATTCAAAGTAATGAATACGGAAATGTGTCGTTAACTCAACATACGGCGGATGTCGCGATATTGCATGTTGATCATGCGAAATCAAAAGCCAGTGTCAGCTTATATGGTGGTCAGGTGCTATCTTGGCAACCAAACGGACAACAAGAAGTGCTGTGGATGAGTACCGCAACGGAGTATAAATCAGGGAAGGCGATACGCGGTGGTATTCCACTTTGCTGGCCTTGGTTTGGACCATTCAATGATGCTGGAAATCATGGTTTTGCTCGTCAATCTCAGTGGCAGTATACAGACATAACTATTTGTGCTGAACAAGTAACGATCGTATTGGAATTTGATGGTGGCCAATGTCATGATGCATGGCCATATCAATTCAAGCTTACGCAAACCATAGTCTTTGGTGAGCAATTTAGTCAATCACTAGCTATAACAAACGCAACTGACAAAACAATTGAATGTTCGGGGGCATTGCACAGTTATTTTCGCGTGAGTGATCCGGAAAATGTGACAGTACCAAACTTAAATCGTAGTGTTTTTGATGACAAAATTACTCAAGGTAATGGTTTAACTGATGACTTAGTCAATTGTGTAGGGCCGATTGATCGTATCTATTACACCAATCAACATCAGAAAATCATAGATTCTGGGTGGCAACGTAACATTGAAGTTGTTTCCGGTGGATGTGAACAATGGGTATTGTGGAATCCTGGACAAGCAATTGCAGATAACATGCCGGATATACATGCGGGCGGTTTTAACGAGTATGTTTGCTTAGAAGCGGCCAATACTCAGTGGGTATCAGTGCCAGCACAACATACAATGGTAATGTCTCAGCAAGTTAAAGTGACTCCGATTGCATAGTGACCATCAGCCCTTTAGGTTGTATATGATGTTATTGGGGCTGATCTATTTCGACACGATTTCTGCCGTTCGCTTTCGCCGTATATAGCGCGCGATCGGCAGATGCGACTAACGCTTCTAGCGTGCAATCGTCTTTTGCAATTATTGATATGCCAAAACTCACTGATGTGTGCAGTGGTGGATTTTTGTCCGAAAAATAAAAGGGCGTTTGGGCAATGGTTTCACGCAGTCGGTTGATTATTTCAAGTGCTGAATCATGGCTGGCATTTGGCAGTAAAATGACAAACTCTTCGCCTCCCCAGCGTCCAACAATGTCATCCTTTCTTAAGTTATTGTGCATTAGCTTGGCAATGTCTTTTAGTACGATATCACCGGCAAGGTGACCGTAGGTATCGTTTAAAAGCTTGAATTTGTCGATGTCAGCTAGAACAACAACGACATGAGCGTATTTTGCGCATAATTCATCGAATCGCCAGTCAACGTAACTGCGATTAGGCAGTTTCGTTAAAAAGTCTATTTCGCTGCCTCTTACAATTAAACGCTTGTAGTAACCAAAGGTCCATAAAAAGCCCATATATAAACCAATTATTATGACAAAAAGTAATCCTAATCGACCCGCTAATAGCTGCCAATATTGAATTCTTTCAGACGCAGATGGGGCGATAATATAGAGTTGCCATTGAATATCACTCACGGGCATTCGTGAGATAAGTTTGTCTTCATAGGATACCGAGGTCACAATCTGTTCATCTAAATTGCTATCGTTTTGTTGGGAAAACACCTTAAACCATGGCAGCGAACTGATATGAATGATAGCGTCTTGTCGGTGGTGGCTATCGGTACGCATTAAGTGATTAGACGTGAGCGTAATTTCGCCCTCATGGTCGGTAAAAATAAGTTCAAAACCAAATTGCTGGTGATATAAAGCAAACCGTTCGGCAAAGTGATTCAAATCAAGTGCTACACCCGCAAAGCCAAGAAATTCTTTGTTGCTATTTCGCATTTTTATGTCGAAGTACAAGTGAGGATCGTTGACATTGCCTATATCGACATAGTGATCGTCTGGCAATGCTTTTATACGGTGAAACCACTCCGCATTGTCATCTTGTAAACTTACTATTTTTCCTGATGATTCAATGGTGAAGTCATGTTTTTCGCTGGCGACAAAACCAACCATTTGATAGCTCTGCGTGAGACGTTGTAAATAACTCAGTAATACCTTTTTCTCAATTTTCTCTTGGTCGATATAGTCAACCAAAAATTTATCGTTTGCCATAAAATGAGCGATATTTAGTGGACGGATTATTTCACTGTTGATCATTGAAAATAATGGGATGAGTGCTTCACGCTGGCGCTTATGGTAGTTGTCGATGACTTCTTTAAAAGTGAAGTAACAGGTAAAAACGACAGATATGATCGTTAAAACATATAAAAGAGAAATGTAACGGTCAAACTGTCGAACAAATTTCATCAAGCGCTTAAATCAAGGGCACATTGTTTATTTATAGCGGCTAAAAAGGGTTTTAGCTATCTAAGCGCAATACGTTTGGACTAAATCACCTTCAGTGCTGACATAATTGACATACCTTCAGCATTACAAAATGTCAGTGCTTGTTCGATGTCGTCGCTACTAATACCTAAGTCTTCCATTAGGTGTTGCCCAAGAAAGCTTTTCTTTGAGTACATGCCCGGATGAGAGTTAATTAACGCTAAGCGGGTAGTGATAAAAAGCAAAGAACTTGTAGGTGGTAGCTCTTGTGCATAGGCATGACGATAATTTTTAATTGGTTCAATAATTGATTCTGGCAGTTGCCATAAATCAAGCAACTCAGCTGAACAGTCTGAAAATGTGAAGCCAAACACGTCAAGTTGACGCTCCCAAGGCGTATCTTCTTTGCTAAATTGTTCACAATACTGCACTTTTTTAGGTGCGCTGTGAACAATAGCAAGCTCACCGATATTATGCATTAAACCTGACAGAAACAGACCTTCGCTATTTTTCAATTTAATTTTTTTTGCCAAAAACTTGGTTAATAAGGCGCAATCAATACTGATTTCCCAAAACCTGTCCATGTCTAATACTTCTGGATTGAGGCCGGAGAATGCTGCTGTGACGCCATATGCGTTAATGAGATTGGTGACTTCCGCCAAGCCTAAAACGGCCAGTGCGCGGGTGATGGAATCAATTTGCTTAGGAAAACCAAATAATGCGCTGTTGGCAATCTTTAGTAGTTTAGAGGCCAACGCAGGATCCAAAGCGATCACGTCCGAAATTTCAGCTAGCGTGGTCTCTTCGTCATCAAGCATTTGCTTAAGCCGTGTATATACATCGGGCAATACGCATAACTCTTGGGCTTGTTGTGCGTAATACTGTGCTGTATCTGCCATAATATGAGTCACTTTAGGAACAGAGTATTAATTAAAAATAACACCAAATTTGCATTATTTACAACGTGACTTCGAGCTATCAAAAGAAATTATTTCTACATATTGGAGAAAGAGCCTTTCCGTGGCGACGTCATAATTAGTCTGTTGATGCTTTAAAAGTTAAATTGCCAATTTTGAGATGTTTCCATTTTGGCGTGATTGCTTCAACATTGTTTTCAAGGAGTTGCTCCTTCAAGTAGTGATTCTTCTCGGGGTTGTAACTTTGCATGTATTTTGATTGCCATTTCTCTTCAACTAATTGCCATAAATGCGCCGACGTGGAGTGGTTGTTCTCAGTTATCACGATATGTTCAGCTTGTTGGTCATCATTTAAGTCTTGCGCGACAAAATAGTAACTATTGCTCTTAAAGTTTTCCCACTCTCTTGTTGAAACTTGATCATAAACCGCTTTAATCATTTCGGATGGAAAGTGCCCTTTACTTGGCCAAAACGTGACGAATGCTTCAAACTCTTCAATGTTACTGTCTTCTTGTTTAGTGCGCTGATATTCCCTATTGTGTTGATAATTAACATACATGCGCTCAATAATTGTGACTTTTTCAGGATGTGTTTGACGTAATTCTTCTTTAATTTCTTGTAGTTTTAAATAGCCTTGTCGCCCTAGTGAGTTGCCAAAATAATGATAATCAAAGTTTTCATATGTAACTTTGCCATCATGTAAACGTGCAAGTTGGCTGTTAGCAGAGATGCTTTGAAAGTTGAGTAGTGGAGAATTTACCAATAACATGGCGGCGAGGAACACCAGCCCCATTGATACGTTTACTTTGCACAATGTTTCTAGCCAAGCGTCTTTTTTTCTAAGAATACCAAACAGGTAACCCATAGAGAAACAGGCAAGGAGGAACCAGACTAACAAAGCCCAACAGCGATCAATGGTTAATCCATACTGTTCAATGCGTAACCACAATCCGTACGCTGCAATAACACTATAAATAGGAAGCAGAGCCACGCCTATAAATATGAGTCTATGAAGTAATTGGCTATAAGGGCGTTGATGTGAGTCGTCTTTATATACAGCGTTAACAAAAAATAGCGTTAATGCTTGTAGCCACATCACTAACAAGCTACCTGAGCCGGTTTTCCATAGTGTTGCAAGTCCTGTGAACGGGAGCGTCGCCAAAAATGCCAGAGATACTATAGTAAGTGCAGGCAATAAGAACTTAATTAGGGTTTGTAAAATGGTAGAAATATTATCAACCGTATGAATAATGTTTCTAAAGACGATAATTGCGAAACCAAACGCTACGTTAAGCACAGGAATAACGAACCAGTCTTGCCTTAATAATTCTTTAAAAATATTGATTTCGAGCACCGCAAACAATCCAGCGCCTAAGTGTAATATTCCCCAAAAAATGGCAACAAATAACCAACACTCACCGAAAATGATAAAATTTCGCCATGATAAGCGAAACAGGGAGCTGTACGTAATTGCTTGTTTACTAACATATTGTTGTACGTACATCAGCGCCTTAAATGACGCCAGAAGTGAAGTAAAACAAAATATAGCGATAACACCGCCGTTATTCACAAATTCGACAGGTTCCTGTTGATATCCAACATATCCGCCTAATACCGATACCAAAAAACAAAATGGCACGAGATATTTAACGGTGTCGCGAATATTACTTTTGGTGATGCATAGCAGTGTTAATAAGGGAAAACTTATCGCTAACGTGGTTAATGAAGTCAGCCAAACAGGCGCTGTAGCAGGCCAAATTCCTTGTTCAACACTCTGATAAAGTAATGTGAGTACGATACCTTGAACTAGTGAAATAGCAATGATGAGTGGTTTAGGTAATTGATTATCCATAACAGTGTTTTTAATCTGGCAAATGACTTCCATGGTCATCATTAAATCACAAAATCTGACGAAGGAGTAAACTGAATTATATGATTAAATAGTTTTAAACTGTTTTGTAATTACTAGCATGTTAGGACTAACCCACTATTCTAAATTGTTTTTTTAGTAAGGCGTGGGTAAAGCTTGTTTTAAGATAAAATCCTCTGGGTAATGTCATGAAAGGCTCGCCGCGATGGTTAAATGCCTTAGTACGAACAGAGCTGTTGGCTGCTTTCGGTCTTAATTGCAAAAATGTGCCGTGCTTGCCATTGATATGTTCAACTTCTCCAAGCGCGATCATATCGATTAGTTCTTGCCAATCCTGTGCAAGCGCTTGCTCTTCTTCTTCAGTTGGCGACCAAATAAAAGATGTGGCAATAACTCTCTCTGCGAGTGGAATAGAACGTTCAGCAACGATGGGTACCCATAAAACCCGAGATAGTTTATGGCGAATATGGCTGTTTTGCCATGTAACACCTTGCAGCCCTGTTAGTGGCGCTACACATACAAACGTTGTTTCTAACGGTTTTCCGGCTTGATTGATCGGTAACGACTTAAGTTCTATACCAAGCTCGGGAAAATCGGGCTCAGGCTTAGAACCTGCTGTTGCGCCAAGTACGTGTTCAAGTAACAATCCGACCCAGCCTTTTTCTCTTTTTAAGTTATTTGGCATAGCTATGCCATATTTTTCGGCAATTTCACCTATGGTCAGTCCTGCAAGCGAGTTGACACGATCCAAAAGTGCTTGCTCTGATGTTGGTGTAGGTTGTTTTTGCATAGTATTACTTGTTATGGCGCATTGCTGAAAAATCTCGCCTATTATCATTGCCATTGCTGTTTGATTCAAGCAACTAACAACTCGCATAAAGAATACTAATTTTGAGTTTGGGTGAATTAACTTATTCTTCACTGGCTGTAACTATTTAATCGGTAATTAATATTTGCTCCATTGGCATTTCTGTGGAAGAATCAATTCATAACTAAATTTTATCTGGGGTTCCTGTGATAGATGCCGAAGGCTATAGAGCCAATGTCGGCATAGTTATAATCAATGACAGGGGACAAGTGTTTTGGGCAAGAAGGTTTGGTCAACATTCTTGGCAATACCCACAAGGTGGCGTCGATGAAGGAGAAAGTGCAGAACAGACCATGTATCGGGAGCTTTACGAAGAAGTAGGGCTTAAACCTGAGCATGTGAAAGTGATTGCGACTACCAAACACTGGCTAAAGTATAAGCTACCAAAACGGTTGATTAGACACGATAGCAAGCCCGTTTGTATTGGACAAAAGCAAAAATGGTTCTTGTTAAAGTTAGTGTCAAAGGAATCGGCAATTAACTTAATACATTCCGATCATCCTGAATTTGATGATTGGCGTTGGGTAAGTTATTGGTATCCTGTCAGGCAAGTGGTGTCTTTTAAACGCGAAGTTTATCGCAAAGTGATGAAAGAATTTGCTAACCATGCAATGCCTTTTTATCGCCAGGAGCGACGCAAGAGACGCGCTTGATTATAATTATGTAGTAACGAAAGCTCACGCAAGTGAGCTTTCTATTTTAAAATTTGTTAATGCCGTAACAAGTAGCTTCTTAACGCGAGTATTTACCCTTAAGGATGTTGGTTAAATAGTCTATGAGTTAAGGTTCACTATAGGGAATTACATGCTCACGACATTACGACGAATAGTCATTGAATTTACGCAAGACAACGAATTAGAACAAGCGTTGTATCGCATGGTGTCGCAAGTTAAAGCGGCTATGGGAACTGACTGCTGTTCGATCTATCTTGCTGACCACCGTGAACAACACTTTGTCTTGATGGCATCTGATGGGCTTGCCATTAATTCGCTCGGGCAAACCACGATTAACTTTACTGAAGGTCTGGTAGGCCTTGTTGGGCAAAGAGAAGAGCCACTCAATATTGCCAATGCCCAAGAACACCCTCATTTTATTCATGCGCCTGAAGTACAAGAAGATGATTTAAACGCATTTTTGGGCACACCAATTATTCACCAACGAAAAGTACTAGGCGTCATTTCGATACAACAAAAAGAAGCGCGAAACTTTACAGAGAATGAAGAAGCATTTTTGGTCACGTTAGCTACACAAATTGCTGCGACGCTAGCCAGCATAGATTCGATTGGTGGGTTAATCGAATCAGATCACCAGAAAGGGCCGTGGAGTCGACCATTGAAAGGTATTGCAGGCGCGCAAGGATTAGCGGTTGCGCCATTGCATTTTGTTCAGCTAAAGGCTGATTTAAGCGCTATTGCCGTCATGAAAGTTGCTGATGTTGATGCAGAATATGACCGGCTAGATCTTGCCATACAACGAACGAGTGACAATTTTGAAGAACTTGCTGAGCATATGCGCCATTTTGTTTCGGACAATAGCTTAGATATTTTCGAAATGTATAAGCAAATGCTTAGCAATGCACATTTAGGCAAGGAAGTGAAAGAAAAAATTGCTTTAGGCTGGAGTGCAGAAAGTGCCCTAAAGCTAACCATTGATCATTATGTGCTGCAATTTGAGTCAATTGAAGAGAGTTATTTTAGAGAACGGGCAAGCGATATAAGAGATTTAGGCAATCGTATCTTGTTTCATTTGCAATCAAGGAATGAATCGATAGATGAAGTGCCAGAACGATTTATTCTAGTAGCAGATGACGTAACCGCTTCGTTAGTGGCAGAATATCAGCATAAAGGACTTGCAGGTATTGTCTCTCTAACTGGGTCTAATAACTCTCATGCAGCAATTCTCGCGAGATCTTTAGGTGTACCCGCCGTAATGGGATTAGAGTTCATTCCATTGATTAAACTTCATAATCAACTTGCGATTATCGATGGCTACAGTGGCGAAATAATCATTCAGCCTAGTGATGCCCTCATTGCCGAGTATCGTCACTTAATTGATGAAGAAACTCGGTTGGCAGATAAGGTTAATCAAGTCATAAACTTGCCTGCAATTACCAAAGATGGCAAATCTATTGAGTTATTACTGAATGCCGGCCTTACTAATGGGTTTGAACACTCTAAGCAAGTCGGTGCTGTAGGCATAGGGTTATATCGTACTGAAATCCCGTTTATGGACAGAAGTTGCTTCCCTTCTGAATATGAACAAACCCAGTTATACAGTGATGTTCTAACTGCTTTTCCACAACAAATGGTTACTATGCGAACCCTAGATGTTGGTGGGGATAAGTCGCTTCCATATTTTCCTATTGTGGAAGAAAACCCATTTTTGGGTTGGCGAGGGATTAGAATCACACTTGATCATCCCGAAGTATTCTTGGTGCAGATTCGTGCGATGCTACGTGCGAGTGCCGGTCACAATAATCTGGAGATCATGCTGCCCATGATTTCTAATGTCACTGAAGTCGATGAAGCACAACGACTTATCAATCAGGCTTTTTATGAAGTTAGCTCCGAACTTGAAGAGCAGGGTGTAAAATTAGTTAGACCGCGTATTGGCATAATGATTGAAGTACCAAGCGTGTTATTTATTCTCAAAGAATTGGCGACCCGAGTCGATTTTTTCTCGGTAGGCAGCAACGACCTAACGCAGTATCTCTTGGCTGTTGACAGAAATAATACCCGTGTAGCTAACCTATACAGTGCTTATCATCCGTCTGTATTAAGAGCACTGAATTACATCGCAGAACAGGCGCACCATTTACTTATTCCATTAAGTATTTGTGGTGAATTAGCAAGTGAACCTGCCGGAGCTTTGCTATTATTAGCAATGGGGTACGATAAGTTAAGTATGAATCCGCACAACATCGCCAAAATAAAATGGGTTGTGCGACACATTGAGCATATGCGTGCTAAGGCTATTCTTTCTCATGTACTGAAATTTAGTGATGAAAAACAAGTGCATAACTATCTGAATGAGCAGCTTGAAAAGTTGGGACTAGGTGGATTTATTAGAGCCGGTATGTAACCTCCCAAACTAAGTTGTTGAAGTTTTTACTGCAAATTAAGTTATAGACTATCAAGAATAGCCAAGCTGTTGATATAATTGAGATTGTAATTGCTTGTTTTACTCTTCTAACCTTTATCTGATGCCTGGGTTAATGAACATATGTTTTTTACCGTATTTTCAATTTTTTTAGTAGTAGGTTGTTTGATCGGATTTTTAGCCGGTTTGCTGGGCATTGGTGGTGGTCTACTGATTGTTCCTATACTTGTCTACGTATTACCGCTATTTAAAGTAGATGCCGCACTTGTAATGCCAATTGCGTTAGCTACCTCACTGGCATCGATTGTCTTTACCGCAACGTCTGCTACTTGGGCTCACCATAAAAATGCCAACATACCGTGGAAAACGGCTAAGCCGTTGGCTGTTGTAATGGCTTTAGGTGCCTTAATTGGCGCTAAAATAGCAGACTCTTTACCAAGTGACTTGTTAAGGGGCATATTTGCTACCGCGGTGATATTGCTTGCAGCTTATATGTTACTTTCGATTCGTGTTCACAAGACGAAACCTTTACCTGATATATGGGTATTAAGAGCTATTGGTATTTTTACCGGATTTCTCTCAAGTTTAATGGGAATATCGGGTGGCGCGATTTTAGTGCCAACACTGACTTACTATTCAATGTCTATAAGGTTGGCGATTGGAACGGCAACAGTATGTGGGTTTGTGGTTGCCACATTTGGTGCGCTTGGCTTTGTACTTACCGGGCTTGATCAAGACAACTTACCACCATGGAGCGTCGGGTACATTTACTTACCAGCATTGCTTGGCATGGTGACAACATCATTTGTTTTTGCGCCGCTTGGCGTTAAATGGGCCGCTAAACTTCCGGTTAGAACATTGAAAAAATGCTTCGCAGCGTTTCTGATTTTAGTCGCTGTGAGAATGTTCTGGCAGTAATACCAATTTTGTCGTCAATGCTATAGGTATCTTTTTCGCAATACGTTACACTAGCGTCACAAATTTTTAGTTCAACATGAGACGTAGTAGAGACGCACCAATGAAGCAATATTTAGCACTATGCCAAAAGATTATCGATGAAGGTGAGTGGGTTTTTAATGAGCGAACAGGCAAGAAGTGCCTGACATTGATTAATGCTGATCTAGAATACGATGTTGAAAATAACCAATTCCCATTAATCACTACACGTAAAAGTTATTGGAAGGCAGCTATTGCTGAGTTGCTTGGTTATTTGCGCGGTTACCGCAGCGCAGCTCAATTTCGAGCTATTGGTTGCAATACTTGGAATGCCAATGCAAATGATAACGAAGCATGGCTAAACAACCCACATCGTCAGGGAGAAGATGACATGGGGCGTGTATATGGTGTTCAAGGACGCAGCTGGCAAAAGCCGGACGGCACCACGTTAGATCAACTTAGAAAGGTCGTGGATGATTTAACAAAGGGGGTTGACGACCGAGGTGAAATTATCACTTTTTACAACCCAGGTGAATTTGAGCAAGGTTGCTTACGCCCATGCATGCACACCCACCACTTTTCTTTATTGGGCGGAAAGCTCTATTTAAATAGTATTCAACGCAGCGCAGATGTACCGCTTGGCATCAATTTCAACCAAGTACAAGTATTTTGCTTTTTGGCGCTGATGGCGCAGATTACCGGACACAAGCCGGGTAAGGCCTATCACAAGATTGTTAACGCGCATATTTATGAAGATCAATTGGAATTGATGCGTGACGTTCAACTAAAGCGTGAGCCATTTCCATCGCCACAATTTAAAATCAATCCTGATATTAAATCGTTGGAAGATATTGAAACTTGGGTAACAACCGATGATTTCGAAGTAACAGGATATCAGTGTCACGAGCCAATCAAATATCCATTCGCGGTATAAATTCTCAATAGGTAATTGGTACGCGTAAGTCTATCAATTACCTATCATTAGAACGTTTTGTTATGCATTATCGATAACCATGATAATCAAAGATTATATCTTAGATTGATATTGTTGTTAAAATGATGTTAAGTTGTCCTTTTGGACTTTTTACTAATCAATCATGGACATTAACTCTCTACGTTCTTTTGTTTTATTTGCTGAATATGGTTCGCTTAACAAAGTAGCAAATGCACGACACAAGACTAATGCTGCAATTAGTGCGCAGATGAAAAAACTGTCAGAGATATATGATATTCAACTGTTTGAGCGAAATGGCCGAAATCTAACTCTTTCAACCGATGGCGAAAACTTTTTAGATGTTGCTCGATGCATCCTGAGTTTCCATGACAAAGTCGTCGCGAACATCAAGAACAATACCGCTGCATTGCCTGTTAGTATCGGTATTCCAAGTGATTACGTTGGCACCTATTTACTTACCTTACTCAAATATCTTTCCGATAGTTTAGATAAGATTCGATTTGAACTAGTGGTTAAACCTTCGAAAGAGCTGTACGAATTATGGCAAAGTAAAGCAATAGACATCACAATTTACAGTGCTGAATTTGAAAGCTCTGAAGGCGTATTAATAGCTGAATCACAAGGAGAGTGGTTTGCTAGCAAGAATTATCAAGCCGATCTACAAAAGCCACTGAACATTGCCCTATACGATGATTCATGTTTGTTTCATCAGCAAGCCGTGAAAGGATTAATCGAAAAAGGGACTGTGTATAACATACACTCTACCACTTCGGATTCTCGAACAATTTGTGAATTAGTAGAAAACTTCAACGTCGTTGCGGCTATGTCCCGTATATCTAAAACCGATGGTATGAAGAAAGTAGAGGATGCACGACTACCTCCATTACCAACGGTTTATATCAAACTATTGTTGTCGGAGAAGCTTGCTGAGGTAAATACCTCGGTATTAGTGAATGTGCTTAAACCTATTGCTACCGATGGTCAGGTGTCTAGTTAAGGAAATGCAAAATTGAGCAAACGCTATAGCACCAGCTATTATTCGTATTGCCCAATTTCACTTTGGCTCTTTGCCTGTTCGGAAGTCAGTACGTTACATGTGGTGCGCAAACTAAGACTCAATTACAGGTACAGCTAGTGTTACTTCGTGAGCATTTGTATCGGCTTGCTGTAACTGCTCTGCAATTCGAACAGCATTAAGTGCTGCACCTACCCATAGGTTATTTGCAACCACCCAAAGCCATAGTCCTTTAGCATTATCAGGCTCGCGTCTTAACCGCCCTATATAAACGTTTTCTGGGCTTTCGATTAGTTTAGGGGTTGGGAATTGTTGTGCATATTCTGCTAGTTCAACATCAGCAATCGATTCATAAGCCGAAGTGAGCTCATTGATATCTATTTCTGATTCGGTTTCCACATAAACGGCCGCACAGTGCCCAGTGAATACGGGCACACGAACAGCAGTACACGTAATAAACAGCGAAGGAAGGCCAAGAATTTTTCGGCTTTCAAAACGCACTTTTTCTTCTTCAAAGGTGAAATCATTGTCCAAAAACTTATCGATCTGTGGAATGACGTTGTGAGCTAAAGGACGGCTGAATACATTGCTGTTATCATTGATCGTTTCACCGTCGTTTAACATTGACGCATGAAGTTCGTTAATACCCGCATTGCCTGCGCCGGAAGCTGCTTGATAGGTGGCAACTACGACTTTGCTTAGGCCAAATAATTGCTCAATAGGTGCTAGTGCCCTGACAATTTGAATGGTTGAGCAATTGGGGTTTGCGATCAGGCGTTCGTGATTGTAATCAGTTTGGTTAACCTCAGGCACGATGAGCGGCACCTGAGGATCCATTCTGAATGCACTGGTGTTATCTATCACGATTGCTCCTGCATCAACGGCGCTTTTTGCCCATTCTCTGCTGACATTCCCTCCAGCGGTGAAAAATGCATATGTCACTTGAGAGAAATCGAATTCAGCAATGTCTTGCACGACGAAGGAACCGAGCTCATTAACCACAACTTGGCCAGCTGAGCGTGAAGAGGCCACTAAGAATAGGTTGTCATAGTTAAATTTTAAGTGAGCGATTACCTTTATAAACTCTGTGCCTACAGCACCTGTTGCGCCGATTATTGCGATGTTTGTACTCATGTGTTTTCTCCTTCAACAGCAAGTTTGGGTTTGAATAATTGCAATTTATCTACAAAGTATGCAGCGCTAGCCAGCCAAATTAATCCAAATGTCACTAAATGAATGTTGGTGAATGTTTCATTGAACAGGAATACTGCAAAAAGGAAATTACAAGTCGGTGGGATTAGTTGGAAAAAGCTTAGCGTAATCATTTCCAGTTTTTGGGCTGCAATTGTGTACCACCATAACGGCAATACGCTGATTAAGCCTATCGCTAACAAAAATAGCCATTGGATACTGGTTATTTGCGCATATATTTCAATGCCACTCGTACTTGTTTGGTAGAGTAAAAATGCGATAGAAAACGGTAATAGAATAAAGCATTCTACACCTAAGCCAGGCAATGGCTTAATGGTTTGCCCCTTGCGAATTGCAGCATATAATGAAAAACATGCGCCTATGATGATCGCTATCCAAGGTGTTTGGCCATAGTTGTAGACTAAGTTGGCAATTGCAACAAACGTAATACTTATCGCTAGCCATTGACTCATGCTTGGGCGCTCTTTAAATAACACAAAGCCAAAAAATACAGAAATGATCGGGCTGATGAAATAGCCTAAACTGGCTTCAAGTACCAAAGAGTGGGCAACGGCATAGATGTATGTTAGCCACCAAACCGCTGTAACAATTGCACTGCTTACAACAATCTTTAGCGTTGATTTTCGTGTCACCAGTTGTTTTAAGTCAGCAAGAGAAACGTTTTTAATCGCGAGTAAAAATACTACCACGAAGATAAATGAGCCGATTACACGAAACGCCAATACATCCACCGCCGCAATTTCCCGAAGCGGGCTGTACCAAAGGGGATATGACCCCCATAAAATTGTTGAGAGTAGAGCAAATAGTACTCCACTGCTTTTTGCTGAATCAGCCATTAATGAACTCCTTAAAAATCTAACTCATTATCGAGCTAGCGAATGTCAAATCGCTTAATTGACACCATACGTTACACTGAAATTGACTAATGACAGCGAAATGCAAAAAGCGATGCAGCACGCTATCTCGCCAATTTTGTATTCAAATACTCCAGCTTTTTGATGGCGTTGCTATGGTCTATTTCAGCTTCAATGTGTAGTTCCCAGAAAAAGCGCGTTTATTTATCATGACCGTGATGTTTTAGCCATTTATTGTACTTGGCACACATGACGGCAAACTGCGTTTCCTCTACAATGTTTTGGTCTCGTTGAGGAACAAGCTAAAAGAATTCTTGCCGATGAAAAAGCAAATTATTCTATGCTCAATAGTCAAAAATAATTTAATGGATGATTCGCAATATTTGGTTTTTAATAACTAATTTTTAATAAAATGTACTTTCAGTTTGCGCATTTGGGCCGCTGAATTCATTGAGTTGGCTCATCGAATTTCTTTAGCTGATGACTAATTAAGTCAGAACTGTTTCTAATTTGTACATGATTGAAAAAATTGTATTTATTTCTTGATAAAAACGCAGCTTTCAAAAAATCTGTGCTACTTTTAAAGTTAAAGAGTCGCTAACAGAAGGCCAAGTAAAGATGGGAACAGAAAACGCACTTTATACCATTCTTGTGGAAAAAATTAAGCAGGATGCGCTGGTTTTACCTACATTACCTGAAATTGCGCTAAAAGTCAGAGAAGCTGCTGACGATCCCGATGTCAACTTGAATAGTATGAGTGATATTATTGCTCACGATCCTGCGCTATCAATGGGCATGCTAAAAGTTGCTAACAGTGCAATGTTAGGGCGTTCAGTAAAAGTTGAAACTGTTAATCAAGCTGTGACACGAATTGGTCTAAGGCAGATTAAAAGTATCGCAACAGCAATGGCATTAGAACAGGTTTTTGTCTCTGAAAATGAAATCGTTTCGATGTATATGAAAAAGTCATGGCAGAAGACCATTGATGTAGCATCGGTCGCTATTGCCTTGATGACTTTTTATCTGAAAGATCATAAGCACTCTTCTTTAATGCTGGATACGGTAACTTTGGCCGCATTAGTACACAACGTTGGTGTTTTGCCCATTCTTACAGAGGCTGAGAATCATCCTGATGTATTTGCTAACCCTACGTTTTTGCAACAAGCGATAATAAAGTTAGCAAGTGATATTGGCGCAGAGGTCACTAAAGCATGGGGGTTCACAGAAGAATTCACTCAACTGGTTAAAAGCTGGAGTGATTTAACAGTGCTGCCATCTGAAGCGCATTATTTGGATTTCATTCGTGCTGGCGCTATCTATCATGGAATTTTTAAGAACGAGTCAACTAGAGACGTCTTAATCAAGAGTTATATCAACAAAGGTATTTTGCCAGATGCAGAGTTTATGGATTCTGGTGAGTTTAAAGATGTGGTGAGTGACATTAAATCAATGTTTGGTTGATTCAATTGGTATAAGTTTGAACAACTGAAAGAGATTTAAGTTGGACAATCTAGAGGCTCTTTTTCAGCTCCGCGCTCAGGATTAACGCTTTCAGCATGAAAAGGTGAATTGGCCTGTCGACAAGCTCCGTGGAGCTTAAAACAAAGAGCTTAAAACAAAGAGCAAGGTATTTACTTGAAAGTATAAATACCTTGCGCCTCAATAAGTATTTACTTTTCTTCTAAATATTGACTCGCTTTTACGTCAAACTCGTTCAGTAAGTCGTCTATAAAGCGATTCAATTCACCCGCCATTAGCGCAAAATCAGCGTCTAATCGAGCAACTACATCGTCTTTGTCAATGTCGTCATTTTGCTCGTGCAAAACATCGAAGAACTTAACTCGTTTAATCGATAAGTCATCGCATAGCATGAATGACATCGCGTCGTCCCATTCAAGTGCAAGCTTAACAACAAACTTCTCTGCGTCTAAGTGTGCTTTAATTTCATCACTGGTTAATTCTTGATTCTTAACGCGAACAACAGCACCGTCATCACCTAGTGCGTGAAACTCTGCTTCCATACCCAGTTGGAAGTTTTCACCTAGATTGTTCTCTGTAAGCCAGTCAGTCATGATTTCATCTGGTGCTTTTTCAGGTGAAACGCTGGTTACTGGTAGTGTTCCTAATGCTTTTCGTAATAATGCTAAGAAATCTTCGGCCTTTGCGCGACTACTTGAGTTGATAACAATGATATTGTGTGCAGGGTTGATGTATGCGTGCATATCACTGATTTTTGAAAAAGCGCGCGGCAGTAATTCAAATATAATATCTTCTTTGAATTGCTCTTTTTCTTTTTTCGTCGCTGAACGAGATTGATCAGCTTCTAATTGCGCGATTTTTTCGTCCAACATATCTTTGATAACGGGACCTGGAAGGATCTTTTCTTCTTTACGTGCGCAAACTAAATGATTGCCATTGACGGAATGAACAACAGTACTTCCATGTTTACCCAATGCATTTACCCAACCAAAATGTGACATTTCTGTTGATGCACATGGGGTAAATAAATGTTCAGAAAGTTGCTTTTCCAGATCTTGCTCAGACCACTCGAATGGACGTGTAAAAGCAAAAAAATACAGATTCTTAAACCACATGAATGATTATTCCTTTTACCCATGACTTGGGCCTTGAGATTAAAGCGGCTAGTGTAACGTAAAATATGGGAGGGCGCACCTCGATAATTTAGCAATATTTACTTAGCGTAAATACTCGATGGCTGCACCCCTTGAATTAGGGGATAGGTTATTTTTGTAGGTCTTTAAAGTAAATGTCAAACGTCAATCCCATACCTTTTGGCACGCTAACATTTATTTCACCGTTTAATGTGTCTAAGACTAAATTATGAATAATGTGAGTGCCCAGCCCAGTGCCACCTTCGTTGCCTTTAGTTGTATAAAATGGATCAAACAAATGGGCTAGCTTGTCTTCACTAATGCCTACGCCATTATCTTGATATCTAAGGTGTACTTGTTCTCCAATTCGTTCGATAAAAATGTAAATGACGCCTCGGTTCATACCTTCAAAGGCATGAATAATCGAATTGATGATTAAATTCGTGAAAATTTGAGAAATAGCCCCAGCATGACAATATACAGAAACCTCTTCTGGGCAATCTACTTTGATTGTATGGTTTGTCTTTTTTAACTTGGGGTGAAGCGATTGTATGATCTCGTCAATATATTTAGCCACATCAATTTGTCTGACTTTATCGCTTGTTTGATCGACCGCAACCTGTTTGTAGCTGGCGATTAATTCAGAAGCCCTTTGTAGGTTATTCAATAATAATCCCAAGCTCTGATGAGCATTTTGAACAAAGTCATCCAAGCTGCGTTTACTCAGTTTATTACTCTGAACCTCATTAGAAAGTTTAGTTATTTGGTCAGCCAAATAAGTTGTTGAAGTAATGCTAACACCAATTGGTGTGTTGATTTCGTGAGATACTTCAGCTGACAGCGTGCCTAAAATTGCCATTTTTTCAGCATCGAGCAACCTGTCTTGTGCCTTATTAAGTTCTTGAATCGAGTTCTTTAATTCTCTATTGGTTTCTATCAGTGTTTTTTCGGTCAAGCTTCGGCGTTCGTTTTCTCCCCTAAGTTGCTTTTGCTGTTCAAGCAGTTCACGCTGTTGTGTTTCCATTTTTAACATTGTGGTACTTAAAGAGGACGTTTTTCTCGCGACCTCTTGCTCCAACATCAAGTTTTGCTCATCAAGTTTAGTGTTGGTTTCTTGCACTTCTTTTTGGGCGATAGCCAATTGTTCCTGGTATTTAGCGAGCTCGTTTACCAAGTTATTGTAGGCATTTTGTAGTATGCTTAGCTCATTTTGTTCATAGTTGTCGATATGTAACTTAGAGGCTTCCGGATCGTCAATATCAAATTGATTGATCTGATCTGTCAACTCATTTAGCGGGTTCGTTAATAATCGAGAAAATGCTATCGAAAATAAAAAGACTAGTGCGGCTGTTTTTACCATCGCATTACCAATGAGGAAATAAATGCCAACTTCAATACGATTGAAAATAACCTGGTTGCTCGATAGCAATGTTACTGTTCCTACACGAGTAGTGCGTCCAGAAAATTCAAAAATGAGCGGGAAGGTGTGTCCAAATAAGCCTTCAGATACGGAGTTTATATTGAAATAGTCGGTGTCGGCATCTTCACCTGCTTTTACATCGAAGTCGTCCAAATTAACCACTTCACCTAACTGAGTGATGACTTGGTTATTCTCATCTGTAACTTTAATGCCCTTAATCATTGGAATCGCGACTAAGCCTTCGGCAATATCAATCGCTTGTTGCGTGTTTAATTCCCAGACCGCCCTGGTCAAACTGCTACTAAAGGTTTTTTCTAAAGTAAGGAGTTCGCTATTGATATGACTTTTAGTATTAATATACTCGGCACCAATTTGCACACAGGTAACCAAGAAGGTAAGCAAGAAATAGAATGACAGTACACGGGTGAGTAATTTTCTAGAAATACTGGTTACTTTCATTCAGTTAGTCTTTTATTTGGGCTTATTACATTTGATTTTAGCTTTTTTAACGCCAGTGAAAAGGTTTTTCTGCCTTTATAGGGCAAAAAAGATAAATTTTTTCTTTGCTGTTATGGAATTAGACTATAGTTAACAACTAGTAAAGGTGATTAAATGTGGCGGATTTGTAACTGTTTATACATAAAAGTTTCTTTTTGTTGTCATGGTTGCGTAAAAAAAAATACACATTGTCACAAAAGTGTCATAGTTCATTGGCACAATAGATATAAATAAAATTTAATAACACTTGTTCTTAAAGGTAAACACATGAAACTTACACCAAGCATGCTTACGGCTGCGCTTATCTCTACTATGTCTGTAACTTCTTATGCGGCAGAAGTTGATATTTACGGTAAGGCAAATTTAACTGTTCAGTCTTCAGATGAAGGGAACGGTTCATTTACGGAAGTGAAAAGTAACGCTTCTCGCATTGGTTTCAAAGGAACACACGAGTTATCAGACGGTTTGGAAGTGGTATTTCGTGCAGAATTCCAAGTGGATCTAGATGGCGACAGCAGTAGTGGCGATAGCATCACAGATCGTAACCAATATATTGGCTTACGTGGTGCATTCGGTGAAGTGTTGTTAGGTAAAAACGATACAATGCTGAAGCAGTCACAAGGTAAAGTTGACCTGTTCAGCGATTTAAATGCCGATATTAAAGAACTTTGGAAAGGTGAAAACCGCATGGCTGATACGATTTCGTATAAGTCGCCAAAATTCTCTGGCTTCCAGTTAGGCGTAACATACGTTGCTGAAGATAGTGTTGACGGTGAAGACGCAACATCAATTGCGTTATTTTACGGTGACTCTGGCCTTAAAAAATCAAAAGTATTTGCGTCAATTGCACACGATGCTGACATGAAAGGTTACGATGCAACACGTGCTACAGTGCAAACCAAGGTTGCTGGCGTAACGCTAGGTGCGATTTTACACACGCAAGAATCTGTTACTTCTGGTGCTGAAATGGACGGTTTCATGGTGTCTGCGAGGTATTCTTTAACAGAAAAAGTTTCGCTTAAAGGCCAGTATCAAGCAGCAAATCACGATGGTGGCGATGACAAGTCAGGTATTACAGTGGGATTAGACTATAAACTAGCTAAAAGCACTAAACTATTTGGTTTCTATACGTCATTTGATATGGATAGTGATTCAGACGAAGACTATTTAGCAGCAGGTATTGAATACAAGTTCTAAATAGCGTTGCAATCGACAAACAGCTAACGGGAAAGTCTAATGCGACTTTCCCGTTTTTTATTGCTTGAAAATATTCGAAATATTTTCTTTAAAATATGGTGCGCTTTAATTACTATGAAAGCGCTTCAACCCGTGTGTTGATGTGGGATTCACAAAAATGCGCTAAAATTTCTAGTGTGTCATGAAATTGTCATAAAAACTTATCACAATGTTCATTAGATAAACTAAAGAATTAGTATCGGGAAGTTGAAATGAACAGACAAATTTTGGTTGTAGAGGACGAAGCGCCAATTAGAGAGATGATCACTTTCGTGTTGGAGCAAAATGGATTTAATACTATTGAAGCTGAAGATTTCGATCAAGCAAAAGCAAAAATAGTTGAACCTTATCCTGATTTAATATTGCTTGACTGGATGTTACCAGGTGGTACAGGCGTTAAGTTGGCTAAATCTTTGAAACAGAATGAGTATACGCGCTCAATTCCTATCATTATGCTCACTGCACGTGCAGATGAAGAGGATAAAGTGAAAGGATTTGATGTTGGTGTAGATGATTATGTTACCAAGCCATTTTCACCTAAAGAGCTCATCGCACGTATTAAAGCTGTAATTAGACGTGTTTCACCTACTGCGTTGGAAGAAGCGATTGAATTTCATGGTATGAAGCTAGATCCCGTTGCGCATAGAGTGTCAATCAATGACCGTAGCTTGGACTTAGGACCAACAGAGTTTCGATTATTGCACTTCTTTATGACACACACAGAACGTGTTTATAGCCGAGAACAATTATTAGATAATGTGTGGGGCACGAATGTTTATGTCGAAGATCGCACAGTAGATGTACATATACGACGCTTAAGAAAGGCGATTGCCGGTGAAGGACATGAGGATTTTATCCAAACAGTTCGCGGTTCTGGATATCGTTTCTCAGGCAAGGTAAAAACGACCGCATAGAAAGGTAATATGTATTTAAATTTATCGATTAGCACTGTTTTATATCGATTAGTATTCATTTTAAGTGTAAGTGCGGCAATTGGTTATCTCTTAGGTTATCCACTATTAATTGTATGCCTAAGTTCGTTAACGATTCTGGCGTTGCATTATCTTCATTTAATTAGATTATTCAATTGGCTGTGGCGAAGTCGAAGTATTTCGCCCCCTCAAGCTGATGGTATTTGGGGACGTATTTTCGACGGCCTGTATCGACAAACCCGCATACATCGACAAAAACAAAAATTATTGAATGATAAAATCAGACAATTTAGAGACGGTGCTGAAGCTTTACCTGACGCAGCGCTTGTATTAGCTGATGATTTATCCATTCAATGGGGAAACAAAAAAGCACAACGGATATTGGGCATTAAATGGCCAAGTGATGTTGGTTTACGTATTGATAACCTCATCCGTTTTCCTGAATTTTCGAAATACCTTGAAAAAGGGGATTTTAATCAACCGTGTCATATATCTTCTCCTGTGAATGCTGAGCTCATGTTGGAGCTGAGAATGATGTCATATGGTACTGATCAAATCTTATTTCTCGCTCGCGATATCAGTAAAATTCATCGACTTGAAGAAATGCGTCGTGACTTTGTTGCCAATGTATCACATGAGCTGAAAACACCGCTGACTGTGATGCGTGGCTATGTTGAAATGGTGCAGACGACCGAACATGCACTTGACCCATACTGGCAAAAAGCTTTTGGGACCATGGAAACTCAGGTTTCTCGAATGGATAGGCTGGTAGAGCAACTACTGGTACTTTCAAGGGTAGAAATTCATGCAGATGAAGAGCAATTGCAAATTATCGATATGCCTAAAATGTTGCATGGGCTAATTGATGATACCCAATGGCTCAACCAAGATAAGCAACACATTATTACTTATGATATTGACGATAGCTTAGCGATAGAAGGGGTTGAAAACGAACTGAAAAGCGCGTGTGTCAATTTACTTTCAAATGCCATCGCCTATACACCACAGCATGGTGATATTCATATCATCTGGAAAATGGATGGTCATAAAGCAAAATTTTCGGTCAGAGACAGTGGCCCAGGGATTCGACCCGAGCATGTGAATCGATTAACCGAGCGTTTTTTCCGTGTGGATAAATCGCGTTCGCGTGAAACCGGAGGCTCAGGTCTGGGGTTAGCAATTGTTAAACATGTACTCAATCATCATCACGCTGAACTTTCGATAAACAGTAAGTGGGGGCAAGGCAGTGAATTCATTATCTATTTCGACGCTAAATGTATTCGGTCGCTTACTGCCGCTAATAAAGTTTCGTAGTAATGTCATTTGGCTAATGGCGATGTTCAATAACATCGCCTTTTTTGTTTCTTATAGCGATAGATAATTTTCGCGCCAAAATGCCCACTCGACAAACGAACTGATAGTTTTTTAATCTCTGTAATATAAGTGTCATAAAGTCTAAATATAATTGTCACAATAGCTTTATATAGTAGTCACAATTAAATTATTCGCTCATTGGAGAATATTATGAGTTTTAAACGTGCATTAGGTGTTATTGGTTTAGCTAGCTTAGTTAGTTTTTCATCAATAGCTGTAGACAAAGACCTTCCAACATACAAAAAAGTAAGTGGTGTTTCTGGTAACCTTTCATCTGTTGGTTCAGACACATTAGCAAATATGATGACATTTTGGGCGGAAGAGTTTAAACGTGCTTATCCTAACGTAAATGTTCAAATTCAAGCGGCGGGTTCTTCAACTGCTCCACCAGCGCTGACTGAATCAACTTCTAACTTAGGCCCAATGAGCCGTAAGATGAAGTCTCGTGAAATCGAAGCATTTGAAAAGCGTTATGGTTATAAGCCTACACCAGTACGTGTAGCGATTGATGCATTGGCTGTTTTTGTTCATAAAGATAACCCAATCAAAGGGTTACGTATTGAACAAGTAGATGCTATCTTTTCTAATAACCGCAAATGTGGTGCGAACGAAGACGCAGATCGCTGGGGCGATTTAGGCCTAAATGGCGACTGGACTGGTAAAGACATTCAATTATACGGCCGTAACTCTGTATCTGGTACTTACGGTTACTTCAAGAGTAAAGCGCTGTGTAAAGGTGATTTCAAAAATACAGTAAATGAACAACCTGGCTCGGCTTCAGTGGTGCAATCTGTATCAGCATCGCTTAACGGTATTGGTTACTCAGGTATTGGTTACAAAACATCAGGTGTTCGAGCGTTACCACTAGCCAAAAAAGGTGACAACTTTGTTGAAGCGAATATGGCGAACGCGGTAGCTGGCAAATACCCATTATCACGTTACCTTTATGTTTACGTGAATAAGCACCCGAACAAGCCTTTAGCTCCTATGGAAGCTGAGTTTTTGAAAATGGTACTTTCACAAACTGGTCAGAAGATTGTTGAGAAAGACGGATACATTCCACTTCCTCGAAAGGTTGTTGAAAAAGAATTCAAAAAGTTAGGTTTAACGCTTTAATCACTTAACTTCCAAATTGAAACCTAAAAACCAGCGCATTGCCGCTGGTTTTTTGTGTTTACTCTATCACCTGTTTTGTCACGACTTGCGTCCATTTAATGACATAAAAACATGCGATAGCGGCAGCTAAATGCTTTAGGCTATGTCCGCTGATGAAGTTGGTGAAATCAAGTATATATGAATCAGCAAACTCGAGTGTTTTGGCGAGAGAATACCATAGAAGAACTATGATCAATTTACTCTTGTTAATACCTTCGGCACGGAATGTAGACAAGATAACAAGCATCAATACCATAGGTAAAAATTGGACTAACGCATACAATCTTAAATCGCCAACACCAGCAGCTTCAGTAAATGCCCAATAGATGACACTAACAACGCCGACAACAATTAACCAAGGCAATACAGCTAGACCACTCTTTGCCCTTACAAACGCTGACAACACCATAGCGTAAAGCCCCATGAAGCTAATTGTCATTGGTAGTCTGTCCCAAACTAGTGTTTGATTAGTCGGTTGCCAATGGTAATAGCCCGAGCCAAACGCAACTAAAATTACACCGAGCGTAAACGTCAACGCCCCCCAATAAAGTGATTTTAAAGTATGCTTATTTTCTACAACAACACGTAATCCATAAATACCAATGATCAAAAAAGGGAGGTTAGAAAGTACATTCCACATATTCGGGATACCCAAGTATGCTTTGTTGTCAGCAAACTGATGGTAAGCTAAATCTTGGCTAATTGGAGGGATTTGACCAACACTTACCACTGCGAGTATCGCGATGCACCATAGTAAGATTCTTTTGCTTGTGATTGGTGTCATGTAGATTCCTAATTACCCTAAAACTAATAGTTAAATCGTTTAGTCGCCAAATGCAAACAATCTTAAGATACTCTATTCGTGCAAAAGATTGAAGCAATGGATTCGATGATGGGGTAATCAGCGTTTATGTAATGGGATATTTGGACAAAGTCGCAATATGTATCAGCGTTTCTTGTTCAAGCTCAATATGTGAAACCACAACAGAACTAAAGTGCTGCCGTGGCTGATATTGAACTAAGTGCGTCATGTATAAAACTTACACCGTCTTCAGTGGAAAAACCTAGCTTTTCCGCAACTATTACACCGTTTTCATCAATAACAAACGTTAAAGGGAGGGAATTACCCGATAAAATGCTTTCGTCTGATTGCCAGCCTTTTCGATAGATAGCCATCTTATCGCCAAGTGACCTGTTCACTTTCATAATTTCTTCGTCGTTTGAACGTACGGCAATATATATGAAGTTTGCTTCAGGTGTTAATTCTTGCTGTTCAACCATTTTTGGTAACTGCATTTCACAGGCTTTGCACCAGGTAGCCCAAAACATTACCACCAGAGGTTTACCACTAAACGTGGATAATTTTGTTTCCGTGCCATTTAAACTTAAAAGGTTATGAGACAGATTGATTTTTTTACCCGTTGTTTTTTCGTGAGCATCCAATGCTTGTTGTATTACATTTGAATCAACAGTCTGCACTTCACCACTGCTACCAAATTGTTTTGAAAGTAAATATACAGACGTTAGAAATAAAATCGAAACAATAAGTTTTTTCATAAATTTATTTTTTAAGTAGGTAAATCCAAAGTCACCTTTCCCTTAGAAAAGGTGACTTTACAATAAACTTTAAAAGTTTTCTGTTTTAGAAAACTTTACAAAGACACACTACAACGTCACCAGCACGGCCACAAGCGCAGACAACTACAGCTGCCGAAGCATTTGCAGAAATTAGTGCTAAAGTTGAAGTTGAAACGGCTGCAAGCATTTTGTTTAATTTTTTCATTTGTCTTTCCTTTTATTCTTATTTGGTTAATTACCATTGTGTTGTAAATGTATTGTTTACATTTTGTATAAATAAAGCGTCGCGACGGGTTTTACTGTATTGAATTATATCTTTCTTATCAAATAACTCTTTGTTTGGTATGGTTTATTTCGAAATTGCACATTCTGTTCGATTATGCGTTCCATAATTGGACAAAATTAATTTGAAATGAGTTTTTTATTGAATAAATTCGAATTTTAAATCTGTAATTGAACAAATTTCTGTAAATAACTACCAGTTGGTAATAATGAACATCACAAGGGAAGCTTGTTGTTCATTTCCGTTATAGAAAGGTGTGGTTTATATGTTTAATTGATATAAAGATTTAAGCGATAAATTCAAAATTGTGAGAGGCCAATGGTGTTGAACGTTGGTTGCCTGTTAATTCAGACACGTAATTCAGGAAAACAATCAGGATACAAAGCACTGCTCATAATTTGAGTAATCACAAAAGCCTTAGATACAACACAAATAAGGGTGTTCAGAAGGAAGAGGCAGCGCTCTTGAATTTGTTAAGTTTGTAGGTTGAATAGCCAAACTGGGCTATCGCTGAAGGCGTGACAACGACAAAGTCGCTTGGTGTTAACAACCTCAGTTGAATAAGTCTTAACTTGATCTACCAGATTTGATTTTTAGAGTTGAATCAAATCTGACAGTGAATAGCTGCTTAGTGCCATTGGCCGATATTCATATTCACGCCCTGTTCATTCAAAATTGAGAATAAGCAGACGAAAAATTTCGACTTAATTTCTTAACTTGCCACATTGGTACCTTAGTTAAAGCGTAGTTGAAGTCAGTATTTTGATCTTAAAGGAGTCGCTCTGTACTGTATTAGTTAAGTTCATCATAAAACGGTCGTATCCTATCCGTGACAACCGAATCCATAAATTTATCGTTATGATGATAAACTGTCTGAGTAAAATTCTAGATTAGATTACTAACGTCTTTTTACGGTGAGATTTATTTGTTTTAAACTAATATAAATTTAGAACAGAATTTTATTAAAATGGCCAAAAATAGATATTTCATTCAACGTTTTAGAGCTCAAAGTAAAGGAGATTGTGATTGGTGCCGCCAACCGATAAATAACCAAGCATTGCTCTGTCATAATTGCGGTAAATACACTAATATTGCATTGGCTACTTTACAGCAGTTTATTGGTGTTATTGCACCTTTCATATTATTGTTTTTGTCTATTGGAGCATTAGTTATATCTGGTGTGCAACTCCGACATGCTGATGATATTCAGCAGGCAACAAACGACATTCGGATAGATGCGGAAAACGCTAGGACGGATGCGCTGGAAGCCAAAGCTGGTGCAGAAAAAGCGCAAATTCAAATCCAAGAAACTGTGGAGCAATACAATAATATAGTTTACGAACAACAAGGATTAGAACTTTCGATAGAACGAAGCCGCTTGAATTTAGGCTACTCCGCCACAATCCCGCAGATCGTTAACCTTACCGCTTTAATAGGACGACAACCTTTATTTTTGAATCTATTTGATATTTTATCTTTTGAAGCTTCATCTCTTGGGTTTCGTTCAAACGCCATAACAGCAGTGCTAGAATTGCCTAAAGATGACGAACAAGATACTAAAGTCAATAAAAACACAATTTATTTCCTTGAAACTCTTAAGGACTTGAATCACAAAAAGTATGAGATCAAAAACTATTTTTCCAGTTTGACAACACTGCAGCATGATATTTGCGAACATATAGTAGCCAAGGAAGTATTTGACGATGCTGAGCTAACCCGATGTAGTAAGATTTTTGTTGGATTTGCTTTCTATCAGTTCTTAACTGAACTACATTATAGTCGATTTTCTGAATACATAAATCAACCAAAAATCGACAGCGTATTTGAACATCATAAGGTACTTGAAAAATACGTTCTTAACCAAGTCTCTGAAAAAAGTTGGTCTCAAGAGTTCACAAAGAACTACTATTCAGTTCTCAAGCGATTATCATCTTCCTCTAGAGATAACGTATTCAGCCCCCTATTCTATAATGTTGAAACAGTTTCAAGAGCTTTTATAGATGCTAACGAAAACTTCGGCTTACCTGATGAATATCTCAAAGCCTTAACACAAGTTCTGCCGGTCTATGCATTTCCTGCCGACATGGAGGAATATCGTACTTTAAAAAATATATGGTGTTCTCTACAGAAGTTTAGTGAATTTTGTAATGCTTTGAAATTGTATAAAGAGAAGCACAAAAATTTATAATTCAAATAAAGCCACAAGCTGCACTGTCAAGGTTGATTTTTTTAGAGGTAGTTTAGCTATTGAATTTAATTGTAGAAATTTAGTTTTCTATAATTAAATCGATATCTTGTCCAAACTTGTGTTGAAAGAGTAGTGACTGCAATTTGATCATATACCATTAGTTCATGCCCACCATCAGTTAGACCGCTTTCGGCCTAAAGTGACGAATCTGCTTAGTAATGATGTACGTCTGCTTCTGAGATAGGGCGTTTATGAGTAAAGTTATCAGCGAACGTCCGCTCTTCGCTCATAGCTGCCTGTCAGATCAAGTTTAAACCTATTCACACGTCTGTGTTAACACCAAGCGCCTTTTGGGGTTAGATATTCTCTACGTGTTTGTATACATGATTGAGTTCTTCAATTGGTGTGGGTAACCATACAGTTGCAGTTACACCTAAACCATCAGAATTATTTTTAATGAAAATTGTGCCGCTATGTGCGTCAATAATTTGTTTGCACAGCGGTAAGCCAATACCGGAGCCATGTTCTTTCGTAGTGTAAAATGGAACAAAGAGGTTATTTTCTTCGTAAATCCCTGTGCCTAGGTCTTTTATGGCTATTTTGGTGCCGTTGTTATATTCGAAAACGCTAACTAATATTGGTGACTTTTCAGTCATTGACTCGTCAGCGTTCTTAATCAAATTAAGTAATACTTGCTCTATCTGGATTGGATCTGCATAGACGTATTGCGTACTAACTTGGATTTCGTAATCCACACCTGAAATCAAATCACAACATTCTTCAATTTTTCTCTTGATATCAATAGCTTCGATTTTTGGTTTTGGTATGTTGGCTAATTCGGTGGTTCTGTTAATGAACGATTGTAAGCTCTTACTGCGATTAGCTATCACAGTTAATGCCTGATGTTTGTTTTCATCGTGTTTCAAGTCGTCTGCAAGTGCATGACTAAGCGCATATATTGGTGTTAGTGAATTACGCACTTCATGACCAATAACTTTTATTAGTTTATGCCAAGAGCTTAACTCTTTTGCCCTGAGTTCTTGCTCAATATTTTGCATTAGCACTAAGTGAAATTTATTTTCCCCTGATGTAGAAATACAACTCTTCACTGACCATACATCGTTTTGTTCTATGCATTTAATTTGATTGTTACCTGTTATTGTTAAACCAATTGACTCCATACTCGTGCCTTTGAGTATTCGCCAGTCCTGGCCAAGAAACAATTTTGATGTTGGGTTGGCGTTGACTAACAGGCCTCGATGATCAAATAACAAAATAGGGGTTTCAAGTTGTTCAATTAATTGATACATGATGTATGCATCTTTTTGACGATCAAAATTTGCTTGTTGCAACTGCTCTTGTAGTTTTGCGTATTCGATATTTAGTGAATGGAGAACTCCCTTCTTATACGGAAGGTAAGGGGATGTATTAAAACTACTGGAATTAATATGTTCTAGGCTATTGACCAAAACACATAACAAGGAGCGAACTTTGCTTACGATTATCCTACTTTGCCATATCGCAATGGCCATTATAGGAGTTGCAATGGCAAGAGATTGAGCAAAGGTCCAACTGGAAACAAGACAGAATAATGCTAATGAAATGAATTGTAGCAGTAATAGACAACTGAATTTGACATGAAGTTGCTGCTCAAAACTAGAATAATTTTTTATGTTTGACTCCATGCTTTTCTATCCTTCGGTAAAGTGCACTGCGACTTATGCCTAATAATTCAGCAGACACATTGATGTTGCCGTTGGCCTGTTCCAATGCCTTTTTAATCAGCTCTTCTTCTATTTGAGCTAGAGGAACTATTTGTTGAGTCTCTGTTTTTGTTACGGGCTGCGAACTAAAATCTAAGTCGTCCAGCCCAATGGTACTTGCGTCAGTGAAAATGACTGCACGTTCAATAATATGCTTTAGTTCCCTAGTATTGCCAGGCCAAGTGTGTGCGAGCAATTTGTCTTGACAGCCTTTGCTTAAGCGCATTTCAGGTTTTTTGTATTCTTCACCTAATTTTGCCAAATAGTAATTTGCGATAGGGAGTATGTCTTCTATTCTTTCTCTCAATGAGGGGACGTTTATTTCAACTGTGTTTAGTCGATAATATAAGTCTTCCCTAAATTCTTTACTTGCGATGAGATGTCTTAAGTTTGCATTTGTTGCTGATACAACTCGGCATTCGACATGATTCGTTTGGCTGCAGCCAATTCGCTCGTACTCTTTAGATTCAAGCACTCGTAGTAGTTTAGCTTGATTGCTTAAGCAGGTTGTAGCGAGCTCGTCTAAGAACAACGTTCCTTTTCCTGCAGACTCAAAACGTCCAACTCTATCTTCGATAGCATCTGTGTATGCGCCTCGCTTATGGCCAAACAATTCACTTTCAAAAAGCTGCTCGGGTACGGCACCTAGATTCACACTAACAAACGGATGTTCATTGCGTTGAGAACATTGGTGAATATGTTTGGCTAACAAACTCTTACCGGTGCCATTTTCACCAGTAAGCAATACATTTGCATGAGAAAGGCTCACCTTTTCGATTTTTTGCAAAACATGATTAAATGCATCTGACTCACTGATAATGCCGCTGGTAAATTGTAACGTTTCATTTTCAAACTTTTTTTGGGGAGGGATACGGAGTTGTTCTGAAATTATGTCGAAGAGTTGTTTATTTTCCCAAGGCTTTTCAATAAAGTCCCGTGCGCCAAGTTGCATTGCTTGGACCGCAAGCGATACGGTTGACCATGCCGTCATTACCAATACGGTAATATCTGGGTATAACTGATTTAAGGACTTTACAAATGCTAAACCTTCTTTGCCAGAAGTTGTATCTTTGCGAAAGTTCATGTCAGTTAGCACCATGTCAACTGGGTGACTCTCAATAATTGATAGTGCCTGACTTGGGCTCTCGGCATTTAATACTTGGTAGTTTTTTTCTCTAAGTAAGTACTGCAAAGTAGTGCGAATATCAACTTGGTCATCGACAACCAATATGCTTGCTGTTGAGTGAACGTCGTTATTCATACTAATTTAGCCTCCTTACTTTTAACTAATAACTTACAAGATAGTAACAAAACATTTGTGAGAGTGAAATGTTTATTATGATAGAGGAGTCTGCTAAAGCAGCCCTCTATCACGGATAAATTACTCAATGTTAGTTACAGTAACATTAGCGCCTGACATCTTTTTAGGATCCACATCTAATTCTAGCCAAAGGATGTCTTGGTTTTGAATCTTAGCGAAAATCTCTTCTAGTTCTTTGCGTTGCTTTTGGCTATCTTCGAACCAGTCAACATAGCTTTCAACAATGATAATTTCTTTGTTTTTAATATTGTCTAATGTAATCGCATTGCCTTGTTTATCAACAATACCTGCTAAGTGCTTATTAAAATGGTTATCACCTTGCTTATTTAATTTTGAAACAGCATTGAGTACGCTTTCTTTGAGAGCATGGTCAGCCTTGTCGGTGCCATAAAGTAAAACGCCGTCACTGTTGTAAACTTTTAGTTGAGGCATAGAAATGGTCTTTTCTACAAACATACGTTTAAATAAAACTTCTTCTGATACCGCTAGCTTTTGTTTTTCAATGCCAGCATTAGCGGCCCAAGATGTCATCAACGATACGAAAGTTAATGCAATAATAGTTTTGATTTTCATTATATTTCCTTTTGCTTGTTACTGGATTAGTTTGAGTTTATGTTTCGATCTTCAACGCCTGCATTGGTGAGTCATTTACGACGTTGGTGACAGGTTTTAGTATTGCGAGGAAAGTCGTTACTGCCATGGCGGTAATCATCGGAACTAAGTAAGTTAACTGGAGCTTTCCAAATAAATTAAAATGTATAGCGTTTAGCTGGATTATTATTACGGCAATGCAAACGCCACATAAAATTCCAAATGTTAATGGTTTAGCATTTTCTACCAACATCATTTTTAAGAGGTGCTGCTTTTTAGCGCCTATTGCCATGCGAATGCCAAATTCAAAGCGACGCGTTTTAGCGTTGTAATTTACTATTCCCCAAACGCCTATGGCGGCCAATCCTAAGGTAAGCAAACAAAACGAAATGGCTAATATGGCTGTCGTTTTAGCCAAGTAAATTTCTTTTTCTAACATATCTTGCAAGCTATCTAATGACTTGATTTGAAATGCACTACTTGGTGTGTTTACTATTGCGTCAATTTGGCTAAGGTTTAGATGTGCGCTATCGGCGTGATGAATGTTAAGCACGATCTGTTCAGAAGGTAACATGTCTCCATTGATGTCATTATATGGAAGTATGACAAGTTCATTGCCAAGTTGAGCACGTAAGTATCTCGGCCTAAATGTATCCTTAATCACACCTACTAGCTTATAAGGCCTACCCGCTATTATCACTGTGTCACCGACAGACCATTGATCACCTAACAACAGTTCCGTACTACTTTGGTTGAGAATTACCTCATATCTTGCTGCTGATTGTTTATTTGTAAAGGTGCTACCCGCAACAAATTCAACACCAAGTACGTCGAAAAAGTTATTGTGTACCTTGTTTACCGACAGCATATATTCTGGTGAGTCGATATGTTTTTTGACGGGGAAAATGACACCTGCCATTACTATTGGGCTAGAATTACTCAAAGCGACGCTACTTATTTCAGGAATTTGCTTAATTTCTGATATTACCGTTGGTAGGGCTGCTGCCAATTCGCCACTGGAGAGTTTATTATTCTTTGTTTCCAGCGTTAATATCGTTCTATTGTTCGTTTCAAAGCCTGTCACTTTGTTCAATTCTGATAGCGATTTCTGCAAAAAAAGTGAAGAGAAACAAAGTAGCATCGCGACTAATGAGGACTGAGCTATGAGTAGGGCGGATCGTGAAAACGATGACCCTTGCTGGCCTATACCTTTACCTGACGACTGCATTTGCTGGCTCAAACCTGATTTTTTTGATATCCAAAAAGGTAAATACGAAAAACATAGGGCGAGAACACAACAAACAACCATAGAAAAAAATAGCGTATAGCCATCAATTGTTAAATGGTTCAACCTCGGCAAAGTATCGCTAGCGATATATTTTATCAACTCAATACCCCACACCGTTATAAGCAATGCCATAACGCCTGAAGCCAGTGATAACAGACTGCTTTCCATCAGGAGCTTGTTGAATAGCTGTTTTTGTTTGGCGCCAACGGCCTTGTGAATCGCGAAGTTTCGTCTTGATTCAACAGAGCGTGCTATGAATAAATTAGCTAAATTCGCGCTAGCAACTAAGAGCAACATCAAAGCACCTAACAAAAGCAGCAAAGCTAGCTCATCTGCATTTCCTATAATCGCTTCCCTTAAGGGAATTACTTCGCTTTTTATTGTGCTTAAATTGAGTAATGGGTGATTAATAGATTTGCTGAGTGCTACGCTGAGTGCTTGTACCTCTTCTGTATAAATCGCGCTACGGTTAGAAAGCCCTTTAGCGATTAAACTTGCTTCACCTTCTGACACTTTGTCAGTGCCAACCAAATCAGCGTTTGAATAATCCAAAGGGAGATATAGCGTTGGTTGTCTGGCTGATAAGTTTTCAGGTGCTTCTACGCCCTCGCTTAGAATGCCTATTATTGTATAAAACTGGCCGTCGATATTAATCTGTCTACCAATAATCGTTGGATTGCCAGAAAATTTCTCTTGCCACAAGTGGTATGAAATAACGGTAGACGGTGTATAACTACCTAATTGCTCTTGATGGTTAAATCCTCTGCCGAGAATAAAAGTTGATCCTAGTTGCTCAAAATAGTTTTCTGAAACAAAAGCTGTTTCCAATTTGAACGTTTGTTGAGTCAACTCTAGTGTGCGAGTTTCTGCAATATACATAGCAATAGATTCAAAACTCGTTTGTTGCTCAATAAAGCGGTGTTGTAATACAGGTAGTGAAGGAAATGTCTTTCCCGCGAAACTAAGTTTCAGATTGACTGCATATTGTTTGTCTGCGTCTTTATACGGTAAAGACTGTAGGAGTAATAAGCTGTTCAAACTAAATATGCTGATTACAGTCGCCATTGAAAATGCTAGCGTTAGAATGACTGTTGCGACAAATTGTGGGCGTTTACTCAAACTACGCAACGCAACACGTAGCTCCATTAACCAATAAGCACTCATTTACGCTATCTTCCTTTGCGTTGAACCTAAGATTTTTCCATCGAATAAATCAATTCGACTTTTAGCTTGATTAGCGTAGCGAGCATCATGGGTTACCATACATAAGGTTGTTCCTTGTTGGTTTAGCTCATTTAGCATTGACATGACTATATCGCCATTGTGTGAATCTAAGTTGCCTGTAGGTTCATCTATGAGGAGTATTGATGGCGACATAACTAATGCTCTCGCAATTGCAACACGTTGTTGTTGACCCCCAGATAACTGATTTGGAAAGTGATTAAGACGGTGGCGCATTTCTACCATCTCAAGGGCCTTTATTGCTGCTTCTTTAGCGCCAGCACCTTTAGCGTCACTATAGAACAGTGGCAGCGCTACATTTTCCCAAACACTCAATTCATCGATCAGGTTAAATGATTGAAAAATAAAACCGATTTCTTTGTTTCGAACCTCTGCTAATTGATCAGCATTTAATTTGTTTACATCAATGCCGCTGAGGTGGTAGCTACCAGAAGTTGCCTTGTCCATTAGACCCAAAATAGATAATAACGTTGATTTTCCACAACCTGAAGGACCTGTAATTGCTACATAGTCTCCTTGTTGAATGGTCAAATCGATACCGTCAACTGCCGTAGTTGTCATGTCTTGGCTAATAAATTTTCTTGTTATGCCTGCCAATTCGATTACGCATTTTTTATTCATTTTACTTCCTTAGTTCAAGAGCACAATTTGGTCGAGTTCTCGCCATTTTTCTACGTCAGAGACGACTAACTGTTGGTTCGCTTGAGCGCCATCAATAACTTCAATGTATCGCCCTGCAATACGTCCAAATGTAATTGGTGTTGTTTTAGCTAGTTGCTGCTCTTCATTAACCATGAACACATTTGCTTTAGAGTTGCTGGCAATATTGGCTGGTATTTCAACGAATAATGCATCGGGAATGACACTTGATGTGACAAATCCTTGGATATTAATGTCTGGGCGAGCACTTGCTGGTAACGTCTGTTCTATAGTGGCTTCAATAGTGACATAGCCATCCGTAACAACGGGATCAATGCGACTAACGCTTGCACTAATCGATTGATGAGCGATTGTTAACGTTACCGGACTACCTAGCGCTATTTCAGCTGCTTGGCTTTGAGGGACCTTGAGTTCAGCGTCTAATTTATCGACACTTCCAACAATGGCAAGTTTGTCTCCAGATAAGATGTTTTCACCTAACTCTACAGGTAGGCGCTGGAGTACACCTTTGATTCCCGAGCGTACAACAAGGGCGTTTTGATTGTTAAGGTGTAAATTTAGCTGGCTTTCAGCTAACTTCACAAGTTCACGTTCAACTGATAGCCTAGTATCATTAATTGCTTTTAGATGCTCCATCCTTTGTTGGGCAATTGATAATCTGACCTCAAGTTGTTCAACAGTAATCTCAGATGTTTGAATTTGTAATTTTGAAATAGTCCCACTTGATTCGAGACTTTTTTCCGCGGTGTACTTTAATCGTGCAGACTTCAGTTCTGCTTGTAATAGCGCGATATTTGATTGCTGCTGCAAGCGTTCGTCCTGAAGCTCGATTTCTAACTTTTTCAAGTTGGTATTGGCTCTATGGACGGCAAGTTGCGCAGCTTCAACTTTTTGATTTAGTTCAGGGTTGTTTAATTCTAAGATGATGGTGTCTACATCAACCTGGGCACCGGGCTTTAATCGTATTTTCTCAACAGTCGCAGCAACGGGAGCTGTTAAGATTCGAGTATCCTGTGAAATGAGTTTCCCATAAGTATTTATAACTAAAGGTAAATCTCCACGTTTAACCGGTTTGATGTTGATTTGGCTTCTTTGAATGCTCACATCATTGGTTGACTGAAACCAAATGATAAAAGTTAAGACCACTAATACGGTAATCGCATTGAATTTATTATTCTTAAATACATCCGTAAATCGCTTATTGGATTCAGTCATGACATCCATATTTTTTGCCCATAATTAGAGTATAATGCTCTCTACGTTTACAAAAAGCATGCCATCGTATAACTGTATAAGATTCAATTGGTTATGTTTTGTGTGTTCGGTTGAAAAGGTGTTTTGTGATCGGAAATGGTACGGATTTGCGAAAATGGAATAGAATTTTTTCTAAACTAGTGGGGATTATTTCAAGGAGAATTTACGCATTCTTGGATTGCCACTCCACTGTCTTTTTCAGTGAACTTCTCAAACACAAGATAAGTGGGTGGTATTGGACAAAGAGTTTATTGACTAGCCTTCCATTAGTAACAATTCAGTGATCTCTTTCATGTTCAAATTAAAGTCATCGGCTCTTACACTTTTTACGATAAAGTCATCACTCTTACTTAAATCTATATCTTGAGTATTGAGGTAATGTTTTAATTTTACGCTGTAAAATGAGCGCACCGTTGGTTTGGTTGGATCTTCACTGTTACGTTGTTCAACGACGGCGAGTTTTTTCGAGTTAAGCTGTACAAGCGAGCCAACAGGGAAAGAGCCAATGCATCGGATGAAGGCTTCAACTAGCGTATGATCTAGGTGATTTTCTTTTACTAGCTCGCGCAAAATACTAAAAGCTTTCACATGGGTGAAACCTTCTTTATATACACGTGTCGCTGTTAATGCGTCAAATATGTCGCAAACGGCTATCATACGACCGAATTTCGAAATATCATCCCCTTTAACTTGGCGTGGGTAACCTCCGCCATTAAGTTTTTCGTGGTGCAGCGCGGCAACTTCCAAACTTAGCTTTGAAATACCTGGTGTTTTTTTGATGATATCGATGGAGTGGCTGGCATGCGTTTTCATTATGGCAAACTCTTCATCGGTGAGTTTGCCAGGTTTGTTTAATATTTCGTCGGGGACCATAATTTTCCCCACATCGTGCAGAAACGCGCCAATGGACAAATGTTGAACTACCTTCTTGGGCATTTTTAAATGTCGGGCAAAAATGCTCATGTAAACACACACGGCTACCGAATGTTCGAGCAAATATTCATCTTTCTCACGAATATTGACTACGCATGCAAGTGAATCTGGGCTATTAAATACTGCATCTACGGTTTTATTTGTCGCTTCGATTACGGGGGCTAAGTCTAAGTCGCAACCAGCTAACGCATCAGCAAATACCTTTTTCTGGATTGATTTCGATTGATCAAAGATGGCTTTTGCTTCTTTTACTTCTTTGGCTATCGTTTGCCGATCTTTTCGAGTAGTGCTTTTTTCGTCGTTTAAAATTGTTTTAGATTTATCAATGAGAACAGAGGTAACACCTTTGTTTTCCAAGTTACTAATAACGGCTTTGTTTTTGATGATGCCAGGAGCAGACAGCGAATAGTTGTTTTGTTGTGTGGCAATATCAACGACATAATAGCCGACGACTAATTCGGATATTTTTACTTCTTCGATCATTATTGAACTGCTCTCTCTTCTACATGTCGTAATTACTAATTGCAAATGGCCGTTTTAAATTATTGTTATTATGAATGTTTGAATATTTGCCATACAACGATGGAAAATAGCATTCCATAAAATTTATGGATAATCAATTGGCAATAGACCAATGTGCAAATAATTACGAGTAACGCACAACTTTCACTAGTTTTGAATAGCTACAGAGTTTTCGCTCTTATCTATTTGTGAAATATGACGAGCACCCCATTCGCCAAGTACTTTGATCACCGGTGCTAATGTTTGGCCATATTCTGTCACTGAATATTCTACCTTAGGAGGAATTTCTGGATAGATTTTACGCGCAATAAGGTTGTCAGCTTCCAGCTCTCTGAGTTGCTTAGTCAACATACGTTGCGTGATATTTGGCATTAAACGGCGCAACTCATTAAAGCGTCTTGTATCAGCTAATAAGTAATACATGATTATCCCTTTCCATTTTCCGCTAAGTACGGTTAACGTAGCCTCAACGGGGCAGCCAAAATTACAGTCATATTGTTGATGAGCCATCTTTTAATTCCCTATTTTACGGTATACAAATTGATACTGGGTTTCAAAACTGTGCGTACTTACGTAAATCGAATATACCGTATATGATGGCGACACTAAACATAGAAATGGAGTTATTTGATGAAAGGTGTAGCAAAAAAATTCGTAAAGCAGTCAATGGTCGCAACGAGTACGATGGTGGCGGCGTTGTGTTTCAGCAATCCGTTACTTGCGTATGATAAGGCCAGTAATGCACTTAAGTTATATACGTTTGATTGCGGGACAATCGATGTGTCGAATATGGACGTTTTTTCATCTTCAGGCGATTATGCCAACCAAAGTCAGCGATTAGTGGGAAGCTGTTATTTGATTCGCCATCAGCAAGGTGACTTGCTTTGGGACACAGGATTGTCAGCTGAGCTAGTTAACAAGGAACCATTGGTGAACGGTGTATTTACATTGTCCATGAATTCGACTTTGGCAGAACAACTAAAAACATTGGCGCTTACGCCAGATGATATCGAATACATGTCTATTTCACACAGCCATTTTGATCATACCGGACAAATGGCACAGTTTCCTGCCGCGACTTGGTTAGTAACAGAGGCGGAGCTAACAACAATTACAAAAGGGGAAGATTTACAGCCGCTCTATCAACAAATAAAAACGCTTCCACGAAAAACATTTACCGGTAGCTATGATGTATTTGGTGACGGTAGTGTGGTTATTTTAGAAATGCCGGGACATACGCATGGACATACAGTGTTACAGGTGAACTTAGCCAATACGGGCCCTGTGTTGCTTTCTGGCGATTTATATCACCAGGCAAAAAGCCGTGAGTTGAAGCGTGTCCCTCGCTTTAACGTAGATGAGCCACAAACGCGTGAATCAATGGATAAATTTGAAGCGCTTGCTAAAGAATTAAATGCCAAAATCATCATTCAACACGAGAGTAGCGATATTGAGCAACTTCCTAAGCTGCCAAAATATCTAGACTAGCGTGATGAGCCTGACATGATCGTAGCTTCACCCAACAACTGATGTGCTTATAGATAAGTACTTGGTATTAATGGGCTATTGTGAGTGTCAGGCCAATTTTCTTCAGTGATTTTTTTTCATAATATAATTCGGTGTCAACAATAGGGCGCTCTTGTAGCCACTGCGTATCTACTGTGAGAGTAATATTATGTTTGTTAACATGGAGCAAAATTCCATCGTTTTGATTTATTTGGCGTTGTTGACAAACGATAATGGCAAGTCTTAGTACAGCACACAATCGTTCTAGCGTTTTGGAATTGAGTAAGTACCATGTGTGCTGGTCAACAGGTAGTATTTTTTTGCGCTGACTTCCAACAAACCATGCTAGTGCTTGTTGTTGCTCCTGATTAAATCCTGCAATGTCTGCATGTTGCAGAATATAATGTCCGTGTTTATGGTAACCCGACGGATTAATGTCAATGCCCAGTTCGTGTAGTTTGATCGCGGCCAATAATAGCTCTTTGTATATTGGCGCTTGTAGTTGCCACCCTTGTTCGATATTTGTCCACCATGTATGAACTAATTGGCTGATTTGTTTAACATGGGTAACATCAACATTAAAGCGTTCAGCAAGACTATTAACACTGCGTTCGCGAATGTTGTTGTTGAGTTTTTGATCGAGTTGCTCAAACAGAACGCCTTCTCGCAGTGCTGAAGTGCAATAGTCTATGCTATGAATATCTAGCCTTTCAAATAAGGCAATTAACACCGCTAACCCACCACATATAACACTTTTTCTCGATTCTTTTAAATCGCTTAGATTGATTTTTTCGACACGTTTATAGCTGATGAGTTGATGTTTAAGTTTATGTAATTGGTCAAGTGTAATCTCTTGGGGCAGTGCTTCATTGGCATTGATGAGTGAATGAATCGCTTTTATCGTACCTGAAGTACCAACTGCGTTTTGCCAACCCGCGCGTCTAAATCGTTTGACGATTGAATCTAACTCATACTTAGCCGCATTGATAGCGCGTTCAAATGCTTTGGCCGTGATTTTACTATCAGGAAAAAATTGCTGTTGATAACTCACACAGCCCATTGTTAAGCTTGCTAACGTTTCAATGTTATGTCCAGTACCTATGATACATTCAGTGCTACCGCCACCAATATCAATAACAATGCGTTTGTTTTCTGAATAAAAATTATGTGCCACACCTTGATAAATGAGTCGCGCTTCTTCGTGTCCAGAAATTATTTCGATATCAAAAGGGAACACCTTTGAGGCTTCTTTTAGGAACTGAGTTGCGTTTTTTGCTTGTCGTAAGGTAAAGGTGGCTACTGCACGAAAGTTTTCTGGCTGAACTTGCGCAGTGCTGATGGCTAAACTCTCTAAAATGGCAATGCCACGTTTTATTGCTTTTGCTGAAAGCTTATTTTCATCATCAAGCCCTTGTGCAAGCTGCACGCGGTATTTCTCAGAGTGTACAATTTGCAATTGCTGCTCAACTTGACGAGCCAAGACAAAATGAAAGCTGTTTGAGCCTATGTCTAAAGCCGCGAGATAGTCTTGTTGAGGTGAGGCTGCACTGGGCTTATTCATATATTGGAATGTTACTTTGTCTCGTTTTCGATAATGTGTGCGTCGTCAATTTCCGTGTCCACTAGGTATTCGTATATGGCCATTTGTGAGCGAATCGCTCTGTTTTTTCCTTGTTTAACATACTTGTTGGTTTGCTGCTTATCAATGATGCGCGCTTTCTGATTATCATTTAATTGTAGTGTAAGTGTATCAATGATACGTTTTTTTAGGGCTTGATCGTATATTGGACAGCTTACTTCAACGCGGTGGTCGATATTACGTTCCATCCAATCGGCAGAGCTAATGTATAGCAGCTGTTCGCCCCCACTATGAAACAACATGACTCTAGGGTGCTCAAGAAACTGGTCAACGATGGATATGGCGGAAATATTGTCACTTACACCTTTTATATTCGGTACGAGTGAACACATGCCTCGCACAATTATTTGAATCTTTACACCGGCTTGACTCGCCGCATACAAGCGATTAATCAAACCTTTGTCGACCAAGTTGTTCACTTTGAGAATTATAGATGCCTGATTGCCTTGCTCAGCCTGTTCTATTTCATGATCGATAAGTTGATACAGTCGTCTTCTCGAGGTTAGCGGAGAGACAATTAAATGGTTGAACCGATAACGCTTGTAGCTATGTGCGATAAATGAAAACACATTATCCACTTCCTGTGTAATTTCTTTATGTTTAGTGAACAACGAAAAATCGGTGTAAACACGGGCATTTTTTTCGTGAAAGTTACCTGTGCCGATATGGGCGTAATTGACTATTTTATCGTTCTCAATGCGTTTAACTAAGCACAGTTTAGAATGAATTTTTAAGGTGTCGATACCAAACTCTACCTTAATACCGGCATCTTTCATGCGCTTTGCCCATTCAATATTGGCTTCTTCGTCAAAACGCGCTCTAAGTTCAACCACTACCGTCACTTTTTTGCCATTTTTTACGGCTTCGATTAATGAGTGAATAATTTCCGAATGTTTTGCCACGCGATAGATGTTGATCTTAATGTGTACGACATGAGGATCATAAGAAGCTTGGCGGAGAAACTCGGTAAAATGCCTGAATTTGTAATAAGGATAATATACGAGAACGTCATTTCGTGTAATAGCATCAAATGAGAAGTTGCAACGCGTGAAGCGGCTCGCATCTAAGGCGGGTAACTCTTGCTTTTCCAGCGTCGGGCTGCCTAAGTTTGGAAACTTAATAAAATCTTTGAAGTGGCGATATCGAACGCCCGGTACCATATTGTTCTTATCTTTGATTTTTAGCGCTTTCTTGAGAAACTTTTGCATGTAATCCGGCATGTGCTGATCGTAACCCAAGCGAACAAGATCAGCGGTTAATCGCTGTTTAAGCCCTTTGGACATCTTGTCCAGCAGGCTTTGATCTAATTCATCATTCAAATCGTACTCTGCATCACGCGTCAATTTGAGGGAATAGGCGTCTTTTTCTGTGTAGTCAAATATCCCTTTAAAGATACGATCCATAAAGAAATGAACCACATCGTCAAGCATGACAACACGCTGCATTCCATGGCTTGTAGAGCGTGGAAGAATAATGAAGCGGTCGACTTCCTCACGTGGAATTTCAACGAGTGCGTATTGGTTTTTGTCGGCTTGCTTTAAACTCACTAGAAAATAAATGCCGTCATCGTCTAAGCATGCGACAAGGTGTGTATTTGAAGAAATGATGATAGGAGTAATGTGGCGAATTACGTGGTTGTTGAAATAGGTTTCCAACCAGACTTTTTCAATTTTTGTCAGTTCTTTAGTAAATGTTCGAGATTTTTCATTGTTGAACAATAATTGAATTTGATGTTTCTCTAACTCAGCAAATGCTCGTTTGGCGGTTAGCCTAAATGTCTCAGTTAGGTTATTCACCTTACGGTTAATTTCATTGAGCAATTGTGCTAAGTGATCATGTTGAGCTGTTTGCGTTTCACTTGTCGCATCTGCTAACAGAAGTTTTCGGCGCAAATTAGCCACCCGTACTCTAAAAAACTCATCTAGGTTGGCTGAATATATACCTAAAAAGCGAATACGTTCGATTAGTGGAACTGAGTCATCGGCGGCCTCTTGTAAGACGCGCTCGTTAAAAGATAACCAGCTTAATTCCTTATCAAAAAACATACTTATGTCTAACATCAGAGGCGAAATATACTGGGAAAATCTCAGTATATGATTCAATTATGACACTTTTAAGAAAATCGACACGTAAGTGTCATAATTGAACGGTGGTCTATTTACGTGAAATATCAACCATTAAATCGTCAGCTAAGTTTTCTAGTGCATCAATTAACGCATCTAATTGCTGTTCAGTAACTGTGACCTTAGCTTGTGCTTTAAACAGGTCTTGACCAGAGTGAGGAGCACTTTCACGCGAGCTATTAAGGTTGAGCAAATTGCCGCCTTGTTGATGAATTACCGAAGAAATCTCCTTAACAATGCCAACACGATCATTTGCAGTAAGTTCTAACGTGACATTAGCAGCATCGGGATCTGTCGTTGTGCTGGCGGCTTCAATGTTTAGTTTAAAATTCGGCAATTCTTGAAGTGAGGCAATTAATACCGGAGCTTTGTCGTCATCAATGGCGACTTCAATAACACCCGCAAAAAAGCCTGATAAATGGTGCATACTACTCGTTTGCCAGTTACCGTTAAATTGGTTAATGGTATTGGAAAGCTGATCGACAAGCCCTGGACGGTCTGGGCTGATAAAGGAGATAACCAAATGCTTCATACGTTGTCCTTTTAAATAAAGTTAATTGGGAATAGGAGTCACCTTTTAGGCTACATTTTTAATTGTCGTCATTAATGCTGGTAAGCTGGTATAACTCTTTGTTTAATTGGGTTTCATCGCCTAAATTGAGTTCGACAAGTCGCCTTAAATGCGTCACGCTTTCTATGTCGATTGCATTGCAACGTAGCCCCATCTCTTTTTCTTCTTGATGAATTACGGCGACGTGCATTGAAACGCATGATTCACCGTCGGCTAGTTCAAAGATTAATTCACCAAGTTTACCTGTGAGGGAAGGTGAGTCTTGAGGGTTACTGATCAATGCACCGTTTAACGAAATATCATGTATTGATACGGGGTACCGTACTTCATCTACTTCTAGGTGAGCATTTATTGAAAATAAAATTCGAGAGAATTGACGTCTATTTTCCATTGATACCAGGCTAATTAATGATCATTATCTTTAGCATAGCTTGCTTTTAAAAAAAAGGCACCCTAAATACGATTAAGGTGCCTTTTATTTGTTGATAACTAACGAATTAGTTAATTTGCTAGTTTCGGTTAGTCGTTAGCTAATCTTTTTGTACTTGATACGATGTGGTTCAAGCGCTTCAGGGCCCAATGTTTTCTTCAACCATTCATTGTAATCACTAAAGTTACCTTCGAAGAAGTTAACCTGACCTTCATCACGGTAATCAATGATATGTGTTGCAATACGATCTAGGAACCAACGGTCATGCGAGATAACCATGGCACAACCAGGGAACTCAAGCAGTGCTTCTTCCAGCGCACGCAAGGTTTCAACGTCCAAATCGTTGGTTGGTTCATCAAGCAGTAACAGGTTACCGCCAGTCTTAACCAATTTAGCTAGATGGACACGGTTGCGTTCACCACCAGAAAGGTCGCCAATAAACTTTTGTTGATCGTTGCCTTTGAAGTTAAATCGGCTACAGTATGCGCGGCTTTGGATTTCATAGTTGCCAATTTCAATGATATCACTGCCTTCCGATATTTCCTGATAGACGGTGTTCTTGTCTTCCATGTCGTCACGGAACTGGTCAACACTGGCCAATTTTACGGTATCACCTACAGTAACGGTACCAGAGTCGGGTTGTTCGGTACCTGATAGCATTTTGAACAATGTTGATTTACCCGCGCCGTTCGCCCCGATAATACCGACAATCGCCCCTTTTGGAATGCTAAAGCTTAAGTTGTCAATAAGTACACGGCCGTTGTATGACTTAGTTAAGTTTTCAACATCAAGCACTTTGTCACCCAAACGTGGTCCAGGTGGAATGTACAACTCGTTAGTTTCGTTACGTTTTTGATGCTCTTGGCTGTTAAGCTCTTCAAATCGAGCCATACGCGCCTTGTTTTTAGATTGACGTGCTTTAGGATTTTGGCGAACCCATTCAAGTTCTTGCTTGATGGTTTTTTGCAATGCACTTTCTTTACGTGCTTCTTGCTCTAGGCGCTTATCTTTTTGCTCCAACCACGATGAGTAGTTGCCTTCCCATGGAATACCATAGCCGCGATCAAGCTCTAAGATCCAGCCTGCTACATTGTCTAAGAAATAACGGTCATGGGTAATCGCCACAACAGTACCTGAGTAGTCATGTAGAAATCGCTCTAACCAGGCAACAGATTCTGCGTCTAAATGGTTAGTTGGTTCGTCGAGTAATAACATGTCTGGCTTTTGTAGAAGAAGACGACATAAAGCAACACGGCGACGTTCACCACCACTTAAGTGCTGTATTTTTTGATCCCACTCAGGTAATCGCAATGCATCAGCGGCACGTTCTAATTGATTGTCTAACGCGTGTCCGTCATGGCTGGCAATAATTGCTTCTAATTCGCCTTGCTCTTTTGCTAATGCGTCAAAGTCTGCATCTTCTTCTGCATAAGCTGCATATACTTCATTAAGGCGAGTCATCGCATTTTTAACAACTGCTACCGCTTCTTCAACGATTTCACGAACGGTTTTGCTTTCGTCTAATACTGGCTCTTGTGGTAGGTAACCAATGTTAGTGCCGGCAAGTGCCTTTGCTTCACCTTCAAATTCGGTGTCGACACCCGCCATGATTCTTAATAGCGTTGACTTACCCGCACCGTTAAGACCTAACACACCAATTTTGGCACCTGGGAAAAATGAAAGAGAAATATCTTTTAAAATTGTGCGTTTTGGTGGCACAACTTTACTGACGCGATGCATCGAGTAAATAAACTTATCTGGCAATGCCATAAAAAACCTTTTGATTTGTTGCGTTTAAAATTGACGATATTTTAGGTTAAAGCACTAAGGATAGGCAAATAGGAAAGAGATTTATTTTATTACTAGGGTTAATTTATTTGAATGGTTTGTGAGCCAAGGCGTGGTTTATATATTGAGGTGCTTGCGGTCACAAGCACCTCAGAATTGTTTGTGAGATTATTGCAGATACACAGATAAGAACTTTTCTAATGAGGTGAGCACGGCCAATCGGTTCTTTTCAATTTCCAGATGATGATTACCTTGTGGAAGCTCAATATAATCAACTTTCTTGTCGTAATCTTTTAGCTCATCAAACATGTTACGGCTGTGTCTGACATCTACTACACGGTCGTCTTCACCGTGGATAAGTAAAATTGGAATATTGATTTGTTTAGCGTAGTTGATTGGCGATTGACGCTCCAACGTGTCATCATCAGTGCCAAACTGTTTTTTTACAACATCATAGTTAGTAAAGCGTCGAGAGCGTCTCACGACGTCTTCCAGGTCAGAAACACCCGCAAAACTTGCTGCGCATTTGAATGTTGATTGCTGGATAGACGCCGCCATTAGCGCTGCGTAACCACCGTAACTTGCGCCAAATATGCAGGTGTTGTTTTTACCCGCATCAAATGTTTCCTGAACCCACAGGGCTGCATCTTGCAAGTCGTCTTGCATAGCTCCTCCCCATTCTTGAATGGCTGCCATTTCGAATTCGAATCCGTAACCAGATGAACCTCTGAAGTTTGGTTCCATAATCAGATAACCGCGACTAGCTAAAAACTCGGAAAACCAATCAAAGCCACCATAGTTTCGTACCATTGGACCGCCATGCGGCATAATTACTACAGGGTTGTTTTTCTTTAGTCCACCGTAAGGCATGGTTACATAACCTTCTATTTCCAGCCCATCTCTAGCTTTGTAGGTAACTTTTTGACGTCCAGATTGCTGCTGATCAACTAACAATGGGTATTGATAGGCAACAAGTTCCAATGAGCCAGCATCTCTATCACCAAGCAGATAAGCGCCAGGGTTTTTATCGTCGCTGGAAAATAGAATGTATTTACGTTCATTTTCACTGTAACTGACGACGTTATTGTAGGCGTCAGGTATAGCCTTGTTCAATGCTGTTTGAAACGCTTGATGTTCTTCCGAGAAGTAAATTTTAGATTGCTCGGCTTCACCATGATAAACACCGATAACGTCGCCTGTTTTACGAGAGTATATTAAACTGCCTTCAATATCATATTTCTCGTCGGCATAGACTAGTGTTCGTTTCAGATCTTTTGTTGATACATCAACTTTGAAAATGGCGTATCGCTTGTTGTGAATTGCGCGAATGTATAGTTCATTCTCATTTAAACCAAATCCTAATGGCGTAATGTCTGGCGCATCAAAAATCTCATAGCGCCAAATAGTGCGCCACTCTTCAGTAGCCAAATCGTAAAGGCGATAGAAAATCGAAGTATCGTCTCTGCCAAAACCAAGTCTGATACGATGCTGCTGGTCTGTCATCCAATTATTGATGTAGGATTTACGCTTGAAGTGTAAGCTTTTTTTACGTACTGAGTTTAGGTTGACTTTGTACACATCTGGCATGTTTGCCACATTCACATCTAATTGGACTAAAATATGATCCGGATCGTCCGGAAGTATATCTACGATGCGATCTTGAAATTGAGGCACATTTTCGTCAGTTTTCGGTCGGTAGATAGTTGTAGGGACGCTTTTACCATCAACGGAAACTTTTAGTAGACGACTCTCGGAGAATTTAAGTCCGTATTGAAGTTGCGGGTAGGCAGCACTGACTAGCAACATTTCATTATTGGCCCATTGGTACCAGTTGATTTTATATTTCTGATTGTCTGTTTTTACAATAAATTTGTTATCACCAGTTGCGATAGTGACAACACCGATTAATGAATATCCTTCAATATTTTTAATATAAGCAAACTTTTTTCCATTCGGAGATAGCTTGACTTGTGAACTAGAAGGTAATTTACCAAAAGCTTCAACAGGCAAAGGCTTTTGCGCCGCTGAAACGGTAAAAGTAAGTGTTAAAAGAATAAATAGGAAGTAAGGCATCCGTGACTCTATTATTAGGTAAAACAGCAAATTCTAGTGGTTGCAGCTTTAAAGTCAATAGTTTGCATTACGCCACATAAGTATGCGAATTGTCACGGATAACTCGGCCTAATTTTCAGTTTGTGGAGTTAAGTTCTGAATTTATTCACAAGCGTACTTAAACCTTCCGACAGATTAGTGAGGTTTGTTGCATTAGTGCCTGCATCATTGGCAGTATTGGAAATATCATCAGCGGAGTTTTTAATGTCTACGATGTTGCGACTTATGTCTTCTGCAACATGCTGTTGCTCCTCTGCAGCCGTTGCTATTTGTGTGTTTAGATCGCTGATCATATCAACAGAATTTGAGATTTGATTGAATTCCTGCTGAACACTTTGTGTGAATTCAACTGTTTGGCTGGAACTCTCTAGGCTTTCATTCATATCTTTTGATGCGCCTTGTGTCATGTTGCGCAGGCGGTCAAGTTGCGTGGCAATCTCTTCTGTAGATTCCGAGGTGCGTTTAGACAACGCACGTACTTCATCGGCTACAACGGCAAAACCACGACCTTGTTCACCAGCGCGTGCAGCTTCAATGGCGGCGTTAAGAGCAAGTAGATTAGTTTGTTCTGCTATGCCTCGTATTACGCCCAAGATAGACATAATGTTTTGGCTTTCAGTGTCTAGTTGCTGAATATTATCTGAGGCACTCATGATGGCGCGACTAAGCTGTTCAACACTGGCAACGGCTTTCTCAATGACCAGTCGGCCGTTCTCTGAAGCTTGCTTTGTATTATTTGCAGAGTCTGCGGCATTTGAGCAACTTTGTGCTACTTCATTTGCTGTGGCGGCCATTTCGTTAATCGCCGTTGCCGCCATTTCCAGTGCTTCTTGCTGGTGATGGATTGCCTTATTAAGTAACTGAGAAATGTCGTTGGTACTATTGGCTGATTCGTTCACTTGGGTTGCGCTGTTATTAATTTCAACCACAAGTTCACGTATGGTAGTGATGAATTGGTTGAAGCTTTCTGCCAACTGACCTGTTTCATCGGCAGATAATACAGCTAATTGTTTGGTTAGATCGCCTTCGCCTTGCGAGATATCTTCTAACCCTTTGGTCACCGTAATAATGGGCGTTGAAATTAACCGTGCAACGTATACGGCCAATGCTGAGAAAATACCTATTAATGTCAAACCAATTAAAATAATTGTCCAAGTCATGGTGGTTGCATCAGACAACGCTTCACTCTTGTTGATAAAGCCGACAAATTTCCAATTGAGGCGAGGGGAGGTATAAACATTGGCTAGATAAGTTTCGTCATCAATGTCAATTTCAGTAAATCCTGATGAACTGTTAGCGATATCATTATAGATACCGTTTTTCACTTGATTAATTTGTTTGAAGTTATTTTCGGGATGTTTGGCATCAACCAAAATATTGCCCGAATCTTCAACCAGCATTAAATAACCAGTTTCACCCAGTTTAATTTTTCTCACCATTTGCGTTAAGCCGGCTAACGAGACATCCATGCCTGTAACACCTGCAAACCGACCGGCATCATCTTGAAAAGCAGTAACAGTAGAAACGATTACCGCATCATCTGGCTCCCAATAATAGGCTTGTGTGCGTACAGTTTTACCATTAGCATTCTTGCCTGTGGTATACCAAGGGCGGGTTCTAGCGTCATAGTTGGCACTTACATTACCTTGCGGCCATTGAATATATCCGCCTTCTTCATTTCCCGCATAAATGTAAGAAATGCCGTCATGGGTATCGCCAAAATCTCTAAAAAGCTGATAGATATTTGCTTCAGTTTTACTATTTTGCAACGACGTCATCGCTGTTTTAGTCGAGTTTGCCATATAGGTTGTAATATCGGTTTTCGCTGCCTTGACTTGTTGAGTCTGTGCAAGAAAATTAATGTCTTTTGTTATTTCATCAAATAATAAATTTATCGCATTGTCGATTTGAGTCACTTCACGGGTATTAGCGCTGGCAAAGTTGTCATAGGCGAGTTGGCGGACTTGGTTGATCATCAATATTGCAATGACAAGAATAGGTAAAATTATTGTCACCATAAACGCTGCGATTAGTTTTTGTGAAATACTCATGGCATTCATTTTTCTCGGGCAAATGTATTGTAACTATAGAAATAGATCTCATAAGCCGCAAAAATTTCAGCAATGCTGATGAAGTTAACTACACTTTGATAAATCCACTGTTGAAAAAATTGAGGCTGCCAATGCGACTATTACTACTGGTTATTCTTTTGGGGTTGGTAAACGCTAATCAAGCGCTAGCGACAACCACGTTCTCTGGTGGTATTTGGTACAACTTTAGTTATTTAACTGAAACCGATGAAAGCTTTTTTGGTGATGAAGCGCTGGTGCTATATATCGATGGTAAGCCTAAAACTCGCAATGAAAACTGGCGATATTCAGCGGAAGTCAGGTTTGGGCCCGGTGGTTTTTCTGATAAAGAAAACAACTCCAGTGGTGATTACTCAGTTATTCACAAGGCATGGGTAGCCTTCGATTTTGGCAAAAAGCATTCCCTCACGATTGGCAAGAGCCAAGTACCGTTTGCTTGGAAGACTGAGAACTTTTGGCCGGGTGATATGTTCCAAGCCGCGTATGGTGACCAAATGGATGTTGGCCTGAAGCTTGACGCTGACTATCGGTATTTCGATATGAGTTTGGCGTACTTTCATGCGGATGATTGGGGCAACACTTCAACGGATTCGACCGACGATAACCGACACTGGGGAAGTAGTACTACGTATCGCAAAGTACGGACATGGGTGGCTGATTTTCGTGTACCTGTTGTGCGTAACCAAACCGTTGGATTGTCATTACAATCAGGCGAGTTGGAAGAGTTAATGACAGGAAGTCGCGATACCGATGGACAACATCAAGCGGCTGCCGTGTATTACTTGGGTGATTGGCAAAAATGGCAATTCAAAGCTGAATACATCTGGGGGGAGCGGGATTTGCCTAATATTTACGTTAGCCAAACCGGACTACCAGAAACAATTGAAAACCAACGGCTTGGGTTTGAGTTTATCTTTGATTGGCAGCAGTGGCAGTTTATTTTAGATGCAACCTGGGCATTTCCTGATACCCAAGGAAGTGATGCTGACACCATAGTTGCATACGCACCTGGCGTTAAGTTTGACTATGGCCCCGGCTGGATTTACTTAGAATATCTAACCCAAGACGGTTGGATTGATCGAGATATGCAAATTCACGAAGGCGATTTCTCGGCTTGGTATTTAACCTTTGATTTTTATTTTTAGGCAGCCTTACTTTTGCAATAGCAGCATAAGATTCAATATATTATGTAATTAATCTCTTGCGGCATACATTAGCCAAATTAGGGAGCCAACTACCAACTACTTTAGCATTTAACATAAAGCTTTGCGTTATGGGTGTTTAGATTCATCACCAAATGGTGTAAACCTTAAACTTGTCATCTGCAGTTAGAATAGCTTTTAATTGGTGCTCCATTTGTGTAGAAGTTTTTTGATTCGGAAAAAGTTTGAGCATATCCTCTCCAATATTATGATAAAACACAAGGTAATCTGCCTTTAGTTTCGACTTAAACAAGTGACTCATCACTTTTTCTTTCTTAACATTTGGCAATTTAGGTGTAATGAAAATGTTTGTGGTCATATCTTGGATTTCACCTAGATCATTGTTACCTAATACCAGCTCAATCGCTTGCTCTTTTGACAAAAACCTTTCATTTAACAGATCGTAAATTGTTACGGATGGGATTGGAATATCTTCAGTTGCTTTAACTTGTGTATGCAACTGGTAAATATCGAAAATTTTATCGCCAAGATGTTGTATTTCTTGGGCTTTTAAAGGACTTGGGCTAACTAGTGCTAAGGTAGCTAAAATGAGCGAGCACAACGATTTCATGGAAAGTCCTTTTAGAGTATTTTATTTCATAAATGGTTGAATGTGATTTATTCAACCATTGTGCTTAGTATCAAATTATTTAGTTAAAGCTCTATTGGTGCCGGTAAGTAAGTGCATACTATTACTTCACCATCATAAGCACAGCATATGCTTTCTGTGCTAGCTCGTGTGCATTTTATAGAGATTGATGCTTATACATTTTTTGTAAATTTACGATAGCTGTAACTCCAAGCGTAATCAGTAATTTTAATTTGTTTTCCATGATTTTTCTTAGAGTCAAATTATCGTAAATGTCATTCAACAATAATTCAACAATTTTTTGGAGGTATGGTTGTTTGTTAGCCGCAGATGATTCATGGCTCTATGCTTAAGTTCGAGATGGCGCACAAAAACGTTTGAGTATTGATGATTGAACTTTTTAAACTGAAGGGAGGTTTTGTGTATATTGTTTTTGAGTTATTAAATTTATGATTTATTAATGTTTTTATAAATGGGTACTTGTTTGACAACGGTTTTATCTACAGTTTATTATTTGATAAACGTATACGGAACAAAAATTTTATAAGGGAATATGAGTCATTTTAACATTAAATCCTATATCAGTATTATCTTGCTTGCCGAAATGACTGGTCTCTTCGTTTCACGAATTTCTAACATTTATATTGCTCAATACTTTATCATTGATGTAGATGACAATGTTCATTTTGCTAACGAGTCATTTTGCCTTAGGCCATAACGAGCGTCCGTTATAAAAGTCAAAAGATAAGAAAATAATCGGCTTTAAAGAAAGCGTATATCTGCAATTCTTTAATGGTTGGTTTTAAATTAATAACACCACAGGTTAACAAGTGATAGAAATTCCAGAAAAAAAAGTCTTTTTCGATAACAAAACAAAACTAGCCATTGCGTTGTTAATGCTATTAAGCATTTTTTTATTCATTGCACTGAGTGACTTTAAGCAAAGTGTATCGAAAGAGTATGTTGAAAAAGTAGAGTTGTCGGAGCTCAAAATTGAACTGGATACTTATGGTAAGTTGAGAACTAAGAATCGAGTTGGCCTGATTGCCGAGTCTAAAGGTAACGTTGCACAAATATTCTTGAAGCCTGGCGCCAGTGTAAGGGAAGGCGAGGCCATATTAAAACTTGTTAATCCAAAAACGTTAAGGGCTCTGAAAAGTGAGCAGTTAAACTTACAAGTAGAGCATCAGGAAATTGCTAAATTAAAGGTTGATTGGGAACAAAAGTTGAAAGAGCAAGAGGCTGAGGTGTTGCTGGCAGAAGCGCAGTTTAATCTTTCTACGGTTGATCTCCAAGCCAATAAAAAGTTAAAGCAGAACAACGTCATATCAGCGCTGGAGTTGGAAAAATCTAAAGTGAAAAATGCGCGAGATAAAAAAGTGCATGAAATTGAAAAAAGCCGACTCGAATCAATTCAAAAAATTTCAACTGCCACAATTGAAGCGGCTAAACTCAAGCTGAAACAAATTGAATCTAATGTTGAGTTGCTTCAATCTGACGTTGATAAATTGGTCATTAAAGCCCCCATGGACGGCATATTAATGTCTTTGGATGACAAACTGGAAGTTGGGAAACAGATTGATGATGGAACGTTTCTAGGTTTGGTAATTGATAAAGAATCACTTTACGCTGAATTATTAGTTAGCTCTAGCAAAGCACACTTGTTAAAACTTGGACAAGACGTGTTACTTTCAATAAAAGGGAGTGATGTGGTAGCAGGTATTACTCGAATTTCACCGATTGTGGTTAATGGTAGTATTGAAATTGATGCTGAAATAAAGACTGAGCTTCCCAGCATTGCGATCCCCAATATTGACGTCACAGGAAAAATAGCCGTACTTGCATTGAATAATACGTTGGTCGCTAAACGTCCTGCATTTGTTGACGAACCAAATGCGTCCTATCACATTCATGTTAGCGATGGGCAAAGCAATGACTTTGTTTTGAAAGAAATTTACATTGGTCAAATAACTAAAGAGCATATGCAAATTTTAACACCTTTGCAGCCAGATACATTATTCTTGTTCGAGTTGCCTGCCCATTTGCAAACAACACACAGTATTCATGTTGGAGAATTAGATGGGTAGATTAATCATTCAAACTGATAACTTAGAAAAGTCATTTTATGCAAAAACCAACCGTTCTCCTGTGCTCAAGAAATTAAACTTGTCTATTTTTGAAGGTGAAATGACAGCTATTATGGGGCCGTCAGGTAGTGGCAAATCAACATTATTATCAATTCTAGGCTTATTAGATGCAGACTACGAAGGCAGCTTAAAATTTTGTAATACTGATGTGAGTACCCTAGACAACAGACAAAAAAGCATCTTGAGGAATAAAAATATCGGCTGGGTATTTCAAAACTTTAATTTAATCGGTGACATGACTGTATTGGAAAACGTATGTTTGCCACTGCGTTTTAACAAAGCCATAAAAAAGAGTGCATATCAATCATTGGCTCTAGAGCAGTTAGATAAACTTGGCTTAGAAGATAAAGCTAATAGTTTCCCCGAAGAATTGTCCGGCGGGCAGCAGCAAAGAGTTGCTATTGCAAGAGCCTTAGTGACATCTCCTGACATAATCTTATGTGATGAGCCAACAGGTAACTTGGATAGTAAAAATGAATCAGGGATCATGGACTTATTGCAGGGAATACATAAGCAAGGCCGAACTATCTTAATCATCACGCACAGTGATAAAGTCGCTGAACGCTGTGAACGCGTTGTATCGATTAGTGACGGCGTTTTATGTTAAGTAAAATTGATAGCTTCGACATCAAGTATGGCTGGAGAAAGTGGAAGAATAACAGATTAGCTTGGTGTGTAATTACATTGAGTTTATCATTATTTACAGGTTTCTTGGCGGTATTGATAGGCTTATTTTCATACATTAATCATGACAAACCTGAATGGGTCAATACGACAGCAAATATATATACCGTTGCCAGTCAAAGTTTAAGTGGTGAAATCTACCCAACGTCTCGTTACGATATCGAAGCACTTAATAGTCTTCATAACGTGACTGGAGTGGCGAGTATCTACTTTAGAAGCATAGATTTGAGAGTAGACGATAAGCTATTACCGCAAATTAAAGTTGCTTTTTATTCAAGAGAACTACCAACATTACTTCAACTTTCGTCACCTTTTAAACGTGATTCATGGTCAGTTGGCGATGTTTTTATTTCACCTACTCTAATCGAAAAATATGATTTACCTGCAAGTGACAATGTAGTATCGATTGTGGGGCGAAAATTGAAGATTAGTCATGTTGTTTCGGAGTCAATGACCAAATTTAATGATAAAACGATCGACATCTGGTTGCCAGATAGTCACCTGAACCTTTTTGTGCCCAAAATGATTCCTCTGAAAGAATCATTTGTTAAAAGTGACCCAAGCTATTTTGGTTTCTTTACGATGAAAGATAATGGTCTTTCCTTGGCGGAAATAACCCAGCTTGCACAAGCAGTGGTCGAACAAGCGCCTAGTGATAACGCAGTATTTATAAAGACGAATAATACGCTGCTGGTGTCAGAAGGTGTGGAGCTTAACCCTATTGCTAAACGGGCGCTCAAGATTCAAATGTGGGCGCTGACCTTTCTTTTTTCAGGATTCGGCTTTTTGGTCTTTGCTACTTTTGTCAACATGCTTGGCGAGCAAGCGACAGCACGCATGCAGGAGTTCAAACTTAAAACATCACTTGGTGCTAGCTATAGTAGCCTTTTTGTTTCTGGAGTCATAGAAGCATTACCTATGATTAGTGTTTTTGTCGTGCTTAGTAAATTAATAGCTACAATAACTATGGAGGCTGCTTCTAGTGGCTCCGTTTTTCGAGCCTATTTTGGCGATAATATTAGCATTGATTTTGGCTATTGGATTGCCGCAGTTTCGATAAATTTAGGACTATTCTTGCTTGCAATATTCTTAAACTTGTCCACGATAAATAGCAAAAACACATTTACGCGTTCTCAGCAAGGAAGTCAGACAAAGCTTCAGAGCAAAATTAGAAACGTTAACTTGACTATTCAGTTGGCTATTGCAATTGCAACCTTTGCCTACACTTTAACGATCTTTATCAAAGAAGTGAAAAATAATGAAATAGTTAACGTAAATGGATCTGCGCTGGAAATTACAACCAAGCAAACCGGAAAAAGTGTCGTTTCATTGAGCTTACAAAATAAACATGGAGAATTTGAAGACTCAACGAAATTAGCTTTAAGTTCAACTCAGTTTACCACCATTGATAGTACAAATTTCCAATATAAGTTTTCTAGTAGTGATAATGCTTCAGCTCTGCCTGTTAATGGTACTTTCGTTTCTGCAAATTACTTTGAAGTTTTGAAAATCCCTCATTATAAGAGTGAGCCACTAGTTGGGAATTACACTTACATCAATGAAAATTTCGCAGATTATTTAATTAAAGAAAGTGAGCAAATTAGTTCGCCACAGGAATTGATTGGTAAGCCCATTGTTGTTGAGTACTTTCCGGCTACACTCGAACTCAGTATTGCAGGTATTGTTGCTAATGCTCCGCACTTTGGAATTCAGTCAAACAAAAGTGTAATTTATGTCAGCTACGAAAGGCTACCATCATTGATTTCTACTAAGCTTGTTCCTGTGTTTTATAGCGCTAATAATCATGAGGAACAGGCATTCAGTACAATTAACGACTGGGTGGCGTCGAACACTATGAATATTGAGCCTTATGATAATAGTAAGCGCATCTTTGAATCAGTTTACGAACTTAATCTTGGTGGTAGGTTTTTGTTTGTGGCAAGTGCAGTCATGAGTATTTTGATAGTCATGTTGTTGTCGCTTTCTTTGTATTATCGAATGACAGAAGATATAACGCGAGATAGGAGAAAATACGGAACGTTTCTTGCGCTTGGTGCGTCAAAATTCACTACTTATAAAATGAATAATACAAATATACTAGTCATCCTAATTAGCGCAGTTCCAATTGCCTTAGTGCTCACTTATTTGGTTGAACATCAACTTTCTTATTTTGCTAGTATTGATTTGTTCAATATTAACTTTTTAGTTGCTTTCTTAGTTGTGGCTCTCTTAGTTAAAATATTCAATCTGGCTGCATTATCAAAGATACTCAAGAGCTCAATTGTAAATTTGCTAAAAAGTACGTAAATGGCGAGTGGGCGTTCAATACCTCCCAACCACAAATTACTGTGAACGACAGCAATAAGTTGTCTGTCGTTAACTAAAAACTTACCCCTTACAATGGTATACTCGTTGTAACTTTCTCTTTAACACTGATTGTCAATGTCATGCTAAGCCCTGAACTCATCACTTTTGTTAGTCAAAAACCCAAGGCAAGTCCTCAATATTATCGCCTCAATGACCACTTCACTGCGCAATTGCCTGCGGATAGCAATTTGGAAAACTACACGCGTCAAGTGAGCAGCGCTGCATATTCTTATGTGCTGCCTGCAACGGTTAACAAACCCCAATTAATTGCCTACTCTGCTGATGTTGCCAATTTGCTCGGACTGCCAAACGACTACTTAGACAGCGATGAGTTTGCTGAAGTGATGACAGGTAACAAGATTGTTGAGGGAAGTTGTCCCTATGCTATGGCGTATGGTGGTCATCAGTTTGGCAACTGGGCAGGGCAGTTAGGTGATGGGCGCGCTATTAATTTAATGCAAGTTGATGTTGATAATGGTCAAAACTTTACGCTGCAATTAAAGGGATCCGGCGAAACACCATATTCACGTTCAGCTGATGGCCTAGCGGTTTTACGTTCATCTGTTCGTGAATTCCTGTGCTCTGAAGCCATGTACCATTTAGGTATTCCTACAACACGCGCCTTAAGTTTGTGTTTGAGTGGCGAATCAGTGGTAAGAGACATGTTTTACGATGGGCATCCTCAAGAAGAGCTGGGCGCCATTGTCTGTCGTGTTTCTCAAAGCTTCATGCGTATAGGGTCGATAGAGTTACCTGCGAGTCGCGGAGATTTAGCATTAACGCAGCAGTTGGTTGATTATCATATCCAACACTACTATTCGCACTTGGGGGAGCCGAGTAAAGCGACTTATCTTGCATGGTTTGATGAAATTTGTGACCGAACTTGCCGCTTAATAGTTGATTGGATGCGTGTTGGTTTCGTTCATGGCGTGATGAATACCGATAACATGTCGTTGCTCGGAGAAACAATTGACTATGGTCCATATGGCTGGATAGACAACTTTGATCTGAACTGGACACCTAACACCACCGATGCAAAAGGCAAACGGTATTGCTTTGGTGCACAACCAGAAATCGGTCAATGGAATTTGTTTCAGCTAGCCAATGCCATTTATCCCTTGATTGACGACGCTGAACCTTTAAAGGCGAGTTTAAATAAATATGCTGCAAATTATCAGCAACAGTGGCTAGTGATGATGGCACAAAAACTGGGTATTGAAGTGCTTGATTCTCAAGAGGATACGGCTTTGTTTATACAACTAGAACAAGTGATGAGTGAAGAGCCTACGGACATGACGATTTTTTATCGATTATTGGCTACGTTGCCTCAAGAGCAATCGCTATGGCACTCTCATTTATTGCCTTGTTTTTATGGTGATATGCCTGAAGAAAGTGAAACGTGGCAGCACTGGCATAAGTGGTTAACTCATTATTTTGATCGAATTAATAAAAATGAAATAGATAACGAAGAAAGAACTCTACGCATGAATGCGGTTAATCCTTGTTTCGTTTTGCGTAATTATTTGTCTCAGCAGGCCATTGAGAAAGCGGAAGCAGGAGATTTTTCAATGATAGAGGAATTGCTCACCGCGCTGCGACACCCCTATCAAGAAGAAAAAATTGCTGAACACCTACGAGCGAAAAGACCCGATTGGGCACTGAACAAAGCTGGGTGTTCAATGCTGTCGTGTAGTTCGTAACTAAGGGCTATTGATCTATGCTTTTTCAGGAGCTGTGCTTTTTTGGCGATATTGTATGGCGATGAGTCGGAGAATGTCGCGCCACGTAATTATGCCGATTGGCTCACCTTCTTGGTTTATGATGGGCAAACAAGACACATGATTGTCATGAAACAATAATACGGCTTCATTAAGGGTCGTATTCACTGTCGCTGTAACGAGATCACGGCTCATGATCAAGTGGACTTTTTTATTGAGTAACGTCGCATCGCGTGGGGTTTCTTTGTGAGTACCCACTGTCGGACTTAAATGTTTGTATAAATCACGATCGGTAATGACGCCGGCGAGTTTTTTGCCATCGAGCACTAATAGATGATGAACTTTATTTTCTGCCAGGAGTTTCTTGGCATCGGCTAGGTCATCGTCCATGTCTAATGTTATCAAAGGTTTAGACATTAAAGTGGCAATACTCATTGAAGGTCCTTAACAGTTTCAAAAAAATTCAAGTATCCGTTCACTAACATAATGAAAATTTTGATTAAAAACAAACATTATACGAGCCGTTTTTTGCTTTCATTCCGAATATGACAGTCCTGTCACAAAAGTGTCACATAACTGTCTTATAATTGCCGCAACTTAAATTAGTCTCCATATATCAAGGGTTATCTTAGTGACAATAGCGTTGAAATCAGCGGGTTCTAGGAAGCTGAAAAATTCAATCGCACGATGGTTAATAACACTCGGCGGCATCAGTGTTTTATTTACCTTAGTGTTGATCTTTATGTATCTTCTATACGTTATCAAGCCTATTTTTGAATCTGCGAAAATAGAGCCGTTAACGAGTTTTGCCGTTACTTCAAACAGTGAAGTGTTAGCAACGGGGGTCGACGAGCTAAAAGAATTGGCTTACACCATACGCAAAGACGGTACCGTTGATTACTATCAGTTAAAAGCTGGTAAGGATATCACTGTAGGAACAGTAATTTATCAAGAGTCACTGTTTCCGGATGGCTTAGTATCAGCGGAAGATAGCCACATAGCGAAAGTGGTAAATTTAGACGGCGATCAAAAGTTAGTCGTCAATGAGCAAGGTCAAACGCTTTTGGTAGCGTTTAGGTTTTTGTCTCAATTTGACACAGGTGAACGCGTAATTGTACCTAATATCACGTATCCTCTTGGCGAGGAATTTTTGCGTGTTGACGAAAATGAAGCACAATTTTCTCACCTCTCTTTTGCTATGGGCGACGAGCGTGCTGTTTTAGTCGGATATACGCAAGATAATCGTTTGATTAAGACATCATTGATTGCTGAAGATGATTTTTCTTATGATCCTGAACATTCTGTGGAATATCAGGAAATTAATTTTGAATTAAATCGTGTTGATCAAGTTGTAGTAACACCAGACATGCGTATGGCATTTGTTAGAAGTGCGAATCAAGTGCTGGTTTACGACTTAACAGACGAGTATGACGTGCCGCTAAAGGCAACGATTATTCCTCAATTAGCGCAAAATAGCAGTAAACCACATCAATTGACTAGTATGACGTTACTTTCTGGTAGCAGTTCTGTGTTAATCGGTGATAGCAGTGGTCAGGTAACGCAGTGGTTTGAAGTTGCTACAGACATTGGCCGTGAGTTCAAGCTTATCCGTTCGTTTGACGCGAGTGAAAATGAAGCGGTAGCCAGAATTTACACTGAACAATACCGCAAGAGCTTTTTCACGGTTACTACTTCAGGTAATGTTGGCGCGTTTTATACTACAAGCCAAGCAGATTTATGGCACGGCAGCTTAATTGGCAGCCTACCTAAAACGTTTACCATCACACCTCGTGCAGATGGTTTACTAGCGTTTGATGGCAATGAATTACACTTATTTTCAGTAGAAAATGAACACCCTGAAGTCACGTGGCATGCACTATGGCAAGAGGTTTGGTACGAAGGCTATCCTGAACCCGAGTTCATTTGGCAATCAACCTCAGGTTCAGATGATTTTGAAGGCAAGTTTTCTTTAGTCCCTATTTCTTTTGGTACGATTAAAGCCGCACTTTATGCGATGCTATTCGCTGTACCTATCGCGTTAACAGCAGCAATTTACACCGCTTATTTTATGACGCCTGCGATGCGTAAAAAAGTGAAGCCTACCATTGAAATTATGGAAGCGTTACCTACTGTAATTCTCGGCTTCTTAGCAGGCTTATGGCTGGCGCCTATCGTTGAAAAGTATTTACCTGCCATCGGATTGTTGTTCGTATTGTTGCCTTTGTCGGTGTTTATTACCGCATTCACGTGGCATAAATTACCTAAACAATATAAAGCTTTAATTCCAGAAACTTGGGCGCCAATTATTTTGATCCCTGCGCTAATTTTTGCGGGTTACTTATCATTTGCATTGTCGCCGGTGCTTGAAGCTTACTTATTTGGTGGTGATGTACGTCAATATCTTACAAATGATTTAGGTATTAGCTTTGACCAGCGAAATGCGTTGGTTGTAGGAATCGCTATGGGGTTTGCTGTGATCCCGACCATTTTCTCAATGGCAGAAGATGCAATATTTAGTGTGCCTAAGCATCTTACTAGTGGTTCATTAGCACTTGGTGCAACTCAATGGCAAACCTTAGTCAAAGTTGTATTGCTCACTGCAAGCCCAGGGATCTTTTCTGCGGTGATGATGGGCTTAGGTCGTGCGGTTGGTGAAACCATGATTGTACTGATGGCAACGGGTAATACACCAATTTTGGACTGGAGTGTGTTCCAAGGGATGCGAACATTGTCGGCTAACATTGCCGTTGAAATGCCTGAATCGGAAGTTGGCAGTACCCACTACCGCATCCTGTTCTTAGCGGCATTCGTGTTATTTGTATTTACTTTCGTCTTTAATACGGTCGCTGAGTTTGTTCGTCAGCGTCTCCGTGAAAAGTATAGTTCGTTGTAAGGTAAGGAACTGAATAAATGAATAATTGGTTTAAATCGGGTTCCCCTTGGATTTGGCTTTCCGCAGCTGGTGTGAGCTTAAGCTTGATTTCAGTACTAGGGTTGCTATGGCTAATTGCTTCTCGTGGATTGTCATTCTTTTGGCCATCAACGTTGCATCAATTTGAGATTGTTGACGAGTTTGGCAAACCGTCAACCGTTATCGGTGAGATTTATGATCGTGAGAGCATTCCTGCTGAGCAGCTTGCTCATCGTAATCTCAAGCTCGATAGCGATACCGAAACTGTAGAGCGCTTGCTAATTAAAACGGGGAACCGTGAATTAGTGAGCCTTGATTTTCGCTGGATACTCGTGCCGCAAGTTATTTCTCGTTCAACACCGGAAGATATTGCTCTCATAGAGCGCCGCACCAACGGTAATTTTTACGGTTATATTGAAGAACTGATTTTAGATGGTCAGTCTGTTGAACTTGATCGCATGGACGAACTACTTGAACGTGTGAATAGTTTTCAGGAAGAAATAGAAGAACTACAAAAAGTAGACATTGGCGCGATTAACTACCAAATTGAACGTCTGCGGTTGAAAGAAAAGAAACTGGCACTCGAAAATAAGCTAGACGAAGCGAGCAAAAGTGAGATTGATGCGCAAGTTCAAGCACTGAAAAAGGATTACGATTTATTAGAAAAAGACTTGATGGCATTGCGTGACAAAGTTGCGCGCGATCAAATCAAAGTACGTGCGATGGGTGGTGAAATTGTCACAATCAGTTTTGAACAAATCCTAAAGATTGAATTTAATAATCGCTTGAGTGGATTTGAAAAGCTTGGCATGTTCTTCAGCCAAATTGGTAGCTTTATTGGTGATGACCCACGTGAAGCAAATACCGAAGGTGGGGTTTTCCCTGCAATATTCGGTACGGTGTTAATGGTATTACTTATGACAGTAATCGTCTCACCGCTAGGCGTGGTTGCAGCAATTTATCTTCATGAATATGCAGGTAACAACGCACTCACTAAGTTACTGCGTATCGCGGTTATTAACTTAGCGGGTGTGCCGTCGATTGTTTATGGTGTATTTGGCTTAGGCTTCTTTGTTTATATGGTTGGTGGCAGCTTAGATCAGTTGTTCTACCCTGAAAACTTGCCAAGCCCAACGTTTGGTACACCTGGTGTGATGTGGTCTGCGATTACACTAGCAATACTAACTTTGCCAGTGGTGATAGTGTCTACCGAAGAAGGCTTGGCACGTATTCCATCTGCAATGCGTCACGGAAGCTTAGCGCTTGGCGCGACCAAAGCAGAAACGCTATGGCGTATTATTTTACCGATTGCTAGCCCTGCAATTATGACAGGTATCATCTTGGCAATTGCGCGAGCGGCGGGTGAAGTTGCGCCATTGATGTTGGTTGGTGTAGTAAAAATGGCACCAACACTTCCACTTGACGGCAACTTCCCATTCTTGCACTTAGACAGAAAGTTCATGCATCTTGGTTTCCACATATACGATGTTGGTTTCCAAAGCCCGAATGTTGAAGCTGCGCGTCCATTGGTTTACGCAACGGCATTACTATTGGTCACAATCATTGTGGCATTGAATATGACAGCAGTTTCGATTCGAAACCGCTTACGTGAAAAATATCGTATGTTAGAGCACTAGTTTGTACTAGTAACTAACGAATAAACATTGTGCTTTAACAGGGAGCTTGCCTCCCAACAGAGAATTGAAAGAGTAAATTATGATTACTGTTAGCCCAAATAATTTATCGGAAAACAACGTAAAACTAGATCTAAACAACTTATCTCCTGAACAAGTTGCTTTAGAGATTAATAACTTAGATCTATACTATGGTGAAAAGCAGGCGCTGCATAATATATCGATGGCGATACCAAAGGGACAGGTAACTGCGTTTATCGGACCAAGTGGTTGTGGTAAGTCGACGCTACTACGCTGCATCAATCGTATGAATGATCTGGTAGATATTTGCCGCATTGAAGGTGAAATTAATCTTCATGGTGAGAACATTTATGGTAAACATGTTGATGTTGCAGCATTGCGCAGAAAAGTTGGTATGGTGTTCCAACGTCCTAATCCATTTCCAAAGAGCATTTATGAGAATGTTATCTATGGATTACGCATTACGGGAGAAAACAACCGTCGTGTGTTAGATGAAGTGGTTGAACGTTCACTAAAAAGTGCAGCTTTGTGGAATGAAGTAAAAGATCGATTGCATGAGAGTGCATTGGGCTTATCGGGTGGTCAGCAGCAACGTTTGGTTATTGCGAGAGCAATTGCAATCGAGCCTGAAGTGTTGCTATTAGATGAACCAACATCTGCATTGGATCCGATTTCAACGCTAACAATTGAAGAGTTGATCAATGATCTCAAGAAACAATTTACGGTTGTGATTGTTACCCATAACATGCAACAAGCAGCACGTGTATCTGACCAAACAGCGTTCATGTATATGGGCGACTTAATTGAATACAGCGACACGAATACACTATTTACGACGCCTACGAAAAAGAAAACTGAAGACTATATTACTGGTCGTTACGGTTAAGCTGAACAAGGTTAGGAGACACAATGGATAATTTAAATATTGGTCGTCATATATCAGGCCAATTTAACGAAGATTTAGAAAATGTCATTAACCATGTCATGAACATGGGGGGCTTAGTTGAAAAACAGTTAAGTGATGCATTAGCGTCTGTTTACAATTCGGATGAAGACCTAGCTAAACGTGTTCATAGCAACGACTACAAAATAAATAATCTTGAAGTAAGTATTGACGACGAATGTACGCGCATTATTGCCAAGCGTCAGCCAGCTGCGGGTGACTTACGTTTGATTATGGCCATTGTAAAAACCATTGCTGATTTAGAACGCATTGGTGACGAAGCTGAAAAAATTGCGAGTGTTGCACTAGAAAGTTTCTCAAGCGATTCAAAGGATTTGTTGATGAACTTAGATAATTTAGGGCGCAATGTTTTAGAGTGCCTACAGGCGACTTTAGATGCTTTTACTCGTATGGATGTGGAAGCTGCAATCAAAACGCATGGTAACGACGATAAAATTGACCGCGAGTACGAAGCGTTAATGCGTCAATTAATGACTTATATGATGGAAGAGCCTCGCCAAATACCACAAATAATGAGTGTTATTTGGTCAGCTCGCGCACTCGAACGCATTGGCGACCGCTGTCAGAATATCTGTGAGTACATCATTTACTTTGTAAAAGGTAAAGTGGTGCGTCACACATCGCCTGAAGACATGATGAATCTATAAATTTTTGTATTTTTTGCAGAAGGGTGAGGAACATCCTTCTGTATATTTTTGTAATGTAATCAATAAGTAACCGTATGGTTAAATGGTATACACAGGGAGTGAACAGTATTTGACCGATAATTGTCCGCTTTGGCGTTTTAACTTAAGCTAAAATAGGGTAATATCCGCGGCGAACAACAACAACGAGCCTTTAGCTCCTGGAAAATAAATATGGCCAGAAACTCAATCCTTGGTGTTTTTGCTAAATCACCGATAAAGCCTTTAGAAAAGCATATTCGATTGGTTAGCAAATGTTCACATCAATTACTCCCGTTCTTAGACGCAGTTTCGCGACAAGATTGGGAAGCAGCCAGCAAAGTCAGAGCTGACATTTCAAAGATCGAGCAAGAAGCTGATACATTAAAACGTCAGTTGCGTTTAGAACTACCGGGCGGATTATTCATGCCAGTAGATCGTGCAGATTTGCTTGAATTGTTAACGCAGCAAGACAAAATTGCCAATAAATCAAAAGATATTGCAGGTCGTATGTTCGGCCGTAAATTAGTCATACCTGAGCAGCTACAAGCGGAATTTAGAAGCTATCTACAGCGCTGTATTGACGCAATTGATAAAGCAGCGGATGCGATTAACGAGTTAGATGATTTGTTAGAAACAGGTTTTCGTGGCCGAGAAGTCGAATTAGTCGACAAAATGATCCATCAATTGGATGCAATCGAAGACGATACTGATTCAATGCAAATTAAAATTCGTGCCGAATTGTTAGCAATTGAAAACGAACTTAACCCTGTTGACGTAATGTTCTTGTACCAGATCATTGAGTGGGTAGGTGATTTGGCCGATTTAGCAGAACGCGTCGGCGCTCGATTAGAAATATTATTAGCGAGAAGTTAAGGTTCAGTAATGGATATTTTATTAACACATGGCTCAATGTTAGTCATGATTGCCGCTTTTGTCGGCTTTTTTATGGCCTGGGGTATTGGTGCTAACGATGTAGCCAATGCCATGGGTACTTCTGTAGGTTCGAAAGCACTTACAATCAAGCAAGCGATAATCATCGCGATGATTTTTGAATTTGCCGGCGCATACCTTGCTGGTGGTGAAGTAACTTCAACCATTCGTAAAGGCATAATCGACCCTGAATATTTTGTTGATATTCCAGAACAGTTAGTGTTTGGTATGATCGCAGCTCTCTTGGCTGCGGCAACATGGTTATTGGTGGCGTCTATCTTAGGCTGGCCGGTATCTACTACACACTCTATTGTAGGTGCGATTATTGGTTTCGCGGCAATTGGTGTCAGCCCTGATACTGTAGCTTGGGGTAAAGTGCTAGGCATAGTCGGCAGTTGGATTGTTACGCCGCTTATATCTGGGGTTATCGCTTTTGTTATCTTTAATAGTGCGCAAAAACTCATTTTTGACACTGACAAACCATTAGATCAAGCTCGTCGCTATGTACCTTTTTACATGTTTTTGGCCGGTTTCGTATTGTCATTGGTGACAATCAAGAAAGGCCTTAAGCACATTGGCTTAGATATTGGCTCTACTGAAGGCTTTATCTATGCAGCATTGGTAGCATTTGTCGTTGCACTTATTGGTAAGTTCTTTATTAGCCGTCTTAAGTTTGATGATAGTGCGGATAGATCTACCCAGTACGCCAATGTAGAAAAAGTCTTTGCTATCTTAATGGTCGTAACTGCTTGTTGTATGGCATTTGCTCATGGCTCAAACGATGTAGCGAACGCAATTGGACCACTAGCGGCGGTTGTAAGTATTGTTGGTAACGAAGGTCAAATCGTTAAGAAAGCGGCACTTGAATGGTGGATATTACCATTAGGTGGCTTAGGTATTGTGGCTGGTTTAGCCATATTTGGTCATCGTGTAATTGCTACAATCGGTAAAGGAATTACGCACTTAACGCCTAGCCGTGGTTTTGCTGCAGAACTAGCTGCGGCATGTACAGTGGTTATTGCATCAGGTACAGGCCTACCTATTTCGACAACACAGACACTTGTAGGTGCTGTATTAGGTGTAGGTATGGCACGTGGTATTGCGGCAATCGATTTAGGGGTTGTACGTAACATCGTAGTATCTTGGGTAATTACACTGCCAGTAGGTGCCGGGTTATCTATTCTTATCTTCTGGGCATTACAAGGCATCTTTAGCTAATATTGGCTTTATTGAAGATAAATGAAACATGAATAATAGCCTGCCACTGCAGGCTATTTTTTTATCTGTTCAAAGGCAACTTAATGCCTATCAGTATAATTCCGTTATAAAAAAGCGGCAGCTTTTTGTCAAAAAGTGTCAGTCATTCTTACGGTTTTGGCACCATAAATTTTTTCAACGTTGTAACTTGCTGTAAATTTTAGTGAATATTTTATGGTATGTTTTCTGCTTCAAATTAATCAAACAGTTTTACTCGTAAAGTACAAATGTTCCAGTGGGACTATGAGAAAAGTTTTCGTTTTAGGCTTGGTTAATACCGCTGTGGTTAGGTAATTTCCGAGTTTAAGACTGTAATTCTCTATCAAACAGTGATCAGGTTAGGTTATTCATGAATTTAAACATTGAACTAACCAGGGACGGAGAATTATTAGCGCAATATTACAAACTCCGAGAGAAGAGCTTTCAAGAGATGCTGGGCATTTCCGAGTTTAATGGCGCAGAAGAGGCATTAGATAGAAGTTCAGACATTATGATCGCAAGAGTAGGTGAGCGGTGTATTGGCGGTATTCGAATTTGTGGTGCCCATCAGAACGTCAAAATTCCATTAGAAAAGCATTCAGGATTTTTGGCGCAACAATTATCGAATTTGGACTTACCACATTTTGGCTACTGCCAGTGGATGAGGTGCACTATTTGTCCTGAGTTTGGTATGCCCAGAGCATTCATTCAACATCAATTTATACTCGCAACCGTCTTATTCAGTGCCGCTCTAGGTTACCGCTATGGTTTTTGCGCATCCAGCCGAGCACATCATCGTTTTTATAAACGAATATTGTCAAAATTTGGTTATGAATATAATGAATGTGGCTACATCGCCGTTGAGAAAGAGCCTGAATTTACTAACTTAGAACATGTTTTGTATATAGCCGATTTACATTCTAGTGAAGCAGACGCAAAAGAGAATTCAGGGTTTAGCGCCTGTGGTAGTCTTTGTTTAAACTTAGAAGAACAAGAATCAATATGCCAATCGATGCTTGTTTGTTGATTAAGGAGTTGCTTGTTACAACTCCTTAATAGCCACGTTGTGTAGACGTTCGCTTAATGAGAGGACGTTTTATTCTGTGCGCGCGGTAACTTCCACTAAATGATATCCAAATTGTGTTTTTACTGGGCCTTGTACAGTATTTAACTCAGCATTAAAAACAACTTCATCAAATTCTCTCACCATTTGACCGCGGCCAAATGAGCCTAACGCTCCACCTTGCACTTTTGATGGGCAACTAGAATGGTTCTTGGCTAAATCTTCAAAGGAAGCGCCAGCTTCAATGTCTGCTTTTAGTGCTAAACATTGCTCTTCAGTATCAACTAAAATGTGTCTTGCTGAGGCAGTAATCATAGTACTTCTTTTCTCTATCTATAAACTCGCTAGTAACATAACCTTACTTTTGCCGAAAAACAAATAAATTGTCAATTGAATAGACAAAGTGCCACTATAACTGTTTACAATGATTGAGTTACTTATGGTTGAGATAGAACAATAGGGTTCGTTTTACATGGTGAAAAACCTTCCAAACTTGAAACACTTGCAGTACTTATTAGCATTGCATGAGCAGCAACATTTTCATCGTGCAGCGCAGGCTTGCTTTGTCAGTCAGTCAACGCTAAGTAGTGCAATACTAAAATTAGAAGAGCAGTTAGGCTGTCAGTTAGTAGAGCGAGACAACAAGTCGTTTATTTTTACTGCACAAGGTGAAAAGCTCGTTGAAATGGCACGCGATATTATTCTTGCTACAGGTGAGCTGATGTCATTTGCTCAGTACCAAGGAGATCCTGAAAAAGGGGAGTTATGCTTAGGAAGTATTCCAACGATAGCACCCTATTTATTACCTGACCTAGTACAAACTTGTCAGCAAGAATTACCGGAATTGTCGTTGTTTTTAAAGGAAGATACGACTGAAAATCTGATGTCCGCTTTGGCGAACGGAGATATAGACATTGCCTTACTTGCATTACCGGTGAGCCCGCACAATTTCAAAAGTAAAACTGTTGGGCGGGATGCGTTCTTTATGGCCGGTGATAAGCAGTTAGTCGCACTTTATCATCAAGACCACAGCTATGATAACCTACCGGAACAAAGCATTTTCTTATTGTCTAATGAGCATTGCCTCACTGAGCATGCTGTGTCTGCCTGTCAGTTAGCTGATTCTAGTCGTATCAATCGCTTTTCTGCATCAAGCATTACGACTTTAGTACAAATGACAGCTTATCATCATGGCTTTACTTATTTACCTGAAATGGCGGTAAAGAAAGGGGTAGGCATGAATGAAGGGCTTGTTGTTGAACGGATGCCCGACTCTATGTACCGCGAAATAGGTATTTTATGGCGACCTACCAGTCATCGACAAACAACGTTCTTAAAAATTGCTGTTTTGATAGAAAAATTACTAAGTAATAACAATGCTTTGCAATAAGTGATAAAAAAAGTGAAAAATTTTCAAACTATTTTTAGTGTTTCCTCGACATTAATAATAACAAAGAGATAGTAAGCGCAAATATTGTCTCTACATAACAATCTTATAGGAAATTTTGTGTTTGAGCGAAGTGATGAAACACTTATTAAACAAGCGCTAAAGGGAAAAAAGTCTGCTTGGGTGGCGTTGGTTAAACGCTATGAAAAATGTGTCTACAACTATGCATTGCGTATGGTGAGCAACCCCGATGATGCGTTGGATTTGATGCAGGACGTATTTATGGCGGTATATCGAAACCTATCAACATTTCGTGGTGACAGCCCTTTCAAAGGTTGGTTATTAAAAATTGCGCATTATCGTTGCATTGAATATTACCGAAAAAAACGACCTACACAATCACTTGATGAAGCACCTGAGCCTGAAGATGAAAGCAAAATTACATGTCCAGAATCGGTTGCTGCAATAGGTCAACAAGCAAAGCAATTAACGGAGGCGATTAATTGTTTGCCGATTAACCAGAAGCTAGTGGTAGAGCTTAAGTTTTATCAACATTGTACATTTGATGATATTGCTTATCAGTTAGGCATATCTGTCAATACAGCTAAATCAAGGCTTTATAGTGCACTTGATAAGCTAAAAGGTCATTTGGAGTTAGAACATGTCTAAAGACAAATCAATTAATGATCAAGACCAGTTGGAGCAGTGGTTAGACGAAGTTAGTGATAGCGCTAATGCCCCAGAACTATCTGACGAAGCCTGGCAAAGACGCGCACAAACAGCGGCATATATACGCCATCAGGCCAATATTATAGGCGAACAAGAAGTACCTCATTGGCATCGTGGCTCAGCAATGGACAGCAATGAGAAACGCTGGTGGCAATGGCAAGGGTTACCCGCGTTATCAATGGCATTTTCATTTATGGCATTAACGATGGTGATCTTTAAAGTGGAGTTCATTGTAAAGCCTGAAGGGATGATGATTAGTTTTGCGGGAAATCACGCTGCCGAACAAGAGAAAAAACTGGCTGAGTTAGTGGATCAGCGTTTACAAACTTTTGCCAGCGAACAACAAGTGATGTTGGCTAATTACACTAGTGACTTAAAGTCGCAGCAGCAAGATAGCAACCTGCAATTAGCGAACTACATAATGACCACATCACGGGAAGAGCGGCGTGAAGACATGACGGACTTCATTCAGTACGTGAACAAACAGATGCAAGAAGATCAATTCACGCAACAGATAAAATTTAAACAAATTGAACAAACACTGAATTACCAAAATAAGTTACTTAATAGTGTTGATGTACAAGCTCAGCCGGCTATTTGGATTGAAGAGGATACAACTGATGAATAAATTAACCAAAATTTTCCCCATGACGCTACTCAGTCTGTCAATGGTGACGGCACAAGCAGAACCTGTTAAATATCAGGACATGTATAAACAATTAGACATTATGACCAATATCATTAAGTCATCAGTGTCGCAAAATGGCAGTAGCCGCAATGCACAGTTAACCAGTATTGAAAGTACCTATTTAGAAGGGCAGGGTGTGGTGTTTTCAATTAGCGCTCGTGCGAATAGCCGTCAGTGGGGAAATTTTAATTTTGCAATACCTGAACCTGCTATTGCGCCGATGGCACCAGTGCTTGATGTTGACGAAATTTTTGATGAAAGTTTTACCGAAGAGATGGCTGAAAGCATTGAACATGCTGCGAGAAGTTATGAACAAGCGATAGAGTCGCTCATGCATGATCGCGAAGGCTTGCACAAATTGAAAGAAAAAGAGCGTGAGCTGGCATATGATTTAAGAGAAATAAAGCGTGAAGCAAGAGATCTTGAATATCAGCTTAAACGTGCAGATAAAGAGGCCAAAAAGGAACTCAATAAAGAGTTAGAAGAATTATCTACCAAAAAAGGTGAATTGGCGAAGCTAAAAGAAAAACTGGAAAAACAGGCGAATGCGCTAGCTGAAAAGAAAAAAGATAAGGCACGCAAAGTAAGCCAAGAACGCAGTGAGTACTACCAGCAACTTTCTACCACACTGGCCGAGACATTTTGTTTGTATGGCAATGGTTTAAAAGCACTGCCTAAAAATGAAAAAATAAGTGTGATTATTAAAGGTGCTGGTGAACAAAAGGGACGTCGTTACACTGATCAAATCTTTGTATTTGATAAAAATGACGTACTTGCTTGCGCCAGTGAGCGCATTGATGTGGCAAAACTAATGGAGAAAGGGGCGAAGTACAGCTTCTAACGCGATAAACCTTTTAGACTCAAATAAGCAAAAAAGCCAGTAACAATGACATTGTAACTGGCTTTTTTGAACACACTTAATTTTAAACTATGGGCTGGTAATCTCTGCTCCACCAATACCACTTGGCTCTTCAATTAATTTAGCTGTTTGGTAGCTAGGCGTATCACCAAAATATGAAAGAAACATTTGCAGCTTGTCGTTAAAGATTGCGGTGAGTTCGTATATTTCGTTTTTCTTCTTGCTGCCACATGTGTGCTGAAAATTTTCTTTAGGCTTGTTGTCAGCAATTTTATTACTGTACACACGAATACTGTTAGATGAAACATACTTAGATGTTGAGACATCGAGAAATGGTGAGTACGAATTGTCTGACTGTTGAATTACCGGTAGTGCAATATTTTCTTCTGCACTAGATAAACTACAAAATAATCCCAACGAACTAACCATTGATGCTAGTATCACGGGTTTAACTAGTGATTTCATATTGCAATCCTCGTCCAACAAACTCACAGTAAGTGTAATGTATTAATCTTAGTATGTAACAAACTTGCCTATATTGTAACCATACTGAATGCTCATTTGAATTACCAGCCATCTGGGACAAACAGCATATTATTTAAGATTAACGGTAACTTGGTAAAGTAACTTGCGCTTAAGTTTATTAGACACGGTTTGTTGCAAAATAATTTCAATTTTTTGCAACAAACCGTGAAATTATTTCAATTTCTGCAATGACCTGTAATGATGAAGCAATGGCTCAGTATAGCCTGAAGGTTGTTCAATACCGTTAAAAATTAAAGCACTAGCCGCTTGAAAGGCTAATGAACTTTCAAGCTCATTTGTTATTGCTAAGTATTGAGGATCCCCTCTGTTTTGTTCATCTACAATGCCCGCCATGCGGACTAAGCTCGCTTCAACTTGCTCGCGAGTGCATATACCATGCAATAGCCAGTTGGCGAGGTGTTGACTCGAAATTCGCAAAGTTGCTCTATCTTCCATCAAACCAATGTTGTTAATGTCAGGTACTTTTGAGCAGCCAATGCCTTGGTTGATCCAACGAACCACATAGCCAAGAATGCCTTGAACGTTGTTATCAATCTCTTGCGTTACCTCTTCTGCCGACCAACTAACATCTTCAGCGAGGGGGATAGCTAACATGTCGTTGAGTAGTGAAGGGGCTGGTTTGGGTATAGATAGCTGTACACTGCTGACATTGATTTGATGATAATGAATGGCATGGAGTGTAGCTGCGGTAGGGCTTGGCACCCAAGCTGTTGTTGCACCAGATAGTACATGCGCAACCTTTTGTTCTAGCATGTCAGCCATGTTGTCTGGTATCGCCCACATTCCTTTACCTATTTGTGCTCTTCCCGCTAAACCACAAGCTAAACCAACCGCTACATTGTTCTCTTCGTATGCCGAAATCCACTGAGTGTTTTTAATATCAGCTTTACGTTCAACAGGCCCTGCATTCATTGAGGTATGAATTTCGTCCCCTGTTCTATCCAAAAAGCCGGTATTGATGAATGCAACACGCTCTCGCGCTTGATAAATACAGGCTTTCAAATTCACGCTAGTGCGGCGTTCTTCATCCATAATTCCCATTTTTATGGTATTTCTTGGGAGTTGTAACAGATCTTCGACATGAGAGAATAAGGTATTAGCGAAGGTGACTTCCTCTGGGCCATGCATTTTGGGTTTCACTATGTAAATGGAATTTGTATGAGAATTTCCACAACCAGGTTGATTAACTAGATCATGCATAGCGATTAATGAGGTAACAATAGCGTCAACTATTCCCTCGTAAACATGATCACCATTTTCGAATATGACCATGTCGTTTTTCATTAGATGTCCAACGTTTCTCACAAACATAAGACTTCGACCTTTAACCGTAATTGCAGAACCGTCTGGTGCGCAATATATGCGATCATTCGCCATTCTACGTTCGATAACCCTACCATGTTTAGTGAGATTGGCTGACAGTGTCCCTTTGTTTAGCCCAAGCCAGTTTTGGTAAGCTAGTATTTTGTCTTCCGTGTCTACTGTTGCTACGGAATCTTCGCAGTCCATAATCGTTGTTAATGCAGATTCCAACTCAATGTCGCTAACACTGGCTCTATCGTTGCGCCCTATATTACTGGTTGCGTCTATCTTTAATTCAATGTGTAAACCGTGGTGTTTAAATAACAATGATGAAGGCGTAGATGGACTTCCCGTGTAGCCGATAAACTGGCTATGGTCTTGTAGTTTCTCCATCGACCCATCATCTTGCAAAACGCATAGCGTTTGGCCGTCGACAAAATACTTGGCAACAGCATTGTGGCTGATATTTCTGAGCGGCAGGTAACTGTCTAGGAACGCTCTACCAAAGGCAATCACGCGTTCTCCACGCACCGGATTATATTGGGTGCCGCGCTCAGCCCCGCCAGATTCGTCTATTGCATCGGATCCATATAAAGCATCGTATAAACTTCCCCAACGAGCGTTAACTGCATTAAGTACAAATCTTGCATTGGTAATCGGTACTACGAGTTGTGGGCCCGCTAGTTGGGCGATTTCAGGATCAACGTCTTGTGTTGAAATGCTAAAATCGGGAGCAGGAGGCGCTAAGTATCCGATACGTTGTAAAAATGCCACATACTCGTCGTTTTGCTTGGGATCATAGCTATTATTGTTGTGCCAATCATCTATTGCTTGTTGAAGGTTTTGACGCTTAGCTAATAACGTGTCGTTTATTGGTGTTAGTGATTCAATAATGTTTGCAAAGCCTTGCCAAAAGTTCACAGGTTCAATGGGGAGGTCAGGTAAAACCTGCTTTTCAATAAATTCATATAACGGCTGAGCAACCTGTACTTTACCGATAGAGATCCTGTCTTGCATGCTAGCGCCCTCAAGTAGTTGAAGCGAATTGTGAAAATTTACAAAGTGACTTTAGAGTAGGTACTCAGTAGGTGCAATGGCTGTTGCCAAGTTAGAGTGAGAATGGATGTTGTTATATTTATATTTATTTCCTTTAATTCAGTGAGTTACGGGCTTAGCTGGGGCGCTATTTAATAACTCAATACCCACTATTTAATTTGTGAATGGTATTGTGTTATCGTCTCTTTTCTGTGAATGGCTAGCTGGCGAGTGACAACATTAAGGGAAATATGATTGGGCTAATAAATGCAGTGAATATGGCAGAAACAATTAATGCCACTGAGCTATAAGCTGCATGTTGAAAGCTCACTTGGCTTATTGTAGCGGTTCCTAGGGCATGGCTGGCAGCTCCAATTGCCAAGCCTTGGGCTTTTATCGAATGAATATTAAGAAACGATAACCATTTTAAACCCAAAATAGCCCCGACCATACCAGCTATTATGATGGCGATTGCGGTAATGGCCTGATTGCCATTGAATTCAGCTGTCAATGCTAAGCCAATTGGTGTCGTGATTGACTTTAGTGCTAGCGACACTGCCACTTTAGATTCGCCAACTAAGTAAATTGTCACAAAGTAACTGAGCGTAATCGCAAGGATGGTCGCCACAAGTAAAGTAACGCAAATCGGTAACCAATGCTTTCTAATCGTGGGGAGATGTTGATAGAGTGGAAAGCCCAACGCAACGACTGCTGGTTCTAATAATTGACTTAGTAAACGGGTATGTGTGGCGAATTCTTTGTAACTAACGGCGAACGTTAGTAGCAGAGGAATAATAACAGCGATAGCCAATAACATGGGGTTAAGCCATATTTTTTTTGATTTATTCTGTAGTTGGGCAAACAATTGATAGATAAATACAGTGAGCCCAATGTAAATGACAGGGAGCAAGATATTATTCATTTTCTTTGCTCCCATTTCGGGTGTCATTAGGATCGAGTTTTCGATAAAAATAAGCAACGAAGGTAAGTAACATAAGCGAGGTTACAAATGTTATACCTACAATCGCTAATCCATGTTGCTTGACGAGTTGAAAGTGCTCGATAATGCCAACGCCCGCAGGTACAAAGCAAACCCCCATATTGCGTAGTCCCCAAGCTATGCTAGCTTTCACGCGATTGGCGTCAATCCACCGCCAATGTAGCATTAGCGTGAACAAAATTAAGCCGTACAAACTCCTTGGTAACCCGCCCAGATACTCGGAGATAAAATGCCCCAGTATTAAGCACAAGCCAATAGTAGCAGCACAATAGAGGGCGTTAATCGCACTATGTAGACTCGTCGCTTTCTTCATTGAAGTGACAAGTTTTATTCGCTAACGGCATTTGCAGCTTCAATAACCAACTGCCTAAACCAGATATGGCTGGCATCGTGATGCAGCAAAGGACTCCATATCATTTTGAGTTCTATGTCGGGTATTTCAAACGGGGGTTTAACGATTGTATAATTAGGGTCGTCTTTATGTAAAAGTGCCGCTCTAGTGGGCAATGTTGCCACTAAATCGTCCTCAAATGCGAGTTGCATTGCCACATGGTAATTTCGGGTAAAAACCTTAATATCACGTTTTTTTCCGAGACGAGCAAGCGCTTCGTCAACCCACCCAAGTTTTTGAACGTCTTTAGGATCCATGCCCACGCCAACACCAAAGCCAGTTTTCGATACCCATACGTGTTTCGCGGCCAGATAGGTATTCAAATTAAATTTACTAACCACAGGATTGTCAGCGCTCAACAAGCAAGAAAAGCCGTCTCGCCAAATCGTTTTTTGATGAAAAGACTGGGGCAGTTCGTCAAAGCGATTAATAGCCATATCAATCTTACCCGCTTCTACATCATGAAAGGTGACATCACTTGGTGTCATAATATCCATGGTGACATTGGGCGCAATCTTATTAATACGTTTTAGCATACGCGGGATCAGTGTTGAAGCTGCGTAATCACTTGCCATGATCCTGAAGACACGTTGACTCTTCTGTTCGTTGAATTCTTCTTCGCCTTGTAGCGCTTCTTCAAGATCTAGCAATACTTTGCGTATTGCTGGGGCTAAAGAACGCGCCCGTTCAGTAGGCACCATGCCGTCTGATGTTCGTACCAAAATAGGATCATTAAACAAAGTTCTAAGGCGCTTAAGGCCGTTACTCATCGCTGGTTGAGTGATATTAAGCTGGCTTGCTGCACGAGTCACATTTTTTTCGCGAAGAAGCACATCGAGATAAATCAACAAGTTTAAGTCTATTTTAGATATATTCATAAAGTAAATGTTCTTCTTTGTATTTATAACTACTCTATATGTCATGTTGTGCAAGCAAAGGCAAGTGCTTTTTCGCTGAACAATTCAATGAATGGCCTGTTAATTGATTAATGTTGCTATGTTTTATTCTGTATTTTACTGAAATTTAAAGGGAAATCATTTGTATTGATTTTGTGAATGGTGGTGATTGATATTATATATTTTGATGATGGCTGTTGCTGGCATAGTATTTTTGTTGTTCAGGTTGTGTGATTACCAAGCTAATTACACTTCTAATTTTGAAAGCAAACGCTGGAGAGCAAAGAGATGACTAACTACCGCGCCGAAATTGATAATGCGAGCACTGAAATTCAAAGTAAACCTACGTGGCAGGGAATCAACCCCGAGTCTGTTGCACGCATGCGTTTGCAGAACCAATTTAAGACTGGGCTAGATATTGCGAAATATACGGCAGCAATCATGCGAAAAGACATGGACGCCTATGATAAAGACAGCAGCCAATACACGCAGTCTTTAGGGTGTTGGCATGGCTTTATTGGCCAACAAAAAATGATTTCAATTAAGAAACATTTCAACAATACAGACCGTAAATACTTATATCTTTCGGGTTGGATGATTGCGGCGTTACGTTCAGATTTTGGTCCATTGCCAGATCAATCAATGCACGAGAAAACGTCTGTGCCAGCACTTATTGAAGAGTTATACACTTTCCTACGCCAAGCAGATGCACGTGAACTTGGTGGGTTATTTAGAGCGCTGGACGATGCCAAAAGCAAAGGGGACGAAACTACCGCAACAGACATTCAATCACAAATTGACAACTACCAAACACATGTAGTACCAATTATTGCCGATATCGATGCGGGGTTTGGTAACGCTGAAGCCACTTATTTGCTAGCCAAACGTATGATTGAAGCTGGCGCATGTTGTATTCAAATTGAAAACCAGGTTTCAGATGAAAAGCAGTGTGGCCATCAGGATGGTAAAGTGACTGTTCCGCATTCAGATTTTCTGGCAAAAATTCAGGCTGTACGTTATGCCTTTATGGAGCTTGGCATTGATGATGGCGTTATTGTTGCCAGAACTGACTCGTTGGGTGCTGGGTTAACTAAACAAATTGCTGTTACCCATACTCCGGGTGATTTAGGCGACCAGTACAATTCGTTTTTGGATTGCGAAGAAGTCTCAGAGGCATCATTGAATAATGGTGACGTGGTTATAAAGCAAAACGGCAAGTTAGTACGCCCTAAGCGACTTGCGAGCAACTTGTTCCAGTTTAAAAAGGGCACTGGCGAACAACGTTGTGTGCTTGACTGTATCACTTCATTGCAACACGGTGCAGATTTAATTTGGATTGAAACAGAAAAGCCGCATATTGGACAAATTGGCGGCATGGTAGATGCTATTAGAGAAGTTGTGCCAAATGCTAAGCTGGTTTATAACAACTCACCTTCGTTCAACTGGACGTTAAGCTTCCGTCAGCAAGCGTTTGATGCAATGGTCGAGAATGGTGAAGACGTTTCTGGCTATGATCGAGATAATTTAATGAGTGAAACATATGATGAAAGTGAATTATCAAGACGTGCTGACGAAAAAATTAAAACCTTCCAGAGAGATGCCGCTAAACAGGCGGGTATTTTCCATCACTTAATTACGTTGCCAACATACCATACTGCGGCATTATCTACGGATAATTTAGCGAAGGAGTATTTTGGTGAACAAGGCATGTTAGGTTATGTACAAGGCGTACAACGTAAGGAGATTCGCCAAGGTATCGCCTGTGTTAAACATCAGAATATGGCGGGCTCAGATATTGGTGACGATCATAAAGAGTACTTTGCTGGCGATGCGGCTTTGAAAGCTGGCGGTAAAGATAACACGATGAATCAGTTCTAATACCAAGTGAAATAATAGTTTATCAAATCAATTGCTTAAATTGAAAAAGGCCCTGAATGGGCCTTTCTACGTATAACGAATCAAACTTAAAAACTATATACCAGCGTCATGGCCGTTTGTGTTTCAGTTTTTTCGTTACCTTCATCAACAATTGAGTTGTGATCTATCGTAAATGAAAACTTAAGCTGTAACGTTTCAATTAACTTCGTTGAGATTGAGGTTACTGCTTTGTACTTGTCATTTTCATCGCTGTCAGGAGCAAACTTGGCACTAAGTGATTGCTTAAACTCAACATGTTCATTGATTTTAGTCACATATAAGGCTTGTGCCTGAATAATGAATGACGATAAAGTTTCGCTTTCTTTGTCAGCTGTTGCTCTAGTGACATCGCGTTTGTAACCCGGACCAATGTCGGCAAAAAATGATGTGTCTTTGCTTTTGTACCATTGGCGACCCCAACCCATAGAAATAGAGCTCTGATCTTCATAACCGCTAAATCGGTTATTTTCATAGGCAATATCACCATAGATATAGTTTTTGCCGTCTTTTTCGAGGGTGTAGTTTGTCTTTGAGGTAATAGTCCACTTTTGATCTGTAGTTTCTAGTGATTCATTACCGTTTTCATCCGCTTGTTCAGCCTTTTTGACCAGCATGTCCCAATCGAGTGTACTACGCCATACATCTTCTTCCCACTTGATGTCAAAGCCGGCTTTTATGTCGCCACTTTTGGTATTACCCGTTTTATACAGTAAGCCAAGTTCTGCCGATGCTGTGATGGATGATGGCTTTTCAGCCGTTGTACCATTGTCAGCAGCATTTGTAATAAGTGGCGCACAGCATAGCGCAAGCGAAATAATTTTACGATTCATTACTTTCCTCGTGGTTTACATGTACAGAGAGTTGAGGGAATGGAATTTCAATTCCGGCATTGTCGAGTTCAACTTTAATTGTCTCGAGTAAGTCGAAGTAAACAGGCCAGTAGTTTTCTGTTTTCACCCAAGGGCGCACAACTAAATTAACTGAGCTGTCTGCTAGTTCGCTAACACCGATAGTTGCAGGTGTGTCTTTGAGAACTAACTCATGTTTTTCAACGATTGACTTTAAAATATCTTTGGTCTTTGCTAAATCAGCATCGTAGCTTACACCAATTACTAAGTCGATTCTGCGCGTAGGTTTAGCCGAGTAGTTAGTAATAGTGCCACTTGCGATCGCGCCATTTGGGATGATAACTGTTTTATTGTCGCCAGTTCTTAATGTAGTCGAGAATATCTTAACTTCTTCTATAATGCCTGATACGCCAGCCACATCAACAAAATCACCTGCCTTAAATGGTTTGAAGGTGATAAGTAAAATACCAGAAGCAAAGTTAGCTAAAGAGCCCTGCAGTGCTAAACCAACTGCCAAACCAGCTGCACCAACAATGGCAACTAACGAAGAAGTATTAAAGCCAAGGTGTGAAATAGCGACAATAAATGCCACTAAAATAACTAAGCCATACACTAAACTCGAAATAAATGAACTGACGGTATTATCGACATTTCTGTGATTAAGGAGTTTTACTGTTGCTTTAGCGACAAGTTTTGCTAACAACTTACCGACAATTAAGATAATAATCGCGATGATGAGCTTGATCATAAAAGCAATTAACATTTCTTGGTTGTTGGTAAACCAGTTGATTACACTATCCATTGATTATTTCCCCTGTGATTTTTGCCGCGAATTATAACAAAGGAAATGTTAATCCCCATTAAAAAAAGAGGGAATTGCAAAAAAATATTAAAATGCGCAATGAAAAAGGGGCATATCAGCAGATATGCCCCTTAAAAGATTAGGAAAAGCTCTATACCAATTGGTATTATTTTACGATTGCTTTTAATTCACCTTGTTCGTAGCGAACAAACATGCTTTCTAACGAAATAGGCTTAATTTTTGACGCGTTGCCCGCAGTGTTAAATGATTCGTAGCGTGCTTTACAAATATCATACATAGCGTCAGTAGATACTTTAAGGTATTTACGCGGGTCAAATTCACTTGGATTTTGCGCTAAGAAACGGCGAATTGCACCTGTTGAAGCTAAACGTAGGTCTGTATCAATGTTTACCTTACGTACACCGTTCTTAATACCTTCTTGAATTTGCTCAACTGGTACACCATAGGTTTCAGGAATTTCGCCACCAAATTCATTGATTATCGCTAACCAATCTTGTGGTACAGAAGATGAACCGTGCATAACTAAGTGCGTATTAGGAATACGTGCATGGATCGCCTTAATGCGGTCAATCGATAAAATGTCGCCTGTTGGTGGGCGAGTAAACTTATAAGCACCGTGAGAAGTACCACAAGCAATGGCCAATGCGTCTACTTGTGTCTTTTTAACAAAATCAGCGGCTTCTTCAGGGTCTGTTAGTAATTGTTCTGCACTTAGTACACCTTCTGCACCTACGCCGTCTTCTTCACCAGCCATACCTGTCTCTAAAGAACCTAGGCAGCCTAGCTCACCTTCAACAGATACACCACAAGCATGGGCCATTTCAACGGTACGACGTGTTACGTCTACGTTGTATTCATAACTAGAAGGGGTTTTGCCGTCTGCACGTAAAGAACCATCCATCATGACTGAAGAAAAGCCTAATTGAATTGAACGTTGGCAAACGCTTGGTGATGTACCGTGGTCTTGGTGCATTACTACTGGAATGTGTGGGAACTCTTCGATAGCAGCTGAAATTAAATGTCTTAGGAAAGGCGCGCCAGCGTATTTGCGAGCACCTGCTGAAGCTTGAAGAATAACAGGGCTGTCTGTGTCGTTTGCCGCCATCATAATAGCGCGAACTTGCTCTAAATTATTTACGTTAAATGCTGGGATACCGTATCCGTTTTCAGCGGCATGATCTAACATCTGGCGCATTGAAATTAAAGCCATGAATGAACTCCTAAGATTAGAAAAATGTCAAAGTGCTATTTTTACCAGCTCAAATCGCTGGTAATGCTTTCATTTTGAAACTTATTGGTTTCGTTGCGTAATTATAACACCATATTTAACGGCTTTGCACGATAGAAATTACCTGACACCAGTGCCGAAAGTTTCGATTCAAGTTAAAAAGTTACGATTTGGCAATTTATTACGTAAAAGAGGCGCGGTATTTAGTAGAAAAGGTAGTTTTTTATAAGTGATTTATGTAATTTTACAACACTGTCGCGGGTAAAAAGTTGTTCATATGCTCGAAGTTTGCCATGGAAGGGGTTGTGTCATAGAACTGGAAAATAGCTGAATTTGCAGCCGAGAATGATGGGAAATAAAAATCCCTTGCATACAATTTTTATACAAGGGATTCTATTAAAACTGTTGATTGCTTCTGTATATCGAGCGGTTAGCTTTGAGCACGCTCTTCCAAAATAGCAACTGCAGGTAATTTTTTGCCTTCTAAGAACTCCAAGAATGCACCACCACCTGTTGAAATGTATGAAACTTTATCTGCGATATCGTATTTATCAACGGCTGCAAGCGTGTCACCACCGCCAGCAATTGAAAATGCATTACTGTCAGCAATTGCTTGTGCAATACGCTTAGTACCTTCGCCGAATTGATCAAATTCAAATACACCAACTGGGCCATTCCATACAATGGTACCGGCTTTCGCAATAATATCCGCTAACGCTTCTGCTGAATCAGGGCCAATATCAAAAATCATATCTTCGTCGGCAACATCTGCAACCGCTTTTAACGTTGCTGTTGCACTTTCAGAAAATTCAGTGCCAGTGACTACATCAGTTGGAACAGGAATGTCACCGTTGTTAGCTTGTGCCTTAGCCGTTAAACGATTCGCTTCATCAACAAGATCAGCTTCATATAGTGACTTACCTACGTTGTGACCGGCTGCAGCAATAAAGGTATTTGCGATGCCGCCACCAACAACTAGCTGGTCAACAACATTAGCAAGAGACTCTAATACAGTAAGTTTTGTTGATACCTTAGAGCCACCAACAATGGCTACTAGTGGACGAGCAGGGTTGTCGAGTGCTTTGGCAAGTGCTTCTAATTCACCAGCTAAAAGAGGGCCAGCACATGCCACAGGGGCGTATTTTGCAACACCATGTGTGCTTGCTTGTGCACGGTGAGCTGTACCAAAAGCATCCATTACAAATACGTCACACAAATTAGCTAATTGCTGCGCAAGTTCGTCGTTGTTTTTCTTTTCGCCGATGTTAAAACGTACGTTTTCGAATACAACAAGTTCACCAGCATTCACCTCAATGCCGTCAAGGTACTTCTTAGCTAATGTAACAGGCGCATCGAGTGCATCAGAGAGATAATTAACGACAGGCTGTAATGAAAACTCTTCGTTGAACTCACCTTCAGTTGGGCGACCTAAGTGCGACATCACCATTACTTTTGCGCCTTGCTCTAAAGCCAGCTTAATTGTAGGTAACGCAGCTCTTAATCGTGCATCAGAGGTAACCTTTCCGTCTTTAACTGGTACATTCAAGTCTTCGCGAATAAGTACGCGCTTACCTGCTAAATCTAGATCGGTCATTTTGATTACAGACATGTTTTGATCCTATTTAATAGATTAAAAAATTTATAACTGATGATAAAGCGTAATGCTAATTGGCAACCAACACCTTATAACAAGATATTGCTAACTCTTAAGTTCTTTATCACCTTAGTAATTATGTTAGCTTTGCAATGACGGAAGCCGTATCCAGCATCCTATTAGCAAAGCCCCATTCGTTGTCACACCATACCAGCAACTTAACTAAGTGTTTATGGCTAACACGTGTTTGGTTACCATCGACAATGCATGAATGAGGATCATGATTAAAGTCGATAGATACTAATGGTTCCTCAGTATAGCCAAGGATCCCTTGTAAACCGTTAGTTTGCGCTGCTTGAATCGCCTGATTGATATCACTTATAGAAACTTCCTTATTTACTGTGACACTTAAATCCATCGCCGTCACATTCACAGTTGGCACTCGAACGGCAATCGCCTCGAAACGCCCGGAAAATTTCGGTAGTATGCGTTCAATGCCAATGGCAAGTTTAGTATCTACAGGAATGATTGACTGACTTGCGGCTCGCGTGCGTCGTAAATCTGGATGATAGGCATCGATAACTTGCTGATCGTGCATCGACGAGTGGATCGTCGTGATTGTGCCGCTTTCTACGCCAAATGCATCATCAATGACTTTTATCACCGGCACAATACAATTGGTTGTGCACGAACCATTAGAAATTAGGCGGTGGTCACTGGTCAGTGTGTGATGATTAATTCCGTAAATGATCGTTGCATCGAGATCTTGCGCGCCTGGCTGTGAAAATAAAACGCGTTTAGCACCTTGTGCCAAATGTTGTTTGCCTTCTTCGTGATTCGCAAATTTTCCTGAACAATCTAGTACCAAATCTATGTTTAAATCGCCCCAAGGTAAATTGTCGATGTGTTCTTCCGATAGCAATTTAACCGGCGTACCTGCGATAATTAAATTATTGCCTTCAAGCTCTACGTCAAACGAAAATCTGCCGTGAGTTGTATCATACTTGAGTAGGTGAGCGATTCCTTCGGCAGAAGCAAGCTCATTGATCGCAACTAAATTGAATGTGTCAGTTTGGTTATTTTCAAAAAGTGCACGGGCGATACTACGTCCTATGCGTCCAAAACCGTTGATGGCAATATTTATAGGCATATATCAATTCTATGATGAGGAGCGCACCACCAAGCTGATGGTGCGCATCTTATTAGCTTAAGCTGTTAACAGTATTAACAACATTGTCTACAGTAAAGCCAAAGTGTTCCATCAGTACGCCACCTGGTGCAGATTCACCAAATGTTGTCATACCAACTACTTTGCCACCAAAGCCAACATACTTATACCAGTAATCTGTATGAGCTGCTTCAACAGCAACACGCTTAGTTACTGCAGCCGGTAGAACAGATTCTTTGTATTCTGCTGATTGAGCATCGAATGCGTCAGTTGAAGGCATTGAAACTACACGTACTTTTGTACCAGCTTGATTTAACTGCTCAGCAGCTTTTAATGCCAATGATACTTCAGAGCCGGTAGCGATAAGAATTACATCTGCCTGACCGTCACAATCAACTAAAACGTAACCACCTTTAGCGATATCACCTACTTGGTCAGCTGTACGACTAATCGCAGGTAAACCTTGACGGCTAAATACTAGCGAAGTAGGGCCGTTACGGCGTTCAACTGCCGCTTTCCACGCTACAGCTGCTTCTGTTGCATCACTTGGGCGCCAAGTTGACATATTAGGTGTTGTACGTAAGTTAGTCAGTTGTTCAATTGGCTGGTGAGTTGGACCATCTTCGCCTTGACCGATTGAGTCATGAGTATAAACAAAGATATTTTGGATACCCATCAAGGCTGACATACGAACGGCGTTGCGTGCGTATTCCATGAACATCATGAACGTTGCACCGTAGTTAATAAAGCCACCATGCAGTGAAATACCATTCATGATGCCGCTCATACCAAATTCACGTACACCATAATAAATGTAGTTACCCGCAGGATCGGTTTCGATACCCTTAGAACCAGACCACAATGTTAGGTTTGAACCCGCCAAATCTGCTGAGCCACCTAATAGCTCAGGTAGCAACGCACCAAATGTTTCGATAGTGTTTTGTGATGCTTTACGAGAGGCGATGTTTTCAGATTTTTCCTGACAAGATAAAATGTATTCGTTTGCTTTTGCTTCGAACTCTGCCGGTAATTCACCCTTAATTACACGACGCTCATACTCAGCTGCCAATTCAGGATGTGCAGACTTGTATGCGGCAAACTTATCATTCCATGTTGACTGCGCTTCACTACCTTTGGCTTTTTGATCCCATTCTGCGTACACATTTTCTGGTACTTCAAATGGCGCGTGTGGCCAGTTCAAAAATTCTCTTGCCGCTGCAATTTCTTCTTCACCCAGCGGTGCACCGTGGCAGTCATGGCTACCTGATTTGTTAGGTGAACCAAATCCAATGACTGTTTTACAGCAGATCATCGTTGGTTTGTCGGTAACAGACTGTGCTTCTTTAATTGCCGCTTCAATAGCTTGTGGATCATGGCCATCAACGTCAGCAATTACATGCCAGCCATAAGAAGCAAAACGTGCAGGTGTGTTGTCTGTGAACCAGCCTTCAACATGACCGTCGATAGAAATACCATTGTCATCCCAAAAAGCGATTAACTTGCCGAGTTTCAACGTACCAGCCAGTGAACAAGCTTCATGTGAGATACCTTCCATCAAACAGCCGTCGCCTAGGAAACAGTATGTGAAGTGATCAACGATATCATGGCCTTCACGGTTAAATTGTGCAGCAAGTGTTTTTTCAGCAATTGCCATACCTACCGCATTCGAAATACCTGCGCCTAAAGGGCCTGTTGTTGTTTCAACACCTGGCGTATAGCCATACTCAGGGTGACCTGGTGTTTTTGAGTGAAGTTGTCTGAAGTTTTGTAGTTCAGACATAGGTAAATCGTAACCTGAAAGGTGTAATAGTGAGTAGATTAGCATCGAACCATGACCATTCGACAGAATAAATCTGTCTCTGTCTACCCAGTTAGGATCGTTCGGGTTATGTTTTAAAAAACTACGCCATAATACTTCGGCGATGTCTGCCATACCCATAGGCGCTCCAGGGTGCCCTGATTTTGCTTTTTGTACTGCATCCATGCTTAACACACGAATTGCATTGGCCAGTTCTTGACGCGACGGCATAATTGCTCCAACTATTATTTATTTAGAATGAGGGTGAAAAATGCGTATATTTTCGCCCAGACTGCCCCCAAACTGCAAATGTTATTACGCTATTTATTATATTTTTATGAAGATAGCGAAAATCTTATTGCTCAGGTTCTATTGACTAATAATAAAATGTTGTAATTATAGAGAATTAAATGGGTCAGTATTTCATTTATTAGAAACAGTTTTTGAATTTAAAAGGACCATTAGCGAATTCTGTATGAAAAAAAATACTCTTAGGGTAGTGATAGGGATATTTATATACTTATCCGTGTGCATCCTCGTTAGTTTGACGTTTAAACCTTTCTCAGAAGTCAATTTTATTGGGCCTGCAGCCGGTATCGCTAGTGCAATCGTGATTACTTGGGGGAGCATTGGCATTGTTTCGGTTGTGTTAGGCACCTTACTGTATGCGATGTACATGCATCTTGTTATGCAGTATCAGATACCAATGGCGATTTGGACAATTAGTTGTTTAGCCATCGTTTTTCAGGCTGTGTGGGCAAAGCAACTCAGCTATAGACTGGTTGTTAAGCAGCGATGGTTGGAAAGTAGAGCAACTTTGTTCTCATTTATTTTAAGGGTTGGTGTAGTTGCGAGCATTGTTGCGGCAATAAGCAGCCTAATTGTATCATCGTTTTCCCTCAGTTCTTTTCAATCTCCTTTGCCTTATGTATTTTCAGTTGGGTGGTCTAGTAGTTTATTAGTCGCCGTGTTTGCTACGCCTACACTATTGTTTACCAAAGGTCAGCAACATTTAACTCTTTCTAAACGGCTTTTTGTTATCGTTGCTTCTATTCTTGGCTCGTTGGCAATTGCTATTTTATTTAAAATTTCTCAGCAAAATCATCAGCACAAAAGATTGGGGAATTTTGAAACAGCAACGAGTGATTTCGTTACGGAATTCACTGAAGAGCTTAATCATATTCAAGCCCAAATTACGGCATTATCGGCATTTTTCGATGCCAGTGATTATGTTACAGCAAATGAGTTTCATCAATTTGCCTCCCACATCTACCAAGCGAATACGAGTATCAGAGCACTAGAGTGGGTTCCGGTAGTGTTTGACAGTGATAAAGCTAACTTTGAACATTTCGCGAGTGGTAGATTAGGGACACCATTTAAAGTCTTTGATCAGAATAAGTTTGATGGCAATGTTTCACCGGTGGTCGGCGTCAGTTTTCCCGTATTCTACTTATACCCCAGAAATGAAAATCTCTCTGCATTAGGACTTAACCTGAATAGCCACTCCGCTAAAGTGCTGGCGATTCAGCGTGCCATGAACTCTAAACTTGCCGTTGCAAGTGCACCGCTAACGCTAATTCAAGATGAGAGTTACAATCCTGGTATGTTGGTTTTCAAACGTATTGTAGAGGCACCAAACCTTAATTCCTTTGGTTATGTGGTGAATATGCAAGGCGAAAGAATTGCAGGTTTGGTTGTTGCAGTAATTCAATTTGAAGACGCTATCAGCCGAATTGCGGGCAAATATAGTGATGTAATTAACGTAGGTGTTCATGATACAACAAATCGCGAGGCCTTTATAATTCGTGAGCAAGAGCCAGCAACCCTGAGTCAGCTAAAAATTACTCACTATGCCGATGTGTTCGGACGACAGTGGGTAATAACCCTGAGCGAGGCAACACCGTGGATAGCGCAAGGTAAGAATTGGCAAACATGGGCTATTTTGTTTGGCGGTACTGTGGGCGGATTACTGTTTCAGTTGCTTATCTTAATGATGGCCGCTTATTCGACCGAGCTAAGTTATAAAGTAGGTTTAAAGACGCGAGAACTTATATTAGCAAAAGAGTTGTCGGATAAAGAAAATGAAACGAAGACACGATTTTTGCAAACGCTAAGTACAGAGCTTGGGACATCGTTGTCGTCAATTGTTGAATTTTTAGCGAAAGCGCGGTTGTCAAAACATGCCAATATTTCCCCAGCGCTATATAACGATTTGTCGGCGGCATCAGAACGTTTAGGGCAGTTGGTAGACAGTGTGAATGATCTCTCATTACTGAACTTACACGCGACGCCAGTAGAGAACCGTATCTTTGATTTTTATGCTTTCATCAGTGAAATTGAACGACATTATGCAAGCACTGATATTGCCACTGCGCAACGCATTAAAATAATCACCGATAACAATTCACCGAACCATATCAAAACAGATCCGAGCTTACTCAAAAAGATGTTGCTGGCATTGCGGCCAAACTTGGTGGAGTTGTTTGATGATTACAACATACAGTTATCGATAAAACCGCATATTCACCAGTACCATGCAACGTTGTTTTTGACATGTAGTGCTATTGACTACCGCGAAGACGGCAGTCATCCATTACCTATTGAATCATGGTTTGATAAAGATCTGGCAAACTATAGTACGAGCATGGCGTTGGTAAAAGAGTTGTGCTTATTACTCGGTGGTGACGTAAAACTGTCAAAACTACCTTCAGGCAGTGCGGTGTTAACCTTGTCTATTCGCATGATAATTGAAGATCAAGGGAGCAAGGTTAGTGAGATAGCTGCGATTAATCATAAATCCCATGAAGCACGGAATATTATCTTGGTAGAAGAGCCACTCTCAACTAATTTTGAGATCACACCGATTTTACTTGGATTAAATTATCAGGTTGAAATTATCGATGACGTGGCCGAAATATTCGAACGGTTATCAGAAGAAAAATATGAACTCATCATTATTGATAACGTTACTTCAAGGCCGTTTATTGAACAACTTGAACAACGATTATTAGAAAGCGGTGAGGCCAGTTTACCACCAATTTTGGGAGTTTACAGAGGAATTGAAAGTCGTCAATTACCGAGTGAATTCAAGCATTGCATCAGTGATTTTGTTACTTATCCGGTCGATGAAGAACGGTTGCACAAAGCAATTATTTCACTATGTAATTAAGGAAAATTAACGGCTTAAATTACTAGTAATTGGTTCGTAGAAAAATGCTTTCTAAGTAATTGATATAAAACATTGAAATCTTATTTGTAATAGTATAACGTTTACCGTCGCTGTACAGAATTTGACAACAATAAGAATACCTGCATAACAGGACATGGTAATGAATAGATCGTCTTCAAGGGGATTTAAACTGACCACCGTTATAATAGCAGTATTTGTTTTAGCGGTATCAGCCGTAATGAGTAACACCTCGATTGCGGACGACATGGAAGTAGCAAAAAAAGAACAATCCAAATAATGACTTTTGGTGTATTGAAAACCTCGCTTTGGCGAGGTTTTTTTATTTGCCTTTTTTTTCTTTAGCTGGGCTGTTCGTTGGCAAAATGGTAACGTGTTCGGTGCAAGTGCTTATAGTATTGTAGTTTGCCAAAATTTAAATAATTTCAAATAACTAGTTGTTTATCCTAGTCGGAGAAGGTTAAATAGCGGTACATCATTTTTATTATAGAAATAAAACAAATTCTACAATCTCACGGAAAGGAATCTCTGATGCAATCGCTCAAGCTCTCTTTAATCTTATTCACTCTTGCGTCATTAATTTCATTAAGCGCATTGGCCAGTAATTCTTTGGAAATATCTAATATTGAATTGGTGGAAGACTATTATTCAGAAAAAATATTTAAGGCGACGTTTAACTACGATGGAAAGTTAGGTAACTCGAACTTTTTTGGCGCAGAAGCAATTACAAATGAAAGGGTGGGTAGTGCATCTTACTTTCCAAATCGAATTTCAAAGGGAAAAAATGAAATACGGTTTTCTGTCAGGCGGCCTGCTACCGAATCAACTTATTCTTTTAAGTCTTATTCAATTAAGTTTACTGTTTACAACCAAAATGAGTCGATAGTTAAAGCGGTAGACTTTGAGCTCGATTGGCAGCCTTTTGAAGAGTTCTTTGAAACCAAAAACGTTAAACGACAGAAGTATCAATTTACAACTATTAAATCTTTACGGATTAACGAAAGCATTGCAGGTATAAGTGGTTTGGTGCGTGATTTGGTTGCTGCAGGGATTCAGCCTAAAAATATAGATCCTGTACATATTGATAACTCGAATATAGGTAATGGGCAATCAAGTTTTATTTTTTCTGAGTCAATTTCGTATGCAGATTTTAGACATTTTATTACCCTTTTGAAAAACAATGATGTCGCACTAAACATGGTTGGATTTTTGAACATTGCACATCCAAATTTTAAAATAGGTTACATTGACATGATTGGTTATCGCGTATCGTCGATTTCTCATGTAACGGAAGCCGATATTAACAAAACACTCCAAAGTAATAGCCTTAAATCGTTGTTTGCAAAACTTCAATTTGATCCAACACCCCGCGATGAACTGAATCAAAAGTTACTAGATCAAGCTATCGTCCTTAATAACGCCGGTGGAAAAAGTAACGGTGAAAAAGCCAAAGAGATTGCTGAGTACCTCATCGATATAGGCTACCAAAATAGTCGAATTTACGCTGAATTAGCGCGTGCCTATGGGAGAATGTACAACTATAACCAAACCGCATTAGAGAAACGAAGAACCATATTAAATATGGCACTGTCTTTGTTTCCTAATGATCAATGGGCACATGCGTTATTGATTTTCGATGAAACACACCTTGGCAACTATGAAAGTGCAGAAAAACATGCTGTGCTTGCCAAAAAATATGAGAAAGTTAAAAACGTTTGGACAATTACCAACTGGGCTAGGTTGTATGAAGTGCAAGGTAGATTTGACGAAGCAAGAGCTAAATATCAAGAGTTAATCGGTCAACATGACTTAAATGATTCTAACAAAATCGCGCATAAGCGAGGTTTAATTTATTATGCTAACTTTTTGGAAAGGGAAGGCGGAAAAGGCTTATCAGCTGTTTATCGGGAACTCATCGCTGCTTACCCAACGGAAGAAAAGTGTACTAATGTGAAACTTGCTCGAAGTATCCTGATTAACGAGAAAGATTATTCTGAAGTACAATCACTCCTTGGCAATCCATCTCTATTCGATTGCGAAAATGCAGAATCTGCAATTGCCTTGTTGGAATTGCGAGATTGGCACAAATCCGGCGGGCAAACCTCTATCCAGCCTATAATCATTAAACATGGTAATTTAACCGCACTTATTTATGAAGTTGCTTCAATGGAAGAAGGCAGTCAGATCTTGCCGATGTTGCAACAACAAAACATAAACACCGCAATTAGTGATCAGAATGGACTAAATGCCCTTCATATGTCAGTAGCTTCTAAAAATGAACTGGCCATTGATAACATGTTATCAACTAATATTGACGTAAATGCGGCATTACCAAATGGCTGGACTGCATTGATGATTGCCAGCTATTTGAACGCACCGAATTTAGTCGAAGTATTGCTGAAAAACGGTGCTGACAAATCATTGCAATCGTTTGATGGTTATTCCGCGATGAGCATAGCGCAACAAGCTAATTTCCCTGAAGTCATTGAATTATTAAAAGGCGCTAATTTGTAACGGTGATTCGTTATGACTGTTATTTTATGGCGACCCCAGCAGGAGTCGAACCTGCGACCTGCCCCTTAGGAGGGGGCTGCTCTATCCAGCTGAGCTATGGGGCCATTGTTTGAATATGAGCAGTACTGCGACATATGAATGGCAAAAAGCCAAATGAGTATAAAACTAAGCCGTTGTTATCACAACGGCTTTAGTGGCATATTTTGTTGGAAGTTAATATCTTACTGCTAAATCATTCAACTGAATATTGTCGAGTAGATCTTGCTCAGTTGTTTGTGCACGCGCACTTTCTTTCGTGACTTGTGTGACTTTTACTTTGTATTCACTCACATTAAAGCCAGCGTATACCTTACCTTTTTCTGTAATGAAATTTTTAGTATGCAGTAGCGAAAATTCATCACCTACTTTTACACCATGACGGCTTCCAAGGTTGATTAGAATTTCACTGCCACTTACATTAATAATTCGTCCTCTGGTTGGCTGACACATCATATTGTCGTCAATATCAGCAATCAGTTGCTCAAGCGTTTGGTTGATACCTATACCATAGGCGCTCTGCCAGAATGCTTTACCAGTTACATCAACTTTTTTCCGTTTAGTGTAAGTCCACGGTGCTGAATTATGATATTGCTTTTCGAACATGAGTTCGCCATTGTTGCCGTTATAGATGTACACGCTAAAAGCAAATTGCCGGTCAAACTCGTCCTCTTGCCAAAACTGCCAGTTATTATTGGCTTCATCACCAAATGACACGTCGGTGATTTCTGAAAATAGTACATATTGCGTATCAGTTAGGCTCGACAACGTCATCGCTAAATGTTTTACCGACGGCATGTCTAAGCTTTGGTTATAGCGTGAGAATGCAGACATATTTTTAAGTGACAATTTAGTGTCTAAGTACATGCCTTCTTCATTGAGCTTGTAGGCTAACTTCTTAATCACTTGTTTATCTATGCCATAGATTTGGCCAATGTTAGCTTGTTCACGATTGAGTAAATAACTTTGCGTGAGCAGTAGTGACTTCTTGTAGTCGGCGGAGAAACATTGCCTACCTTGCGGAAAAATGTCGGCACGAATGGTCACGGTAACCAAATCATCGGAATAAATTTCATCGACAATTTCAAAGGAATTAACACTGCCAGTTGCGCGAATGCTAATTTCATCTTGCGTCAACAGACCGTTCACCGTTTGTTGAACACTGGATACCGAGGCGCCAGCAACAAGAAGTGCTCTTTTTAGTGCATTTTCAATGGCAGTTTTTCTGGCGGCTTTTGTTTCGCTGCCACTAATATAAGCATGTCCTTGCGCTTCATACCATTGCGCGTGACTACTAAAGTTCGCAATTATTAAGCCGATAAATAATAAAGCAAAGCGCATAAGTGTATCCGAGTGTTTTACTGTACCTAATATATTATGCCTGTAGGGTGTCAACACATTGGCTAAACTAACCGTAGGGCGATGTATTGTTGATATAAGCATTATTTGTGCCTAATCGTATCTACAAAGGTAAATGTACTCGTAAATTGAATAGATTCTTATCGCTAAAGTTGGCGTGAAATATGCTTTGAATTTCACAGATGTGAGTAAACAAAATGATTTGAGCGAAACTATAGTGCGCTTAAATCGTGAGAGATGTTGAGGGGAGCTCAATGAAAAAATGGCTTATATGTATACTTGTACCAGCTTTGGTGTCATGTAGTAGTGTGACGGGCTTTAAGAGTTCAAAATCAGGCGGTGACGATTTTTATCGTATTGCTCATCAAGACAAAGGTGAAATTGACAGCTTTAATTTACCTCGACATGCAATAAATGATGTAGTTAAAGGGCTTGCATATCAGATGCTTGAAAGCAGTTCTTTTGTTACACCTAAAACCCCTGTGGCGGTTGCTTCGTTCGTTGATTTGAAAGATTTAGAATCTACCAACTGGTTGGGCAATCAACTCTCTGAGAACTTTGTTCATGAACTCCAACGTCATGGTTTGATTGTTGTCGATTTTAAAACAACGGGCCACATCCGTGTGACTAAAGAAGGCGACTATGTATTTAGCCGCGATTGGAAAGAGCTACCTGAGCGCCAGATTATTGACTATGTAGTTACTGGTACCATGATGGAACAAGAAGGTGGCATTATGGTTAACGCCCGCATGATTGGCATGCAATCACGCGTTGTTGTTGCTACGGCACAATCGTTTATTCCACACTGGGTAATTGGTGAACAAGTCGACAAAGATGAAAACGTTCATATGAAAGATGGCATGATCATTCGTGATAGCGAAATGTTAGTGAATGAATTGCGTGCTGTAGAGATCCAACAGTAGGTGTCACTATGAATAAATCTATCAAGCCGTTGGTGGTTTCAGCGATGTTTACAGCAGTCGTTGGATTAACGGGCTGCAGCACAATGTATGATAAACACGTGCAATGGCAAACGGTAAAACCCGAAACGTTTCCAATTTTAAAAGCCATTGGCCAAGCGCCGATTAGCTTACAAAAATCAGAAAACGAAACTCAGCGCATGCTAATGGCTATCAGTGCATCAAAAATTGCTGCCTACGCTGAATTAGCTGAACAGGTATATGGTCAGCAAATAAATGGCTCAACCTCAATGTCAAATCTCGTGGTTAATAACGCTACTCTGCGTACCTCAATTCAAGGGGTTATTCGTGGCGCTAAAGTAGTTAAAAGTTACCCGGTAGGTGATACGTATACCACTGAATTACATCTGGACTTTAAAGATGTTTACGATATTTATATCGCATCAACAAGAGACAGAGAAATCAAACGCGTAGAGTATTACTAAATGTTTAAGCGACTCAGTTATTGGCTGAGTCGCACAAATTATCCTTTCAAATACTTTATCGTTGGCAAATCTTCGTAGCTATTTTCTCTATCGAAATAAACGGTTTAGTTCATCAATATAAATATTAATAATAAAGTCCAACTTAACGTTAACCCCGCTGAAATCCAGTTGGCGTACGTGATATCTTGATTTCTCTTAGCTCTCTTGGCGATGTTGAATACACTTATTAAGCCGATAACGGGAAAGCCAATGGTTGTGAGAAAAACTCTTGGTAATGAATCTGAAAAATATAATCGCCAGAATAGGGTGCTGTTTGTCGAGTTTTCGTTAGTGTATATGATATAGGCTGGCAATGAAGCTAACAGCAATATGAGTAAGGAAACTAAAACAAGGTAATTCATGATTCTACTCCCTGAAAAAATATGGACACGACTCCGATGAACTGGCTCATCAGTTCATAACTTTATTTGGCGCCAATATTGTTGAATTCAAGGAGGCCGTTAAAATATCTGTCCGTACGCCCGAATAGAAAGCACGAACAAAGTTATCAAAACGTTCGCCCTGAGTAGGAGGAACGACGTATCGAAGGGTAATCTTTATCTCGTAATATGCTGTGCCTGCCGAAGGGCGACTGCTGCGCGCTCAGCAAAAATTACACTTTTGAAAATAAGAATAGAAAAATGTTGGTTTGCTACGCTTTTATACCAACACTTGATTGTCCACCGCTGGCCTTGCCTTTAGCATCGTAGGTTACGCTAGATTTATTGTGGCTTTGTAATAACGACGATTTCATACGCTCAACGGCTAGTTGAGAATGCTCAATAATTTGCCCATTCACTTGGTTGATATCTTTACATTTTAAAAGTAAATCTTCAGTTTTCTGTAGTATTTCGTCGTGTAGTCCCTGCGATTTTTCTTCTTTAAATTGCAGGCTTTGGCCTAACTCAGTATCTATGGTTTGAATAGCGACAAGTAACGAATTTTTTTCTTCAGCAACACTGATGAGTTTATCAGGATCTCGCGATTCCAAAATGGCTCTTTCGGTATTCAATAAACTTTCTAGTTGCTCCAATTGCTTACACTGTTGCTGGAGTTTGTCGTGTGGATTGAAACCGTCTGCCATGATCTGACCTTAATCTAAGCTAAACTCAAAATTAGCGATACTTGCTGCCAATTTCTCGGGGTTAATTTTATATTCACCAGATGCAATCGCCTTTTTAAGTTGTTCAACTTTTTTCTGATTGGTTTCCGGTGCGTTTGCTGCTTTTTTTTGCAACTCGCTCAACTGTTGAGCTTGCGGCGTTAAAGATACAGAATCTCGACTAGCCGTTTTAGCTTGAGTCGCGCTAGCTTGAGATTGTGCCGCTTGCTGTTTTACCTGATTTTGCTGTTCAACCTTTTGCTTAATCGGGTTGTTGTTTTGCAAGTTGTTGATATTTATAGACATAAAAAAACCTTTGCGTAGCGATATTACATTTCTATCTATTTATCGGCATTTTTGCTGATATCATTAACTAAATTATAAATTAATTATCACTTTATTTATAGCTGCAACTTGACCAACTACTTTGCGGCCGGAACGTTCATTCTCTATCGTGATTTGATCACCAATGCTACCATCTCGCAATGCAACTCCTGTTGTCTTAATCGCAAAGGTTTCACCTTTTGCCACTATAGTCACTTTATCCCCTCGGCATACCATGCATATACTCTTCATTGAAATTGGTGTGCCCTTAGACAGGCTTCTTTTAGCGCGTGCGCCAATGACTAGTTCTGCGTCATCTATACTGCTTCGACGAAGCTTATAAATGTCTTTCTGAATTACTTCTACATTTGAGTGATCAAGCGTCGTGCCTTTGCTAATCGGTCTAGCTGCAACCAAAACGGGCACGGTATGAGTGACTTTTACCGGAATAAACATATGCCATGGCGTTGAATCAAAACAAGAAATTTTCACATTTACGTTTCTACCGCCAGAATTTTCAGGTATATTTGCGACTAATGCTTGCTGGCAAGGCCTAATAATAATTCTTGGATCTATTTCGTTTGCCGTAACGGTTAATTGCTCGTCTGGTTTATCACTGTATTGCTGCTTTACAACATCAGCTGCCAATTGCTCAATATAGTCTTTATCAAACGATTGGGCCGCAGCAATTTGTAATGCCGAAACCAGAACAAGATAGTTTGTGATTAAAACCTTTAATTTACTCATAAATTTTGTAATCTATTACTAGGGAAATCGAAATAGTCGACTATGCTTACTATAAGCTCGTGTATTTATACTTAAGTGTCAAAAATAGGGCACTTAAATATACATATATGTGTACAATCAAGAATTGTGCCTTTAATTGCATTTAGCCGTTATTGGACGATTTTCAAGAGGTTTGTATGGCCGGAATACTAGATTCAGTCAACCAGCGTACTCAGCTGGTTGGTCAAAATAGACTTGAATTACTACTGTTTAAGCTTGTTGGACGCCAACGTTTTGGCATTAACGTATTTAAAGTAAGAGAAGTCTTACAATGCCCACCTTTAACGTCGTTTCCCCACCAAGATCCTTATATCAAAGGGGTCGCGCATATTCGTGGCCAAACAATTTCTGTTATCGACTTAAGCAAAGCGACGGGCGGGCCAGAAATTCAAAATACAGATAGCTCATTCATTATCATTGCCGAATATAACCGCAGTGTGCAGGGCTTTCTTGTTGCAGGTGTGGAACGTATTACTACGTTAAGCTGGCAAGATATTATGCCACCACCCGAAGGTGCGGGTAAATCAAGTTATTTAACGGCAGTGACTGAAATAGACAACGAAATGGTCTCTATTTTAGATGTTGAAAAAATCTTGAACGAAATATCCCCAGTTTCTACTGAGCTTAGTGAAGACATCGCAGATGTAACTGTGGGCGAGAGTCTTGGTGATCGTGTCATCATGATCGCTGATGATTCTACTGTTGCGCGTAATCAGGTAAAACGTGCTTTGGAACCGCTAGGCTTAAATATGTTGTTAGCAAAAAATGGTCAAGATGCGCTAGATCAATTACGTGCTATTTCTGAAGAATGCCCCAATCGATTAGATGAAAAAGTGGCATTGCTTATTTCTGATATTGAAATGCCAGAAATGGACGGTTATACATTAACTGCTGAGATTAAAGCAGACGAGCGCATGCGTTCAATGCCAGTAATTTTGCATACATCACTTAGCGGAGTATTTAACAATGCTATGGTTGAGAAGGTGGGTGCAGAGGACTTTATTCCTAAATTTCATCCTGATGAGCTAGCCACTGCTGTGAAAAAATGGCTCAAAAATGATGAAGTAAATGAATAGCGTTTATAAGAATTAGATATTTAAGGCAGGAATTGTATAGTGTCAGCCAGACAACTCGATGATAAGTGTTATCATCAGTTTCGTGAATTTTTAGAACAGCAATGCGGCATTGTGCTAGGTGAAAATAAACAATACTTAGTCAAAAGCCGTCTTGCGCCGTTGATGTCTAAATTTGACGTTGGGTCATTAGGAGAATTAGTTGCACGAACATTGAGCCCTGTAGAGCGGCAATTACGTGCCGCAGTGATTGATGCTATGACAACTAACGAAACATTGTGGTTTCGTGATGAGTATCCCTACGACTTACTCAAAAGTAGATTGCTACCCGATTTTAAAGGGCAACGTACGCCACTTAAAATTTGGTCAGCTGCCAGTTCGTCAGGCCAAGAACCTTACTCTATTGCTATGACCATTAGCGAATATTTGCAACGGACGCCGGGAGCGTTTCCAGGTGGTGCGCAAATCATCGGTACCGATATTTCAGATACAATGTTAGAACATTGCAAATACGCACACTATGATAGCCTTGCTTTATCTCGCGGGTTGTCTGCGGAGCGTAAACGTGCTTTTTTCGAACCTGGTGATAACGGCATGTATAAGGTGAAAGAACCGATTAAAAAAATGGTCAGTTTTCGCCACTTAAACTTGCTGAACAGTTATTCGCTAATGGGACGATTTGATATCGTTTTTTGTCGTAATGTGCTTATTTATTTCTCACCTGAAATCAAAGCCAAAATATTGTCACAAATTCATGGCGTATTAAATAATGGTGGATATTTGTTCCTTGGCGCATCGGAATCACTGTCAGGACTCAACCAAAGTTTTGATATGATTCGTTGTAATCCAGGCATTGTATATCAAAAAAAATAACGTCAATATTATAACGAGCAACAGTTACTAATTTGTTGCTCGTCACCTCTCTAAAAACAACAGCATATAAGCGCTTAGCAGACTAGTTAACATTACTAAACTAGTACATAAAATGTGTTTCAGGCGCCAATAACGGTGCTACTAACATTTGTTAGGCGAGTGCAATCCTTTCTTCCAAATAACCACTCAACCTTCATAATGGCATAAAAATTGTATCTCAAAAGCATTAGTTAGGAGGTACGGTTTATGGCCATTAGTTTTGATAAGGCGTTTGGTATTCATCCCGCCAGTTTAAAAGTGAGAGCTGAAAATGCTGAAGTTATTGCGAGTAACATCGCAAATGCCGACACGCCGGGTTATAAGGCAAAAGGCATGGATTTTCAAAAAGCACTTGAACAGGCTGCTAGCAAGCAGCAAACAGGTATGAGAAAAACCCATGAAAAACACTTTGACGTACGTACCGAATTTACAAGTAGCGTACAATTTCGTGTGCCAGATCAACCTGATACAGGTGATGGCAATACCGTAGATGCACAAATGGAACGAAACTTGTATCTAGAAAACTCAATGTATTATCAAGCAAGTCTTCAATTTATGAACGGTAAAATCAAAGGCTTGAAAAAAGCGATATCTGGAGGTCAAGGGTAATGAGCTTATTTAACGTATTTGACATATCTGGCACGGGAATGAGCGCACAATCTGTCCGCTTGAACACCACCGCAAGTAACATCGCAAACGCAGATAGTGTCAGCAGCAGTATTGACCAAACTTACCGAGCGCGTCATCCAGTGTTTGCCGCTGAGATGCAAAAAGCTGCCGCGGGTCAAGAAGGCGCTGTAGGTGTTGAAGTACTGGGCATTGTTGAAAGCGACAAACCACTCAACGTGGAATATTCGCCAGGACATCCTATGGCAGACAAAGACGGCTATATCTATAAGCCCAATGTTAACGTAGTAGAAGAAATGACTAACATGATCTCGGCCTCACGCTCATATCAAACTAACGTGCAACTGGCAGAGTCAGCGAAAAATATGCTGAATAAAACACTTATGTTGGGTCAACGATAACATTTAACCGGGAGCAACTATGACTTCTTCAGTTTCAGGCGGTAGTCCACTCGAATCGTTGCGTTGGCAACAAGAAGAATACAAAACCGCACAAAAAGATGATGGCATGTTAACGCAAGAAGATTTCTTTGCCTTGTTAACAAAAGAGTTGTCGTATCAAGATCCAACTAAACCGGTTGAGAATAACGAGATGATTTCGCAAATGACTGCATTTTCTACCACTGATGGTGTATCTCAGTTAAATGATTCTTTTACTGAGTTTGCTGCGTCTATGTCATCAAGCCAAGCGTTACAAGCATCCTCGTTGGTAGGGCGTAGCGTTTTGGTAGACGATAACGTGTTTGGCCGTGACGAAAGCGAATCAGTGAAAGGTAAGCTGGTCAGTGATAAACCAGCAAGCAACGTTAATATTTATGTAGAAAACGCTGCTGGCGAGATTATTCAAACGGTACCGGTTGGTGACGTAGCATCGGGTGAGTCTATATTTACCTGGAACGGTGAAATGACTAACGGTGATATGGCTCCAGCTGGTGCATACCGATTCCGAATTGCTGGTCTTGTCGACGGTCAGGCATCAGAATTGCAAGCGATGACTTATCGCAAAGTAGACAGTGTAACGCTAGCAGGAGCAGGCGGTAGTATTTTATTGAACTTAAACGGCGGTAGTACGATGAAATTAACAGACGTAGTTGAAGTGTCTGAAGGTTAACGTCGTTTTCGTTGTAAACAAAATTGAGAAAGAGGTGATTTATGGCTTTTAATATCGCACTGAGCGGATTAACCGCAGCCCAAAAAGATTTGGACGTTACGTCAAACAACATTGCTAACGTAAATACCACGGGTTTTAAAGAGTCGCGTGCTGAATTTGTCGATGTTTACGCATCTTCATTATTAGCATCAGGTAAGACTAAAGTGGGTGATGGTGTACTCACTTCAGATGTAGCACAACAGTTTTCACAAGGTAGTATTCAATTTACCAACAACGCACTTGATTTAGCGATTACGGGTAATGGTTTTTTTGCAACGGTACCTGAATTAGATAGTTTAGAAACCTCATATACTCGAGCTGGTCAGTTTAAACTAAACGCTGATAACTTCGTGGTGAACTCTCAAGGCGGCCATTTGCTTGGCTTCCCGGTAAACCCAGATGGTTCTTCTGCTTCGGTAAGTTTAAGTACGGCGAGTCCAATTCAGATACCTACGTCTTCTGGCGCGCCGCAAAAGTCAGCTGAAGTTGATATACGCATGAACTTACCGGCGGGTGATTCGTATATTACTGGTGCACCTGTAGGTTTTGATCCAACAGATCCCTTGACTTTTAACCACTCAACCTCAGTGACTATCTATGATTCATTGGGGGACAGTCATATTATGACCTACTACTTTATTAAGGAAGACCCTACAACGGATCCAAATTCATGGATGATGTATACGGCCGTGGATGGTGTAATGTTGGATGTCCCAGGTGGCACAGGTAGTATCGCTAACCCAACTCACGACGCTACTGTAGCAGGGAGTCAGGCTAACATTTTGGGAGCTCAACTTGTCTTTACAAGTGGTGGTGATTTTAATGCGCAAACACCCGCATCAATAACAACCCAGAATTTTATGACTAATATTTTGACCAATGGTGCCGATCTGACTCAAAACATAACCGTAGATTTCAATCTGGATACTGGTGGGCCAAATCCAAATGAACCGACGCAATTTGCCTCAAACTTTGAGGTAACGTCTCTGGAGCAAGATGGCTTGGCGGTAGGTCGATTAACGGGGATAGATATTGGTACTGACGGCTTGATTCGTGCCACTTACAGTAACGGTACTTCTTCACCACTATCGCGAGTCGCATTGGTTAACTTTGCTAATGAGCAAGGCTTAACGCAAGTGGGCAACTCCAGTTGGAAAGAAAGCCTGTTGTCGGGTGAAGGTTTGGCAGGTGAAGCGGGTTCAGGTACGTTTGGTACCATTAACTCTTCAGCACTTGAGCAGTCAAATGTTAACTTAACGACTGAGTTAATTGATTTGATTTCTGCACAGCGTAACTTCCAAGCGAACTCTCGTTCACTAGAAGTAGATAATCAGCTAAACCAAACGATTCTACAGATTCGATAATTAAATCGTAATTTCAGTTAGCTAAAACGCATTAGGTTCAAGTAACTTAATGCGTTTTTTTGTTTTCAGTTCCTTCCTTCAATCACTCTCTCACCTCGTATACCCACCATTGGCATTCATCTTGCAGTTATCTAAGCATTAGTTGTAACAGTCATTAGCAGGAGTTCATTATGGATAAGATGCTATACATCGCCATGAGCGGTGCGAAACAAAACATGCATGCTTTATCAGTGAATGCCAATAACCTGGCAAACGCCAAAACTACAGGCTTTAAAGCCGATTTGGCGCAAGCAAGGGCAATGCAGGCGTTTGGTGAAGGCATGCCAAGTCGCGTATTTGCCATGACAGAACGCGCTAGCCAAAACTTTGACAGTGGTACGATTCAAACCACTGGTCGTGATCTTGATGTTGCTATTAATGGCGATGGATGGTTGGCTGTGCAAACGCCCGATGGCACAGAAGCATTTACCCGAGATGGTCATCTAACACTGACTGAAAATGGCAATTTAAAAACACCCGATGGCAATTTGGTCATGGGAGACACCGGCCCGGTAATTTTGCCATTACCTGTAAACAACATTCAAATTAGCCATGATGGCATTGTCATGGTGCAACCTGAAGGCGCGCCAGCCACCATTCAAGAAGAAGTTGCCAGACTAAAGTTGGTTAACCCAGATACTCGAATGATTGAAAAGAGCGCTGATGGGCTATATCGCCGTAAAGACGGTAATCCTGAAGACGCTGATGTAGCGGTTCGCCTACAAAGTGGCGCGCTTGAATCAAGCAATGTCAATCCTATCGGGGAAATGACAGACATGATTGCATTACAACGCCAATTTGAAATGCAAATGAAATTAATGAAAACCGCTGAAGAAATTGACGCAAGTAGTGCGTCATTGTTGCGTGCTTTCTAGTTGAATAATTGATAGAGGTGATTTATGAACCCAGCATTGTGGATCAGTAAAACTGGCTTAGACGCACAAACCAAAGACATCGCGGTAATTTCGAATAACCTAGCGAATGCCAGTACCGTAGGGTTTAAAAAGAGCCGCGCGGTTTTTGAAGATTTGTTGTACCAAACGATTAACCAGCCAGGCGGACGTTCTGCGCAAGATACTGAAATGCCTTCTGGTTTAATGCTTGGTGCAGGTACTAAAGTAGTTGCGACTCAAAAAATTCATACACAAGGCGATATGCTAACCACTGACAATTCATTAGACATGATGATTCAAGGTGAAGGCTTTTTTCAAATTCAGTTACCTGATGGCTCGCTAGCTTATTCACGTAACGGTCAATTTACCCTTGACGACGAAGGTAACATGGTAACTCCGGGCGCAGGCTATTTACTGCAACCACAAATTACCATTCCGCAAGACGCACAATCAGTGATTATTTCTCAAGACGGTGAAGTATCGGTGCGCTTACAAGGACAGGCTGATAATGCTGTTGTTGGTCAGTTAAATACCGTAAATTTCGTTAACCCAACGGGATTAGAGCCAGTGGGTCAAAACCTATATGTTGAAACTGCGGTAAGTGGTGCGCCACAAGAAGGTGTTCCTGGATTAGAAGGCTTTGGCATGATTGTCCAAGGAGCGCTAGAAACATCAAACGTAAATACGACCGAAGAACTGGTGAACTTAATTGAAAGCCAGCGTGTTTACGAAATGAATTCAAAAGTCATTTCATCAGTAGATCAAATGCTTAGTTACATTAACCAACAATTATAATGGTTAAGGAGCGCATTATGAAAAATTCATCAATTGCCTTAGTGTTTGCGCTGGTTATGTCAGGTTGTGCCAGCGTAGAACAGGCGAAAGTACTACCTGATGACCCAGATTTTGCGCCTATTTTGCCGGAAGCAAAAGAAGAGTCGATTGTACCAACAGGTTCATTATTTAAACCGAACTATGTGAACAATATTTATTCTGACTCAAAAGCAAGACGCGTAGGTGACATCATTTCTGTGATTCTAAGTGAAAGTACACAAGCACAGAAAAATTCAAAAACGGAATTGAAAAAAGAGAACAGTGCCACGCTGGACCCCATTACGGGGTTAGGTGGAACTTCCGTAACTTTTAAAGATGACGCAATCCAGTTTGGATTAAATCAATCATCTGATTTTAAAGGCGACTCAAAAGCCAACCAAGGTAATAGTTTGAGTGGGAATATATCAGTACATGTATTACGTGTATTGCCGAATGGTAATCTGATGATCCGTGGTGAAAAATGGATGACGCTCAATAACGGTGACGAATACATTCGCCTCACTGGGATTATTCGCTCAAAAGATATTTCGTCTGACAATACCATACTTTCAGGTAAAGTCGCCAATGCCCGTATTCAATATTCAGGTACGGGGGCATTTGCAGAAGTTCAAGAGCAGGGCTGGTTGTCAAAGTTCTTCAGCAGTTCTTGGTGGCCACTATAACGGGGTTTGTAAGATGAAAATTTTCACAACAATTGTATTACTGACTTCTTTATTCATTGGCTCAACCGCACAGGGGCAACGCGTTAAAGATTTAGCGGATGTAGCAGGGGTGCGATCAAACCAACTAGTAGGCTACGGCTTAGTAGTGGGTTTACCGGGAACTGGGGAACAAAGCCCGTTCACTGAACAAAGCTTTAAAACCATGTTGAGTAATTTTGGCATTACCATGCCAGCGAATTTGAAACCTAAGATCAAGAATGTGGCTGCTGTTGCAGTGCATGCGGAATTGACAGCGTTTGCAAAACCTGGCCAAACGATTGATATCACTGTGTCTTCAATGGGTAGCGCCCAAAGCTTAAGAGGCGGCACCTTGTTACGTACCATTTTAATGGGTATCGACGGTAACGCCTATGCGGTTGCGCAAGGGAGTTTAGTGGTCAGCGGTTTAGGCGCAGAAGGGTTAGATGGTTCCAAGGTCGTCGTGAATACGCCTACTGTAGGTCGCATTGCCAATGGTGCAACGGTAGAGCGTGAAGTTATCTCTCCGTTTGCTACTGGTGACTACATTACGTTTAACCTACGTCAGTCAGATTTCAGTACGGCAAAACGGCTAGCAGATACTATTAATGACTTCATTGCAGGGTCTGCCAAAGCGTTAGATGCTACGTCTGTGAGGGTAAATGCACCTCGTGATGTGTCTGATCGAGTGAGCTTCTTAGCAATGCTGGAAAATCTTGAATTTGAGCCTGATACACCGTCAGCCAAAATTATCGTTAATTCACGCACCGGTACTATTGTGATAGGCGCTGATGTAAGGCTACTACCTGCAGCGGTAACACATGGTGGTATAACGGTAACAATCAACGAGACACAAAACGTTTCTCAGCCGGATGCTTTCTCTGAAGGTGAAACGACTACGACCAATCAATCGATCGTTGATGTGAGCCAAGACGACAACCGCATGTTTGTATTTAACCCCGGGGTAACGTTGAACACCTTGGTTCGAGCAATTAATCAAGTTGGTGCTGGCCCTGGTGATGTAATGGCAATCTTAGAAGCCTTAGATCAAGCAGGCGCGTTACGTGGGGAGTTAATCGTTATTTAGTCATTACAACTAGATTACGAGAATAGAGCTATGACATCGCCAATCGACAAAGCGCAAAATTACTTAGACTTAAATGGCTTAAACAGCATTCGTCAGCAGTCAAACGCTTCCGATAAAGAGTCTAAACAAGCCGCATTAGAGAGTGCTGCTAAGCAGTTTGAAGCGATATTCATGCAGATGTTGCTTAAGAGTATGCGACAGGCGCAAGATGTATTGGCGAGTGACAGCCCATTTAACTCTGAGTCGACTAAGTTTTACCGTGACATGCATGATCAACAATTGGGCTTAGAATTGTCAAATAACGGCGCGCTTGGCTTGGCAGACTTAATTGTTCGGCAGCTTGGCGGTGATCAAGATAGTTTCACTCCAAGAAGCGTATTGCGTACAGACAACCATGTACCGCTAGCAGTACGACGCCAAAATGTTAGCGATCCTCAGTCGCTAGTGGTTAAGGAAAAGGATCAAACAAACGATCGTCAAACAAATGACTCTTCTGTATTGACACAATTTATCCAAAAATCATCGCCTAAGTTTGAACAGCCGAAAGACTTTGTCACAGCACTAACCGAACCTGCAAAACGTGTTCAGCAACAGCTTAATGTACCGTTTGAAGTGGTGATTGCTCAGGCAGCCTTAGAGACAGGCTGGGGGCAAAAAATCATTCAAACACCTCAAGGTGAAAGTTCCAACAACCTCTTTAATATCAAGGCTGACAGCCGCTGGCAAGGTAACAAAGCGGTTAAAGAAACTCTTGAATATGAGCAAGGAACTATGGTGAAAAAACGTGAGCCATTTCGTGTATATGATTCCATTGCTGATAGTGTGAACGATTACATTAAATTCCTTTCTTCAAGCGAACGCTATCAAGGCGCGTTAAAAAATTCTTCTAATGTGGAACAATTTCTGCATGGACTACAAAAGGCAGGTTACGCAACTGATCCCAATTATGCAAACAAGATACTGGGGACGTTAAAGAAAGTAACCAGCTTGTTGAGTGACTAGCCAGTAAGCCTAGCTATCCAAATTGAAGCTAGTTGCTACTGAGTAACTATTGTAGAGGAAACGCGCATGTCGATTAATTTGTATCAAACTGGGGTAACAGGCTTATTGGCTGCCCAGCAGCAATTAGCGACAACAGGCCACAACATTGCCAACGTGAATACCGAAGGCTACAACCGTCAAAGAGCGGAGCAACAAGCGTCTACAGGCATTTATAGTGGTGGTAATTTTATAGGCTCGGGAACTTTTGTCACGGATGTGTCGCGTGTTTACAATCAATTCTCATATAAAGAACAACTCTTCAGCCAAAGCAATTTAGGCAATGCCGATACGCTACATAAAGACTTAACTCAATTAAACGAAATCATGTCATTTTCTGGGCAATCGGTTGCGGGATCAATCAATAACTTTTACAACACCTTAAATGGTATCGCCGATAACCCTAGTGATCAGGGCTTACGAAGCATCGCATTGAGTCAGGCGGGCATTTTGGCCAGTGACTTGCGCTCATTGAATGACAACTTTGACCAGTTAGAAAAGTCGACTAATGGTGAAATAGAGCAAATTGCTGCGCAAATTTCACAGATATCAGTCGAGATTTCCAAGATTAATGAGCAAATTCAATCAAATGGATCTCAGAGTCTTACTGGTCAAGCAAACGACTTACTTGATCGTCGTGATCAGCTTATTTCGCAGTTAGGTGAATTTACCAATGTAAATACAGTCGAAGACGCCAATGGTGTGATGACTGTAATGATTGGCAGTGGTAATACATTGGTTGCAGGCATTACTCCTTTGTCTGTTGCCGTAGTTTCAGGGGAGCCGGATCCCATGGAAACGCAATTGCAGTTGATGGGGCCAAATAGTGCCGTGGCATTGAATGGAGATACCGTTGGTGGTTCACTGGCAGCGAAATTTGAATTCCGTGATGTACACCTCAAAGAATTGCGCAGCGAGATTAATCGCTTAGCGATGTCAATTTCAGAGACGCTGAATCAAGCGCAATCTGAAGGGCTAGATCTCAATCAACAGACTGGGTTAAATATTTTTGCTGATATTAATTCAACTGCAATGCAGCAGAGCCGCGTACTTATACCGTCAGATAATGCAGGTACTGTGGCGGCGAGTGTTAATATTACCGACATTAGTTTAGTACCAACTGACGAGTTTGAAATAGAATGGGATGGCGCTAACTATCAGATGACCAACCTCAACACAGGCGCAACCCAAACATTAGTGTTAACACCACCAAGTACCTACGATACAGGTTTAGGCTTTGAGTTTAACATTGATTCTGGTGCTCCTGTAGCTGGTGATAGGTTTATTGTTCGTCCGACAGAAAATAGTGCAGCACTTATGCAAGTAACGTTGCAAGACGGGAATGGCATTGCTGCTAGTACTGCTGTTGAAGTGAAAGTGTCCGAAAATAATGTTAGTGATGGTGAACTGAAAATCATTAACACGTTTGATCCAGTCGCCGCACAAACTTATGTCAATGTGACTAACTCTGGCTTAACTATCGATGTATATGAAAATGCACCAGGCTCTTATGACTACCGCATTTATGACTCTGCAAATCCACCACCTGCACCAACGATTGCGACAGGTACTTTCGCCGCAGGTAGCTCTGCAATTGTTGATTTGCCTCCATTACCAGCAACAGCCGCGTTTCAAATTGAAATCAGCGGAGATCCAATTGGTCAGGGAGCATTAGCTAGAGAAGAATTTACCATTATTGATGCCTTCGGTATTGGTAACGGTGATAACGCAACATTCATGGCTCTTACGCAAGAGCAAGGCATCATCAACGGTGGCAAAGAAACTTTTGGCCAGAGCCTGGCTATTTCTACCTCAGATGTGGGCTCTAAAGCTAAGTCTGCAGAATTAGTGTCGAGTACGGCAGAGGCATTATTCACACAAGCATTTAACCGCATGCAAGAAACATCAGGGGTCAATCTCGATGAAGAAGCTGCAAACATGCTGAAGTTTCAACAAGCTTACCAAGCATCTTCACAAATTATTTCTGTGGCTAATACGATATTCGACACGCTACTGGCGGCAGTTTAACGGAGATAAGCAATGAGAGTTTCAACTGCACAATTTTATTTTCAAAATAGCCAACAGCTTACATCTAAGCAGTCGGAAGTGAATGACCAGATGAAATATATTTCATCTGGTAAGCGAGTGCTTACTGCAAAAGATGATGCTGTTTCATATGGGACATTACTCGGATTCAAAGATGAATTAACTAACATTGAAAAATACCAACGCAATATCACCCTAGCAACTAATCGTAATAATTTGCAGGAAACCGCTTTAGCAAATGCTGAAACACTTATGCAGGATCTGAAGCGACTTTTTATCCAAGCAAACAACGGTACATTATCAACGTCTGATTTGGAAGCGCTGGCACAGCTAGCCAGTAACAATCAATCACAAATGTTAGACATCGCCAATACCAAGGATGAAACCGGTGGTTACGTTTTTGCTGGATACCAAATCGATATTGAGCCATTTGCATTGCAGCCAGATAATTCTGTCAATTATTTGGGAGATAACGGTGAAAGAGAAATACAAATTGCCAAAAATGTTTTAGTGGCAACGAATCAACCTGGCGATGACGTTTTTGTTAATGTAGCCAATGCTATCGGGGATTTTTCGGCAAATTATGTTACTAATACGTCAGGCATTGCCGTAACAAGAGCGGTTATTGCCGATCCAAGTAGTTATGATCCTGCGACTAACCCGCCAGACTATCAGTTTATTTTTACTGCCCCAAATGATTTACGCGTTGAAGACGGTAATGGGGCGGTGGTTTACCCTACTGCTGCATACACTCCTGGGCAAATAATTGCCTTTAATGGCATTGAAGTACAGCTAAGTGGCAATCCATTGCCGGGAGATGTCGTTGATATTACACCAAACGAAAAAATTGGTGTGTTTGACACGATAAAAGCGGCGATTGACTGGATGAATGTTGGGGCAGATCCTACCGATCCTATTCAACATGAAGTGGATTATGGAGAAATTTTGACGCAACTCGATGAAGCGTTGAATCACATAACATCAAAAAGAACGGAAGCAGGTATTAGGCTAAAACTTGCTGAAAATCAAGGGAATAACCACGAAGATGCAGTTCTAAACCTCTCTTCTGGACGCTCAAACATAGAAGACTTAGATTTTGCAAAAGCTATCGCAGACTTTGAACAGTCACAAGTTGCCTTGCAAGCAGCACAACAGACCTTTGTGCAAATAAAAGGATTGTCTTTATTTAATTTTATTTAGCTAATTTTAGTTTTTGGCACGCAATCTGCATTTGATTGAGTGACAAATTTTTGTAAGAGTGGTTCTATCTTCATATTGCGATTGCAATTGAACCACGACCTATAACACTTAGGAGATGGTAACAATGGCATTAGTCGTAAATAGCAATATTGCATCATTAAATGCTCAGCGTCAGTTAAGTCGTTCTACTGACGATCTACAAACTAACTATCAACGCTTATCATCTGGTAAGCGCATTAACAGCGCAAAAGATGACGCGGCGGGTTTGCAAATTTCAAGTCGTTTGACAGCACAGGTCAATGGTTTGAACCAAGCGGCGCGTAATGCAAATGATGGTATTTCACTCGCGCAAACCGCTGAAGGTGCGTTGGATGAATTTACTAATGCACTACAACGTATGCGTACTATAGCGGTTCAATCGTCAAACGGTTCAAATACTGCTTCAGACCGTGGTGCACTTAATGCGGAATATCAGGAATTGGCAACGGAGCTAACGCGTATTTCACAAGATACAGAGTTCGGTGGCGTTAAATTACTTGATGGCTCTTATCAAGAAGGGTTCCAAATAGGCGCAAATGCGGGTCAAATCATTACGATTTCAATAGCGGAGAACTTGAGTGCGGGTGGCGTTAGCGTTAACGGTACTATCTCAACCTTCACTGGTGCGCAATCAATGATTGGTACAATTGATAGCGCATTAGCTACAGTTACAGGTATTCGTGCAGACCTTGGTGCGAAGCAAAACCGCTTCTCTTCGGTTATCCGTAGTAATGAAAATACTGCGGAAAACGTAGCGGCTTCTCGCTCACGTATCCAAGACACTGACTTTGCTTCGGAATCTGCAGCTCTAGCACGTACATCTGTACTGCAGCAAGCATCGAGTTCTATGTTGGCGCAAGCTAACCAGCAACCTCAAATAGCGTTGTCATTACTACAATAAATAGTTTCGACAATACTACCGTTAATTAAAAGCCGCTTATGCGGCTTTTTGTGTTAAGTATTTTCTTGAAGGATAAGCGAATAACCCCCTTAATGCAGATGCTTTATCGACTTAAAAGCCTATTTTATGTATTTTCATTCTCGATAAAGTAAAAGGAATAACATAAAAAACTTATTAATAAATAGTTGGTTATAAAGGTTTTGGTGTTTTTATTAAACTTTTTCTGAAAAAAGTTTAAAGTTAATTTTTAAGTCGCCGATAAGTAGTTCAAGAGGCAATGAAGACTAAAGTTTAGCCTCGAAAGTTAATAAATCAACGTAGGGTAGTAAACCCGGAGGCATTTATCATGGCTTTAGTAGTAAATAGTAATATTGCATCATTAAATTCACAGCGTCAGCTAGCTCGTTCAACAGATGACTTATCAGTTAGTTACCAACGCCTGTCATCAGGTAAGCGCATCAACAGCGCTAAAGATGATGCTGCGGGCCTTCAAATTTCAAGTCGTTTAACGGCTCAGATTAATGGTCTAAATCAAGCATCTCGTAACGCTAACGATGCTATTTCATTAGCGCAGACTGCTGAAGGAGCATTAGATGAGTATACAAACAGCTTACAGCGTATGCGTACTATCTCAGTACAGTCTTCAAACGGCTCAAACACTGATGCTGACCGTCAGGCATTGGATGCAGAGTATCAAGAGCTTGCAACAGAATTAACACGTATTTCACAAGATACTGAGTTCGGTGGCGTGAAGTTATTAGATAGCTCTTATGTTCAAGGATTCCAAATTGGCGCAAACGCAGGACAAACGATCAGTATCGAAATCAGCGCTAATTTAAGTGCAGGTGGTGTGAGTGTTAATGGTAACATTTCGACATTTACTGGCGCGCAATCAATGATTACTCAACTTGACGCTGCATTAGCAACAGTTAACGATGTACGTGCGGACCTTGGTGCCAAACAAAACCGTTTCAACTCAGTAATTCGTAGTAACGACAATACTGCAGAAAACGTATCAGCATCGCGTTCACGCATTGAAGATACTGATTTCGCAGCAGAAACCGCGCGTTTAGCAAGAAGCACTGTGTTGCAACAAGCGTCAAGCTCAATGTTAGCGCAAGCTAATCAGCAACCACAAATAGCATTGTCATTACTATAGTAGTAGACTGATAGTTTAAGACTGTAAAATGGCACTCAATATTAGAGTGTCATTTTCGCATCTAAAGTTAGTGATAGGAGGTATTTATGACTACGCAGATAGCGATAGATAAAAGTACCAATGGCCAATCGATTGAATTTGGTCGCACTTCCGTTGTCCAACCAACAGACGACACACAGGCTCATCGTATCGCAAAAGAGAAGGAGCAGCTGACTAAAGTTCAACGCCAAGAAGAAACTCGTTTAAATCAAGAAAAAAAACAACAAGAGCAAGCAGAGGCGAAAGTTAGCGAACCGTTAGCAAGTGAAATCGAAGACGCAATTGAAACCATCACCGAGTTTATGAGTCTACCATTACGAAGTGTAAACTTTAAACAAGATGACGGGAGTGACAAAACGATCATAAAGGTATTTGATGCAGATACCAAGGAATTGATTAAACAGTTTCCATCTGACGAAGTGCTGGAGATAGCGCAACGAATTGTTGAGTTGAGACAAGATGTTGATCGAAAAACTGGTATACTTCTTGATGAAAAAGTATAGGTATTAACATTGTGACGTAAGTTACTAGCTAAAACTTTAAGTAGGTAGGCAACATGAATATTACATCCGCTGGGATAGGCTCTGGATTAGATTTAGAAGGGATTATCGAGGCATATATTAATGCTGAAGCAATACCTACAGAACTGCGATTGCAGAAAAAGCAAGATCGCCTAACTACAGAATTGTCAGGCGTAGGCTCTTTTAAGTCCGCACTCTCTACTTTTGAAACTACGCTTAAGAAATTAGAAGATTTAGAAGACTTCAATAAGCAAGTCATCGATGTTTCGACTAGCGATATAGATGTAACAACGAATGGCTTTGCAAGCAATGGTAGTTTTTCTATTGAAGTCACTCAACTTGCCTATGGTACACAGTTACAGTCGCAAAGCTTTACCAGTTCTTCAGACACGGTAGGGTCCGGCACTTTAACTTTAGCGAATGGTACCGATACTTTTGATGTAATAATTGATGCCACTGATACGTTATCGGATATAAGAGATAAAGTTAATCAGGCAAGTGATAACTTTGGTATTGTCGCTAATATCATAAATACGGATGCTGGTACTTATTTGACTTATACGTCTGAAGTCACTGGCGCTGCCAATGCGTTAACTGTGACGACATCCGATGCTTCGCTTGACAATATTTCAACTAACAATACGACAAATCAAGTAGCACAGGATGCTACGATTAAAATCGATGGCAACACTGTAACTAGTAGTTCCAATGAATTTAAAAATTCGATTGAAGATGTGACTATCACTGCAAAAGTTGAGAATATTGGCAACCCTACAACGTTAACGATTTCTCAGGACGAGGAAAATGGCGATAAATTGGTAAAGGACTTTGTTAATAGTTACAACGCTTTGATTAGTACGCTTGATGATTTATCCAATGCGGAGTCTGGCGCATTAGCATTTGATCCGAATATTCGTTCCATTAAATCTCAATTAGTGAATATTGTAACAGGCTCTGTGTCTGGTTTATCTGGAAGTTTTGACTCACTTGACGATATCGGTATTACGTTAGATCGCTATGGTAAATTAGAGGTCTCAGCGGTAAGCATAGGGACATTACCTAGCGGTACAGAAGCGTTAGCTGATGCGTTAGAGAATAATTTGAATGATGTTGGCGAGCTTTTTGCATCAACTGATGGTGTAACGAGTCAATTAATGACATTAATTGATAGTTACATCGGTAGTAACGGGACACTTACAGAGCGTAATAGCGCATTAAGTGTTGAATTGAAAGGTATTGATGATGAATACGCGGCTTTAGAAGCAAAGTTGCGAGATTACGAAGAAACGTTACGTAGTCGCTTTTCATTTCTAGATTCGACCGTTGCTTACTATAATGCTACAAGTGACTGGCTAACGTCAGCACTTGCCTTACCTTCTAGTTCAAAGAACTAGTTTGACATAGGAGTGTAACTCATGAGACAGAATTTAAAAGCCTATAAAAAAGTAAATATAGAAAGTTCAATACTTTCGGCGAATCCTCACCAAATCATTGTAATGATGTATGACGGCTTGCTTGAGAGTATTGCTCAGGCCAAAGGTGCAATAGAGCGAAAAGATTTGGATACTAAGTCAAAATTAATGACTAAGTCTGTCAATATTTTGACTGCTTTAATTAATGCATTAGACAAGGAATCTCAACCAGAAATTTCCGCCAATTTTGAAAATTTGTATAGCGCATGTATCGTTATTCTAAACAACGTTAATGTTACCTTAGAAACAGCTGGGCTGGATGAAGTGCAAACTTATATTAAGCCCCTTCGAGATGCGTGGCGAGACATGCCTATGGAAGCTAAACAGGATGGCTTAGAACAGCTTAAACAGAAAAAGCATTCTGAAGCTATTGGCGCATGACGGTCGTGGGCTAACTTAATCATTAAATTAAAACTGTCAATTGCTAGCTGCAAAGGTATGCTAAATGGCCTTGCCGAACCCAGCTTGTTTACAAAGTGATTGCTTGTTGTCAAAATTTAGCCCAAGTTACCCTTCATTAAATTTCAACCATCTAACAAATGGAAAAACGTTGAAATCGTTTTTGTTTGGGGTTCGAGTTGTAAAGCTGTCGCTGATTCGCTAAATCCATTGGGAGCTCTGTGTTAAGTTTAATTTAATTGGTTGGAAAAACAGTTAGATGAACTGCGTTTTATCGCTTATCATATTAGATTTACACGGAAACTTAGAGGGGTAGTATTCATATGAATCAAATTGCGCAAAAGCAAAATGAAATACTCTCACTAAATGTGCAGTTAAAAAAGCTCTTAGAATCTCAAGACTATAGAAGTCTAAATCAAGTGCTTGAACAGCGCTTAAATTTGTTGAAGCAGCTTGATGGATTTGTCCATAATTTGCCTGCGTCCGAAGATGAATTTGAGCGTTATCATCAGTTCCTTAGAGAGATTGCACAAGAAGACCAAGAACAGTTAACGTTGGTTAAAGAAGTAAAGAACTCCCTTCAACAAGAGACGATGAAACTGACAAAAGGTGTAAAAGCAGTAAATGCCTACCATAATGTTTCCAAGTCCAATCGACGATAAAATAATCTTGCAATAAGGAATCAAAATGTCACAACCTTTAGCCTTAGTAACTGGCGCTGACGGGTTTATCGGATCGCATTTAGTAGAGTTGTTAATTCATAAAGGCTACCGGGTGCGTGCACTAGCCCAATATAACTCTTTTAATAATTGGGGGTGGTTAGAAGATATAACTTGCCTACCAGATATTGAAGTTGTATGTGGTGATGTTCGAGATCCTCATTTTTGTCGTAACATCACTGAAGGTGTAGATATCGTATTCCATTTGGCGGCACTGATCGCCATCCCTTATTCTTATGTCGCACCGCAAACTTATGTAGAAACCAATGTGACAGGGACATTAAACATATGTCAGTCTAGTCTAGACAATAAAGTTAAGCGCATTATTCATACTTCCACTAGCGAAGTATATGGCACCGCCCAGTACGTACCTATCGATGAGAAACATCCATTACAAGCGCAGTCTCCTTATAGCGCAAGTAAGATTGGTGCAGATGCTATGGCAATGAGTTATTTTAATGCATTTGATTTACCCTTAACAATAGCAAGACCTTTTAATACCTACGGGCCGCGTCAATCTGCAAGAGCTGTCATTCCTACCATAATTACGCAGATAGCAAACGGCGAAAAACAAATAAAGCTTGGTGACGTTTCGCCAACCCGAGACTTCAATTTTGTTGAAGATACCTGTCGCGGATTTATTGCGCTCGCGGAATGTGAACAAGCGATTGGCAAAACTGTGAATATTGGTTCTAATTATGAAATCAGTGTGAAAGATACTCTTTTACTTATCAAAAAACTGATGAAAAGTGACGTTGAATTTGTATTTGATGAACAAAGGCAACGACCTGAAAAGTCAGAGGTATTTCGGTTGTGGTGTGATAATACACAAATATATCAGTTGACAGGTTTCGAGCCAAAATTTGATATTAATCAGGGGCTGGAAAAGACAATCCATTGGTTCACGCAATCTGACAACTTAGCCAAATATAAACATGATATTTATAATTTATGACCGCCATCAAAGATAAGCCAATTATTGCTGGCAACAAGAAAATAGCTGTATTCACAGGCACACGCGCAGAGTATGGTTTGCTTTATTGGTTGCTAAGAAACATTCTGGCAAGTGACGCGCAGCTGCAATTAATTGTCGGTGGAATGCATCTTTCACCAGAGTTTGGCTATACCGTTGAACAGATTGAACAAGATGGTTTTGAAATTGCCGACCGACTTGAGTTTCTATTATCTTCTGAATCACCTGTAGGTATTACTAAATCACTAGGTCTCGCGACTATTTCCGCTGCAGAGTCATTAGCTCGGTTAAAGCCCGATATGCTCGTATTACTTGGGGATAGGTTTGAAGCTTTGGCTATTGCACAGGCGGCAATGATTGCACAAATTCCGATTGCTCATATCCATGGTGGTGAATTAACAGAAGGGGTCATTGATGATGCGATTAGACACTCAATAACTAAAATGTCACACCTCCATTTTACTTCAACTGAAAGTTATCGGCGCAGAGTGATTCAATTGGGAGAACAGCCAAGTAATGTGCACCACTACGGAGCCCCAGGACTAGATAATTTACAAAAACTAGAACTGTTAGACAGAGCTTCATTGATGTCGTCGTTACAACTCGATTGGAAAGGTGATTTTGCTTTAATGACATATCATCCAATAACATTAAGTGAAGAAGGTGGAAAAACAGCATTACTCGCTTTGTTAAAGGTACTTGAGTCGACGCCACACAATGTCATTATCACTTATCCAAATGCCGATACATTTGGCCGACAGTTGATTAGTGTTTTACGAGACTTTCAGGCGAAGTATCCTCAGCGCGTGTATTTAACGCAATCAATGGGGCGCATACGATACTTGTCAGCAATGCAATTGGCTAGCGTAGTTATTGGAAATTCTTCAAGTGGGATAATTGAGGCTCCCAGTTGTGGCGTACCAACTGTTAATATTGGTAGTCGTCAGCTAGGGAGGATAGCGGCAGAAAGTGTGCTTCACTGTGGAGAGTCAGAAGCAGAAATCAGTCAATGTTTACAACATGCGTTATCTGATGAACATCAGCGGTTAAGTGCAAATGTAGAAAACCCTTATGGACAAGGGGATGCGTCTGAGAAAATATTAGCCACGTTACTCTCTTTTGACTGTACACAAATTAGACCAAAAGCATTTTATGATCTTCCTCACAGTTCAGATTAGTGTATGGGAAGTATTTATAAGGAATTGCCCATGAGTAATACGCTTATCATCGCTGAAGCGGGTGTTAACCACAATGGCAGTTTACAGACTGCTATTGCGTTAGTTGATGCCGCAGTAGCGAGTGGCGTCGATATCATTAAGTTTCAGACCTATGTAACGGAACAGCTCGTAACAAAAGACGCTAAACAAGCAAATTATCAAAGTCGAAATATTGGTCGACAAGAGTCTCAGTTTGACATGCTAAAGCGTCTAGAATTGTCTTTTGATGAGCATCTTATGGTGAAGCAACATTGCGATGAGCGTGGAATTTGCTATTTGAGTACCGCGTTTGACTTAAAGAGCCTTGATTTCTTAGTCAACCACATGGAGTTGGCGTTATTGAAAATTCCGTCGGGTGAAATTACTAACGCACCATATTTGTTGGCACATGCTAAATCAGGCTGTCAGTTGATTGTTTCAACAGGCATGGCGACCTTGCGCGAAATTTCAGACGCATTAGCGACACTTGCATTTGGTATGGTTAACTCAGCCAATACACTGCCAGCAAACCTTGACGCTTGTTATCAGGTCATGCATTCGGAAGCTGGACAAAAAGCGCTACAAGCAAACGTCACTTTACTTCATTGTACCTCTGAATACCCAGCACCTATCGAGCATGTTAATCTATCAGCCATGCAGACAATGGCTGAAGAGTTTAAGTTGCCTATAGGCTATTCTGATCATACTGAAGGATTACTCATTCCTGCAGTTGCGGTTGCAATGGGGGCAAGTGTCATTGAAAAACATTTTACCTTAGATAGAAACATGGCAGGACCTGATCATGCCGCATCTATTGAGCCCGATGAATTAGCCGAAATGGTCGTTCAAATTAGAACGGTTGAAATGGCAAAGGGAGCGCCAATCAAGAAGCCTTCACAGACAGAAATTGAAAATAGCCGTGTTGCCCGAAAAAGTATTGTAGCAAATGAAAATATTAAAGCTGGGCAAATGTTTACAGTTGATAACACGTCAATAATGCGTCCTGGAACGGGCATCTCACCTATGCGTTATTGGGAATTACTGACAAGAAAAGCTCAAAAAAATTACCAATCGGGCGATATCATAGATAACGATGAAGTTTAATGCAGGTCTTGTAATCGGTAATTTGGTGCAATTATTGCAGACTTTTCATAAGACAAGCATTTAAGATGATGAATTACGAGGCGTATTATGAATCATGATTGGCAAAGTATCTTAGTGCCTCCCTCGGCCACTATGGAAGAAACCATAGAGGTAATTGACAAAGGCGCGTTGAAATTGGCATTGGTTGCGGATGAATCTCGCCACCTACTTGGTATAGTAACGGATGGTGATATTCGCCGTGCCTTACTTCGCCATTTAACTATGGATACGCTTATAACGGATGTCATGCACAAATCGCCTGTCGTTGCGGAAGAAGGCACATCTAAGAGTCGCTTGCTGAATATTATGAATAGCGACGGTTTAATGGCTATTCCTTTGGTGAAAGAAGGCGTGCTGGTTGGTCTTGAAACGATGCAGAAATTATATAAGCGTCGAAAATATGATAATCCAGTATTTTTGATGGCGGGCGGTTTTGGCACTCGTTTGAGACCTCTCACCGATAACTGCCCTAAGCCGCTTTTAAAACTTGGCGACAAGCCAATACTTGAAACAATTTTGGAAAGCTTCGTTTCGTCAGGTTTTCATCAATTTTATATCTCTACGCATTATTTACCTGAATCGATTAAAGGCTATTTTGGTGATGGCTCCAAGTGGGGTGTAGACATTCACTATGTGCATGAAGAAACACCTTTGGGTACCGGTGGCAGTTTAGGTTTGTTACCTAGCGATTTACCTGATTTACCCATCATTATGATGAATGGGGATGTGCTGACTAAAATCGATTTTGAACAATTATTGAGTTATCACAACGAATATCAACCTTTGTGTACGATGTGTGTTCGTGAAGACGAATACCAAATTCCTTATGGTGTAGTGCAATCTCAGGGGGCTCGTATCACCAGTTTGGTAGAAAAGCCAACGCATAAATATTTTATCAATGCGGGCGTTTACGTAGTGAGTAGAGCATTGATCGCCCGAGTTTCACGAAACCAACGTGTAGATATGACTGACTTAATTGAGAATTGCTTAGCGAACGATGATCTTGTTTCGATGTTCCCCGTACATGAATATTGGTTAGACATTGGAAAAATGGTTGATTTTTACCAGGCTCAAAAAGATGTAATGAAAGGCGGTAGTTTTGCAGGATAAGAAAATATTAGCGATAGTGCCTGCTAGGGCAGGAAGCAAACGTTTGCCTGGCAAGAATAGTAAATTACTTAATGGCAAACCTTTGATTGAGTGGACATTGTCTGCTGCTCAACAAAGTCAGTATATTGATCAGGTATTAGTGACGACCGATTGTCAGGAAATCGCATCGCTATCGGAGTCATTAGGGGCTTGGGTGCCTTTTCTAAGGCCTGCCGAATTATCATGTGATCATGCAACAACCGTTGACGTAGTTAAGCATTGCTTGTCATTTGTGACTGAACAAGGGGTTAATTACGATTATGTCATTGTGCTTCAGCCGACCTCTCCTTTGCGTGGCGTAAAGGATATTGATGCAGCAATCGAGCTAATGTTTGAAAGAGGCGGAGATGCCGTGGTAAGTGTCTGTCCTTGCGAGCACCCACCGCAATGGGCAAATAAGCTGGACGAAAGTTTACGCATGGATGACTTTTTATCTAAGTTTCTCAAGGAAAATGCTCGAAGCCAAGATTTACCAACATACTATCGCTTGAATGGAGCGATTTATTTAGTTGATACAAACCGGTTTTTGCAAGAAAGCAATTTTTATCTTTCTGACAATATTTATGCGTATGTCATGTCACAAAATCATTCAGTCGACATTGATAATTTAGTCGAATTCAAGCTTGCGGAAATCATGATGTCGGAATTGAATTTATAATCTGTCGGTTCCAATAATCTTTGCTATTACATTGATCTTAGAATAGTCCGTGAGCTACTCTTTTAACGCGTTTTTTTTAAGTACTTGGATGATCGTGTCAATGGCTTGTTTAGCACAGGGTAATTGTTCAATAGCACGTTGTCTCACGTGTGCTCTGTGCGACAATGCATTTTCTAACTCAAAATGTAGGTGCTCAATATCTTCAACAGAGTGAATGAGGCCTTGTTCCCCTGTTAATGGCATATCTGTCATTTCAGAGTAGTTTTTCCACCAGTCAATGAGCTCTTGCTCAAACCACAAAAACACACTGGCATTAAGCGCTTCATTGGCGTGTCGATTCAGGTACACATTGTCAATACCACATGTTGAAAATGCACTCACGACCAAATCACACCCACAAATACTATCAACAATATCGCTACTCGAATCACGGATAATGTGGTTAGGTAAGTGCTGATTCATTTTCGCCCACGTTCTATTTTGCAACGCTTGTGATTCTTTAGGGTGCGCACGATACATAAGTACGAAAGGCTTATCCCACAGGGCAAGGTGTTCGATGAACCTATCAACCGTATTCAAATAACCGTTATTTGTATCTAATGGTTGGCCGTAAAATCCGACTAATATCTCATCATGTAGACCTAGGTTTGCTCTTCGTGAACTGCGACGTGAAACCGCATCAACATGCTCAAAGTCTATGTGCTTTAATGAACCAACGGGGTAACTTTGAACGTTTGGAAGTCGTTGTTGGTTAACGCGTACTGCTAATTGATCAAGCGCAAAAACGAACTGAGGTAAACTTGTTGCTTGTTGGTTGAAATCACCCCAAAAGCCTTGATACGCATGCGTTGGAATATTATGTGATTCTGCGAATGCTAATGTTACTTCGTCAATGCCCGTATCAGGCCCAGAAACACCCACTAAAATCACTTGGATTGGTAAACTATCGTGTAATGTTGAGAGTTGTTCAATCGCGCCATGTTCATCACTAACATGCCAATAACGCTCAGCTTTTGCCGTTAGCATTTCACTCGCTGGTGATTGTAGGATTACACTGACGATAAATCTGTCATCGTTGTGTAATCGTTCAAGTACTGGAGCAAATGACTGAGCCGTTGCAGGATCACGTGCAGTGACTAATAAGTGAATGGGAGAAGGCTTTGTGAATGCTGACATAAGGTTATTTCATTTTGACGTTGTTAACTATGTCAATTATTGACTAATTGATTAATGCGCTGCTCATTACTTTCTATAAAATTTAGATGATCTACAAACTTTTGCCATTCTTCAGGAAGAACCAGCGCTCCTGAGTTTTTAACAAATTGTGTTAATTGTAGAAGTGATTTGTATGAAATTGCGCGAAGCATCTCTATTAACCAATTTTCAGGCTCATCAATAAACAGGCTTGGGTGTACTGCCCTGTAGCCATTTAAGAAAGCGGACACGTGTTTATTCAACTTCTGCCAATCGCCTTTGTTTGGCTGTAATATTAGGCGTTCTATGGCGAAGGCTATATCTTGCAGTGGTGAGGCGAAAGTAGATTGACTGTCTTCAAAGTCAATAAAATACAACGTATCTTGAGACCGTCCCCCGATACCGTTAGCAAACAATACGTTGCCAAAGTTGATATCGGCGTGTATTACTTGGGGTTTAAACGCTAATATCTGGAAATCTGACGCCTTAATAGCGAGTAAGTACTTCAGTGCTGACTTTGGCAGCACATGCGACAGTTGCTCGAGATTTGAGCGCGAACCTGTCGCTAGTAGCGAATTCATCCATTGCTCTGAGCGTTCTTTTACCTGATTACTTTCGTTGTAGGCTGCTAATGTCTTATGTAGTACAGCAAGTTCATGACCGAGCAGTTGATAATCTTCTACTGTCGTTGCAATATACCGACTCTTGATTAAAGGGTAGACAAGCAAACTAGCGACTGTATCGTCAAATTTAATGGGAATAGCATCCGTAGAAATCAACGGTATAACGCTGGAAATCTTAGTGCGTAAATACTGGACGATGCTATCTGCCATGACGGTTTTTTTTGCATGCTCGGGCGTTATGATTTTGACAAAAATGGCGCATTTTGCGTCTGCACATTGATAGTAGCCAAACGGGAATGTGTGTTCAGTAGCAAGTTTCTGCCACTGTCCACATTCACCAGTCCAACGTTCTAAATAGCGTTGCTGATCGGAATTTAGTGAGAGCCACTGGTTATGTGGTACTCGTGAAAAAGCTGGTTGAATTATTTCTTTAGTCATTAGCCAGCTTGAATATCTCGCCAGTGAATAGGCTGACCCGCATTAATGGGCGAAGTTACACGAAAGTTTTGTACTTCTTGCCAATATTCAGTAGAAACGCCAAGTGCGGGGAAAGCAAAGGTGACATTTTCTAATGAAAGTTGCTCGCCTGCGGCCAATTTAGTTTTTGCAACGAGACCCATGCGTGATATGTATTTATCACGTACACGTGAGAGATAACGGTCGCCATTGCCAAGCGCACTTTGAATATTGTTTAATTTGCTAAGAACGGTAGATACCTGACTAATTGGAAGGGCGTGGCCTGCATCTTGTTCATCTAAAATTTGGTCATCGCATACGCCCTTTTCGAGAACAACTGCGCCCATTGCGATTGCTGCGTATAGCATTTCATCGCCATAGTGATGATCCGACAGGCCGACGGGTAATTGTGTAGCCAGCCCCAACGTATTCATAAACTTTAGATTGTGAAGCGCCACATCATTTGGTGGCCCAGGGGGAGAATGCTCTATTAATAAATGAGGATTACCCTGATCCCGCGCCCAGCTCACTGCGCGACTCGCTTCTTCTATGGTTGTATGACCCGTGTCGAAAATCATTGGCAATTGTTTCTTAGCAACGTACTCAATTAAAGGTTGATGTGTAATATTAGAAGATGCAATCTTAATCGCGACACATCCTAACGCTTCTGCAAAGTCAGCTCCTGCAAAATCATAAACTGACAAAATGACTTCTAAACCAAGCGATTTAGCAAACTTGAACATTTCATGGTATTGCGGCAAAGAAACAACTTTACGTTCGATCAAGGTACGATAATTTTCCGATATTTTCTTGTCAGAACGGTGACCATAGAAAGTTTCTACCGTATCAGTTGGCAGGCAAATATCTGGGTTTTGCAGAATTTCACCTTTGATGGTGGTGACACCAGCATCGGCGAGTTGCAGAATAAGTTTCTTGGCTAATATGGTATCTTGATTAAAAAAAGTGCCTATGTCAGGCAAAAATAGGGGCGTTTGCGTAAGCCAATAGTTCGTTGCAGTCATCGAATACACCTATATTTTGAGAAAGTTTGTTAGCATCGTTAATCCACATTGACCCGATTTTTCAGGGTGAAACTGGCAACCATATATATTGTCTTTCGCTACTATCGCCGCAATTTCGATATCGCCAAATGTCGTTGTTGACACGAGATTGTTCGAAGCGGTCATTGCGTGGAAAGAATGAACAAAATAAAAAGTATCATCTGTAAAAGAAATATGTGAAGCCAACGGTGATGTAGGTTGTGTAAAATTGAGTGGCCGCCAGCCAATATGCGGCACGGTGAGAGGTGTACCTTGTTGATTGACGTTAGGCAGTGGCACGATTGAGCCATTTATTAAACCCAGACCTGCAATTCGTTCAAACTCATCACTATGTTCAAACAGCATTTGCATACCTAAACAAATGCCCAAAAATGGTTTTTTGCTGGCTGCTTCTTTCAATGGTTCGAGTAATTCTTTTTGTGTTAATTGAGCCATTGCATCTGGAAAGGCACCGACACCAGGAAAGACGACTCTATCCGCGGCTAATATTTGTTCTGGTGTTGTCGCAATGCTCACACGGGCACCCACGTGCTCTAAAGCGTGTTGCACGTTCAGCAAATTACTCGCGCCATAATCGACGATCGTTACGTGCTTATTCATGTTGGTTTCCCGTGTTCATTGGTGTCTTTCTTAAGATATAACCTTGTTCACGTAATTCAGATTTAATGGTATGAATGTCGGTTCTTTTAAAATGTAATACATCAGCCATAGATAAAGCATGAGCACCATTTTTTATGGCGAGCTGTGCATCCTGCCAATCTTTAAATCCACCGGAGGCAATGATAGGAATATCAATCGCATTTTTGACACTTGCTAATAGTTGTTGGTCATAACCCTGTCGTGTGCCTTCTCGATCAACTGAGGTAAGCAATACTTCTCCTGCGCCTCTTTCTGCGGCTTCACTGACCCAATCAATGACGTTGCGTCCAGTTTTTTCTCGGCCATTGTCGGTGTAAACTTCCCAGCTTCCGTCATTGGTCATTTTGGCTTCTACTGACAAGACAACACTTTGACGGCCAAATTTGTGCGCCATCTTGTTGATTAGCTCTGGTTGCTGGGTGGCTGCGGTGTTTATTGCAACTTTGTCAGCACCTGAGCGAAGTACTTCTTTAGCATCATCTACAGAGCGAATACCACCACCAACGGTAATCGGTATAAACACTGATTTGACTGTTTGTTTGATGATATCTGTTAATGAATTACGACCGTAGAGCGTGGCAACTGCGTCCATATAAATTAGTTCATCAGCACCTTGTTGATAATACTGCGTTGCGAAGTCATGAGGAGAGCCTACTTTACGTAACCCCTCCAAATGAACTCCTTTTATTAAATACTGCCCCTTAATATCGAGCCGTGGAATTATTCTGATCACAGGCTGGCATCCTGCCATGAAGTGTACCTTTGCAACCAGTTGCCATTTTCGTACTTCCATAAATGAGGTGAGCGAAAGTGATCTGTTAAGGTATCAAAATACTCTCGTGTCATTATAGGTTGTTCGAATCGCTTGCTTGCAATCGGAAATTCTTTTTCTGGTAATGAGAGGTAAGTTAGAATCTCGTCGATAAACCGTTCTGGAAACTCTAAGTCAAAACGTTTTACTAACGCGAGGCCTTCCTCTCGTTCAATATCTTGAGAGCGTATCTCTTGAGCGCTGTCATAAGTTGCTCGTCCAATACCAAACTTCACGCACGTAGTGTAATAGTGCAAATCGTCAATTTTGTCATCAATGGAGTTGTACTTACTGTAGGTGCCTGGGGTGCGCTCTGGAGATGCCTCAAACCCTCCGTGCTCATGTGCGTAGTAGTAACAACTTTGAGGGTGCCACTTGAGGTAATAACCTAAATAGTGCACTTCAACGCCTGTCTGTGATAACTTTTCGGGGTCTGCAGGCATATATGGATCTAAGTCTGCTTTGGTTAACCCATAATCTTGTTTTAGAGATTGTAAAGACACACCGCTAATATTAATCTCACGTTCATCCGTCAGGGTGAAGTACTCCCAATCACGCTTAGCACTTTCGTTGTCAGAAATTGGATTACCATATTCGGCTTCATTTTCTCCAAAAAATACCAACGGGATGTTTAGCATCGCCGCCATTTTGGGGGCAAGTGCCTTTTGACCGATCATAAATGGCTGAAAGGGGTGGAATAGTTTTTCAACGGCAAGTCGGGTTAGTAAACGATGTACACGTCCATTTGGCGTCATCAGCATGTTGTCAAAGCCAGCGTGTATCCAGCGTTGAAAGTTTCGCCAGCCCCATTCTGTGTACATATGCGGTGCCCAGGTCACTGTATAAGGATGCATGCCATATTCTTCTTTAAGAATGTGAGCGGCAAAGAAACTGTCTTTGCCTCCTGAACCAGGCAGTAAACAATCGTATGAACCATCCTTTGAACGGTGTTTGTCGCAAAGTGCTTTTAGTTGCTTCTTGCGCTCGTCCCAGTCAATTGTTTGGTGCTTTCTCTCAGCCATTCGACAGGCATCACACACGCCATTTTCATCAAAGTTTATTGTCGCTTTGGTGCTGTCTTTCGTGTGTTTGTATTCAACTGCTGAATTTGGACGTTGATTTGATATGGTACACTTTTTACAAAACTTTACTTCCGGTGGTAATCCATATTTTACTTCAGGATTTACGGCTTCCGGCGTAAATTTTGATAAGTCGACAGGTGATGGCTTGTTTATTAATACAGACATAAATTATTCCAGTAACTTTATACTTGCGCGAGTTGTTCCAAATAGTTTCTAGCTTCGCCATTGTCAGGCATAATCGCAATGACCTGATGAAAAGCGTTGGCAGCAATTTCTAGTTCATTGAGTTCTATGGCTAACTTTCCATAGGCAAGCCAAGCATTTGTATCTTGTGAGTTGTTTTCTAAATATTGTTCATATACCTGACATGATTGCTTACGTTCTCCGTTTAGGCGAAGAATAGCTGCGTAACGTAATAAATGGTGATCAGCTAATTGAGACAGCTTTTCCATGAAGTAAGTGGCTTTGACAATATCTTGAGTTTCAATGGCTAACGCAGCTATTTGCATGGCTTCGTCCTCTGTTAGCATGTTCTCTTCTATTTCGGCGAAAAACTCAAGAGCTTTAGTGCTATCTTGGTTTAGTACAGCTAGATAAGCCTTAGTTAAAGAAAGTAACCAAGAAGCGTCTGCTTCATCATCTAATTTTTGAACTAAGTTGTTGGCGAGTTGCTCCAAAGCTTCAGTATTTCTCTTTTGAAATAAGTACAAAATTTTGCGATTCAATCCAGCAATGCTTGTTTCTGCTTTTGACCGTCTAAAGTGATCTGTATCGGTATTTTCGATTATGCGCTTGTATTCGTTTTCACAAAAGTTAAAGTCTGCTTTTAGTTCGTCAGTTAATTGGGCTTTGCAATTATCATGTTGCGCTAGCCAATGAATGGCACGCTTATAGTGTTTATCTTTCAGCCATTGTTCCATGAGCTTTTTAACGTTGGGATTTGCTTTGTGCTCTTCAATTCTGTTTTCAATGCGAGTTTTAGCACTCACAAGTAAAGGTTTTAGGTCATCTATCGTATCTATGTAGGCTTGATAATAAATACGTCCAACTTCTTCCATTTCTTCATCTGTCCAGTCTTGATCAGAATCGGTACGGACGGTTTTTATGAAGCTCTTAATGCCAAAGCGTTTGACAAAGTTGTTAGTAGCCTGAAATTTAGTCGTGAGCTTTTTCTCGGCTTTATCTAGTTTTAGCTTAAACTGGTAGTTTTTCTCTTCATTTTTGTAGTCTTTATAGAGTGCTTCATTATCTGATAGGGCGCTTTTAGCGATGCGATAGATTTCGTTCACTTCCTTTATAATGCGTTTTAACTCTGAGAGTAAAACTTTGGCGTCTCGAACTAGATTATCATTTTGACGTACGTGTGCTGATAACGTTGCAACAGCATCGAATTGTTGATCGAGGTGAATGTCATGCGTCTTTTTGTGGGCTATGTGCTCCATTTTTGCTGCATTTTCTGACAAATTAATAAATTCACAATCAACTTCTTTAGCGGCTTTAGCTTGATCGGACAGAATAAAAGAGGCGTGCATGAAAGAAGTAGAGGTTTCCGCTAATGAGCCTTCATAGGTTTCTACCCATTGTCCTTTAAACCCTAGACGCGGCCCCAATTGTGCCTCATTACTACCTGACGCGTAAGCTGTACCATCTTTGGCATAACAAAGGTCAGCTCCCGTGAGTAATACACGTTTGAAGCCTAGTGCTACTGCTGCAGAAATTGCGGAGTTTGTAACTGTAGGGCCTTGTAGGTCCGCATTTTCTTTATTCAATTTACTCGACCATGGCGCGCGTACATCACAATAATAGTGCTTTCCTGTCCACTGTCCCAAGAGTGAAGGAACAACGTAATTTGAATGGACAAATATTACAGACTCTGGAAAGTCTAGCATTTCTTTACTTACATCAAAGCTAACTTCATGTGGATCTACAGAAAACACCATGTGAGGAATTAAGTCTTCCTGCAGTAATTTTTTGGCAATTCGTGAAATAGCGAGAATGACCAGATGGTTTCTGTTTTCTTTTACCCACTCAATATGCTTGTCTAGAGAAGGGCCGCCAGCGAGTACCACACATGTTTTGCCTTTGAATACACCTTTTAGTTCTATCAGCGGGGTAGCATTTTCGCATAGGTTTTCTAGCTGCCTAGTAATAAACGGCTTACGACTTAAACTAACAACTGTTTTGTGTTGGAGTGATTCAATAGTCAACGCAAGTTCAGTGTCTAAATCGTGATAACGGGTATCATATGCATCTAGTGCCGCGATAGATTTTATGTACCTGACTTTTTCTGTGTACAAAAAAGCATGAATCTTGAATTCTTCTGCAGCTACCTGCCATTCTTCCATCGTGCAAAGCGTTACCTTATCATCCCATTTAGTAAAGGCAAGCTGTGCTTCTATGGATGCGAGTACGTGCGGCATATCGATGAAAATAAAATACGAGCCATACGGAAGTCCGTGCTCCAGTATATAGTCTACGAGTAAACCGCCATCTGTACCAAGTACAACATAAAAGTGGTCTTTCTTCCAAAGCTTTTCCTGAAATACTTTTGTGTATAGAACTTGGGCATTTTTCTTTTCGAAGGTATCCCGATTAACGGAGTACAAATAGGGTTCGCCATGTTGACTTATTTTATATTGTTCTATATCTACCAATGTATTCTGCATCTTTAACCTTTACTCGTATTGCTAAGTACAAATATCACTCTTGCCAAATCACATTAATTAAGCATTAATCATGCCTAAAACATTCTGCTATTTGTTCGCCAGTATTGTATGTACACTTGAACATACGATGTTTGTTCAAAAACAAACATCTAGCTTGTTGTCCTCTTTACCGAGTATAGCGATAATCTACAGTCAATAAAATGACGTAATTGATTGAGAGTCATAATAAAAAATATTATCCCAATTGACTAATAGATATTACTAGAGACTGTTGAGCTTTGAGGTACGAGTTTGGTTCAATTTGAGCGTGTTTTGAGCGCGGCGCTCTCTTTGTAACATCATTGTTCGTTGTCAAATCCGAGCACAGGCTCTCCGTCCTGCGTTGCCTTAATCAAATTGAAGATTTAAACCGCACAACGATACATTTCTAACCTAAGGTTATCTGCTGTAGAGCATATGAAATCCGTAAAATTAAACATTGTGCCGAATACGTTTAAATCGCTACAGAATTGCTCGAACAAAATTTTGGGTGAACGAGTGATTGTACTTTTCTTGAATAGAGCTCAGGATGAAATCTGACAAATTGCAGTAATAGTCAACATATTGGCAGTAGCGCGTCAAAATATTGTTGATTATTTTTGATAGCCTATTAGAATCAAGTTATTGTAACTAACTAACGGTTTATCAAAGAATTATGCATGAGCGAAAACTGATTCTTGTAGTTGATAATGACGCAACTAGACGTTTGCAGCTGGAAACGGTGTTGGCGTTTATAGGCGAGCCATTTATTGTTTGTACTTCTCAAGAAGCGAAAAGCACCTTTGCTCAACAGCAAAATTTATTAACTGTCATTATTACGGGGACTTTGTGCGGTGATTTGGTCGAATTAGTGCGCCAACATCCTGCGTGTCCTTTTTTAGTTCATGATGTTCTAGACCAAGCTGAAATATCTGATCGCATCAATGTGATTGGTGAGTTACATGCGCCGCTGAACTATGCTCAGTTGACGGAAATGATTCATCATTGTCACCAATACCATAATAAATTACCAACACGTAAAGGCATAGCAACGAATAGTAATTTGTGTAAGTCGCTCGTTGGTATTAGTGAACCGATGCAGCAAGTTCGGTTTTTGATTGAACAAGTTGCTTCAACTCAGGCGAATGTATTAATACTAGGTGAATCAGGTACTGGTAAAGAAGTAGTTGCACGTAATATTCATGAGTTGTCTGATCGTAAATCAGCACCATTTGTGCCGGTAAATTGTGGGGCAATTCCACCAGATTTACTTGAAAGTGAATTGTTTGGTCATGAGAAAGGAGCATTTACTGGGGCTATTTCGACCCGCAAAGGGCGTTTTGAACTTGCTGAAGGTGGTACGCTATTTCTCGATGAAATTGGCGACATGCCACAGCCAATGCAAGTAAAACTGCTACGTGTACTACAAGAACGTACGTTTGAACGTGTAGGTGGTGCGAAGAGTATTAAAGCCGATGTACGAATCATCGCGGCTACTCATCAGCATTTGGAAGATATGATCAAAACGAACGATTTTCGTGAGGATTTGTATTACCGACTCAATGTATTCCCTATTGAAACACCGGCACTTAGAGAACGTAAAGAAGATATTCCTCTATTATTAAAGGAACTGATTTCTCGTTTTGAACAAGCGCAGGGACAAACGGTTAAGTTTACCGAGCAAGCAATAGCCTCATTGCAAGAACATCCGTGGTTGGGGAATGTGCGCGAGCTTTCTAATTTAGTTGAGCGCATGATCATCATGTACCGTGAACAAATCGTCAATGTGAGTGAACTTCCTTCTAAATATCAGCATATCGATGTTGAAGAGTATACCCCTGAGTACCCAGAAGAATTGCAAGAACGGGAAGCAATTAATGAGCTGTTTTCCGGCTTTGACTATGATGACGAAGACGATGAGCAAGGGTTTGAATCATTTGATGCTGAGCCTGCAAAAAGTGTGGGCACTTTGCCGACAGAAGGACTTGTTCTTAAAGACTTTCTCGCCGATTTAGAAGTGTCATTAATTACGCAATCGTTAGAGCGTAATGACTGGGTTGTTGCCCGCTCGGCAGAATTACTCGGTATGCGACGGACAACTTTGGTTGAAAAAATGCGTAAATATCAGCTGCAAAAAGACTAAATTTTATTTGAAATTGCACAGTGATAAAGTGGCCGCTTAATTGTATGATGCGGCTTTTTTATTTCTGTTTTCAAAGCTATGCAAACCACATTCTCTGTTATATGTGCCAAACCGATTATCTGCCTGCTGAGATGCTCGAGCGAGGGTGCTATGTGTATCACCCACTGTTGCGTACCCTTGATTAACCAGTGGGTGCAGGGGCAGTTTGTTTTTCTCGATGTAACGTTTGATATCTGATTCTGTCCAGTCGATAATAGGATGAACTTTGATATGCTGACGCAAAAGGTTGATTACTGAAAGTGATTGCCTGAAAGATGACTGAGTCTGCCGTACTCCACTAAACCAAGTTTTTCCATCAAGATCTATCATCGCACGTTCAAAAGGTTCGATTTTATTTAAAAAGTGATAGGTATCTAAACCTTGCTGCCCTTGCTCCCAGAGCTTTCCATATTGATCAATTTGAGATTGTTGACTTTCTTTTGCACGGTAAATATGCAGGTTTAATTGCAACTTATTTGTTAATAACTCTATGTATTGGTAAGTCTCAGGAAATAGATACCCAGTGTCCGTTAAAATTATAGGAATATTCGGCGAAATTTGCGTGATGAGGTGAAGCATTACGACCGAATGTAGGCCAAAGCTTGATGTCACAACATGTTGCTTGGGTAAATTGAGGAGACTCCATTCTATACGCTGTTTCGAAGTAAGCGGCAACAGTTGCTTTTTCCATTGCGTTAATTCTTTAGCGTTAACTTGATGCACAGAAGAGTAAAAATTTTCAGTCTCTTTATACGTCATAAAACCACCTTGCAATAGAATTCAACCGACAACAATTCCTGTATCCAACATCTTTGTATCGACTATTTTTATATCTCCTTGAATAATTCGCGCCAATTTTTCTGCCAAAAAATTGACCTAAGTAGTTATGAGGAATTGCTTGATTTTAAGTTGTTGTTTTTTAGGGTTAAGTTTTGAGTGGTACGGTAAATGCATGGGTCGTGGTGATATTTAACATTTGAGTGTTGCATCATGACAGTAGCTTATTCAAAATTAACGCCAGAAATACCAAAGCATAGTGGTTTTCAAGCCACAACTGCCTACAATGTTGGTCAGGTAAAGCTTTGTGAAACTTCTTCTGCATTAGCACAAGAAGCGTATCCCGGCGAGCTTGCAACACTACGACAACAGTCACGACAGCTGACGCAAATCATAGACTCAATGCCAACAGGCTTAATTATGCTTGATGGCAATGGCATCGTGACCAAAGTGAATGATGTCGCCAGTAAACTACTCAATGACCCTATTCTCGGACAACCTTGGTTTGATGTTATCAGACGTTCATTCCAGCCGAGAAAAGACGATTGGCATGAGGTTTCGTTAAAAGATGGTCGACGGGTCAAACTAGAAATTTCGCCACTGGGTAATCAGCCCGGTCAGCTGATCATGATCACTGATTTAACCGAAACCCGCTTATTACAAGATAAGCTTAGCCAGCTGCAACGGCTCTCATCGCTAGGGCAGATGGTTTCTAAACTCGCGCACCAAATACGCACCCCGTTATCTGCTGCAATGCTTTATGGGGCGAACCTTAAGAATCGTCATTTGACCGCCCAAGACCGAGAAGCCTTTGGCGACAAAATGATGGCGCGACTCAATGAATTAGAGCAGCAAGTAAATGACATGTTGTTGTTTGCTAAGAGTGGCAATAAGCCTGTTGTTTCACCGTTATCCGTTAATCAAGTAGTTAAAAGTGCCGCTGCAAGTATCGAAAGCTTAGTGAAAGATGCTGGGGCGAAAGTTAACTTAGTGATGTGTGAAAATGACTGTCTCGTACTCGGTAACGAAACTGCTTTGGTTGGCGCAATACAAAACTTAATTCACAACAGCGTTGAAGTGATTGGCAGTTCCGCTGTAATCGATATTTCAACGTATTGTCATGAACAGCACGCATTTATTAGTGTGAAGGACAATGGCAACGGCATACCCGAAGAAATAGCCGATAAAATATTTGAACCATTTTATACATCACGCGCTAAAGGCACCGGGCTTGGGCTTGCCGTAGTTAAATCTGTGGCTCGCGCACATCAAGGAGATGTTCATTTACTGAGTAAAGCAAATGAAGGCGCGCACTTTTGTATTCAACTACCGTTAATTCATGATGAAGCCCAACATCATGCGCAAGGGGAGGTTTAACATGAGCCAAGGTAGAATCTTAGTTGTTGAAGATGATGCTGGCTTACGCGAAGCATTAATAGATACACTGAAATTAGCCGGTCATGACTGCGTGGCAGCAGACAGCGGCGAGCAAGCTTTATTGCAACTCAAAAATCATGCAATTGATATTGTTGTTAGCGATGTTCAGATGGGCGATGGTATGTCAGGGCTTTCATTACTGAAAAGTATCAAAGCCGCATATAGCAATATGCCAGTGTTGATCATGACCGCTTACGGTACGATAGACGACGCGGTGCAAGCGATGAAGGATGGTGCCATAAACTATATGTCTAAACCGTTTGCTCCAGAAGTACTTCTCAATATGGTGAATCAATATTTACCATTGAAAAGCAGTGAGTCGTTCGAACCTGTAGTTGCAGACATGCAAAGTAAAGAGCTGTTACAGCTAGCGAAAAAAGTGGCATCTACAGAAGCTTCTGTAATGGTACTTGGGCCAAGTGGGTCTGGTAAAGAAGTCCTCGCGCAATACGTCCATTATCATTCAGCACGAGCTGAACATCCATTTGTTGCTATAAACTGTGCGGCAATTCCTGAAAACATGCTTGAAGCAACTTTGTTTGGCTATGAAAAAGGCGCATTTACTGGCGCTGTTCAAGCGTGTCCAGGCAAATTTGAACAAGCACAGGGTGGCACTATTTTACTGGATGAGATCACGGAAATGGATCTCAACCTGCAGGCCAAAATCTTAAGGGTTTTGCAAGAACGTGAAGTAGAACGTCTGGCAGGTAGAAAAACAATCAAGCTTGATGTTAGGGTAATTGCGACCAGTAACCGCGACTTAAAATCCGCGGTTAGTGAAGGTATTTTCAGAGAAGATTTGTATTACCGATTGAATGTTTTTCCATTGACTTGGAAAGCATTGGCTGAACGTCGCGATGATATTGTTCCGTTAGCAAAACACCTAGTTGAGCGTCATTGTCAAACCAATGGTGAGGCGATCCCTGAGTTTTCTCCTGCTGCTCGAAGTAAGCTGATGGCCTATCATTGGCCGGGTAATGTGCGAGAGCTCGACAATGTCATTCAGCGCGCATTGATACTTCATGATGGAGAGACTATTGAAGCATGCGATTTACTCATTGATAATTTTGAAACGACATCGATTGAACCCACAGTGAATATGGCGCAATCAAGTGATGACAAGTTAGGCAATGAACTTAAGTTGCAAGAGCATCAAATTATACTGGATACGCTACATGCTTGTCAGGGAAGTCGTAAAGCGGTAGCAGAGCGACTTGGGATTAGTCCGCGCACATTACGTTATAAAATTGCCAAAATGCGTGACAATGGTATTGAAATTCCCGCCTAATGTAACAACGCACGCGTTAATATTAATATGAGATCGGGTTGACATTCGTTAGCCTGACTCTTATTTCTTCAAAAGTTTACTCCCAACCTTTCTCTTTAAGTTATTGGTTTTAAAGTGGAATACCCCTGTCTCCTTTCTGGCACTATCTTTGCTTTAATCCTCTATATAGTCAACTTACAAAACTTTGACACACGAGAGAACGCTATGGATATCAAAGCAAATTCACTTTATGCACAAATGCAAAGCATGCAGTTAGAAGCGATGGGAAATCGCTTACCAATCAATGAAGGGAATGTTGCACCAGTTAACCAATCTACGAGTAACTTTACTGACATGCTCAAAGAAGCTGTCAATAATGTTAACGAAATCCAACAAGACGCGGGCGCTAAGCGTACTGCATTTGAGATGGGTGATAAGAGTGTGACGTTAGCTGAAACGATGATCGCAGCGTCTAAAGCGAGCGTAGCGTTTGATGCAACTGTACAAGTACGTAATAAGTTTGTTGAAGCGTACAAAGAAATCATGAGTATGCCTGTTTAAGCTTTTTCAAAGCGAACAATGCAGTAAAAGTGTTTAGAAGAAAGCGGAGAAACTAAGTGGCAGATACAGCAAATACAGCAATAGCAACCGCCGATAGTGCTGGTGGAGAGCTTGTTGCTAACGACAACGACAATGTGGTCGAAGAACAAAAATCAGGTCTTGCTGCTGCGATGGGGAACGTCGATGTTCTACGTCAGCTTACCTTGATCATGGCATTGGCAATATGTTTGGCGATTGCCATATTTGTCATCATGTGGGCAAATCAACCTGAATACCGTTTTCTTTCAAAGCTTCCGACCGAACAACTTATCAAAACAATGGATTTTCTTGATGCCAATAAAGTGGATTATACGCAAGAAAACAACACGATTTCAGTTCGTACTGATGAATACCAAGACGTAAAATTAATGCTTGCTCGTGAAGGCTTAACAGATGAACCTGCTCCGGGTACTGACATTATTATGCAAGACATGGGTTTTGGTGTGAGTCAGCGCTTAGAGCGTGAGCGATTAAAACACTCTCGTGAGCAACAGCTTGCTCGCACGATCGAAGAATTGCAGTCTATTACCAAAGCTTCAGTTTTATTAGCTATTCCCAGAGAAAATGTTTTTGCTAAACGCGTCAAAAACCCATCAGCGACGGTGGTATTAACCTTACGCAGAGGGCGTTTGCTTTCAGAAGAAGAAGTTGATTCGGTCGTCGATATTGTGGCCTCTGCTGTGCAAGGGTTAAGCCCGAATCGCGTAACGGTCACTGATCAAAATGGCCGACTGTTAAATTCAGGCTCTCAAGACTCAATTTCATCTCGTTCACGCAAGGAGTTTGAAATAGAGCAGAAACGTGAACAAGAATATATGGATAAGATTGACACAATTCTTATTCCTGTGGTCGGCTTAGGCAACTACACGGCACAAGTTGATGTGGCGATGGATTTCACGAATACCGAAGAAACGCAACGCCGTTATAATCCTGATTTACCAGCGCTACGTAGCGAGATGAGTGTTGAAGATACAACTATTGGTGGCTTGCTCGGCGGAATCCCTGGCGCGTTAACTAACCAACCACCATTAGAGTCAGATATTCCTGAAAACGCAGCGGGTGGCGCTCAACAAAAAGCGATGCCAAGCCGCAAGCATGCTGAATCTACCAAAAACTACGAGTTAGACGAAGCGATCAGTTACACAAAACAGCAAACAGGGGTAATTCGCCGTATTACTGTGTCTGTTGCGCTGGACTATTTAAACTCAGTCGATGCTGAAGGTAATTCAACTGCAGCCCCGCGTTCGGTGCAAGAGCTGGCCAACATTCGTCGCCTACTGCAAGGAAGTATCGGTTTTGATATGCAACGAGGCGATACATTAGAGGTAGTAACGATTCCATTTTCTCGTGTTGCTGTTGACGTAAAAGAAGAACAGCCGTTTTATCTGCAACCTTGGTTCTATAAGATGCTAAAATTGGGGTTGGGAGCATTGGTTATTATTGTGCTAATTGTTGCGGTAGTCAGACCGATGCTGAAACGATTAATCTACCCAGATCAAACACCGTCTGATTATGGTGAAAAGTCTCTGGATACGCATGTTGATTTAGGTGATGATACTATGGACATGTTAACGGCAGACTTTGATGCAGGCGCTGTTGGCTTTGCTCCTGATGGCAGCCTACAGTTACCAGATCTACATCGAGATGAAGATGTGTTGAAAGCGGTTCGTGCTTTAGTAGCGAATGAACCAGAATTATCGTCGCAAGTAGTAAAAAGTTGGTTGAACGAAGATGACTGATGAACAAAGCCAGGAAATGGCATCAATCCCGAGTGGATTTGACGTAGACAAATTAGATGGTTCAGAAAAAGCGGCTATTTTGTTGCTTAGTCTATCTGAAGAAGACGCCGCGCAAATATTGAAGCATTTGGAACCCAAGCAGGTGCAACAAGTTGGTATGATCATGGCGGGTATGGAAGACTTTACCCAGGAAAAAATCACCGCTGTTCACAAGCTATTCATTAATGAAATACAGAACTTTAGTACGATTGGCTTCCAAAGTGAGGAGTTCGTTCGCAAGGCGTTAACGGCGGCACTTGGTGAAGACAAGGCGGGCAACCTAATTGATCAAATCGTCATGGGCAGTGGCGCGAAAGGTTTAGATTCATTGAAATGGATGGATTCAAAACAGGTAGCCAATATCATTCGTAACGAGCATCCGCAAATCCAAACTATTGTTTTGTCCTACCTGGAACCTGAGCAGTCTGCTGAAATCATGGGACAATTCGCAGAGAAAACGCGTTTAGACTTGATGATGCGAATTGCTAACTTAGAAGAAGTTCAACCTGCGGCATTGCAAGAGCTCAATGAGATCATGGAGAAACAGTTTGCTGGTCAAGCTGGCGCACAAGCAGCGAAAATGGGTGGCTTGAAAGCGGCTGCCGACATCATGAACTACCTCGACACTAATATTGAAGGGGTATTAATGGATGCAATTCGTGAACACGATGAAGAAATGAGTCAACAAATTCAAGATCTCATGTTCGTCTTTGAAAACTTAGCTGATGTGGATGACCGAGGCATTCAGGCAATCCTTCGTGAAGTACAGCAAGATGCACTAATGAAAGCGATTAAAGGTGCAGATGATGCACTGAAAGAGAAGATCATGAGTAATATGTCTAAACGTGCAGCAGAAATGATGGCTGACGACTTAGAAGCAATGGGACCAGTACGTATTAGTGAAGTTGAAGCGGCTCAGAAAGAAATATTGTCAATTGCCCGTCGTCTGTCTGATGCAGGTGAAATCATGCTTGGCGGTGCTGGCGGTGGTGATGAATTCTTATAATGTGGCAGTCTCATGAAAAACTTTAATGCAATAAGCCCTCACAAGGACGTTATCAAACGGACGGATGAAGAGCATGGCGTATGGTCGCTGCCTGTTGTTGAAGATGACGTTCCACAGACAGATGATAAGACCAATGCGCTTGGAAAAAAAGCAACATGGCGCTATGAACCACCTGAAGAAATAGAAGAGGAGCCGCAACCACTAACGGCCGAGGAAATCGAAGAAATTCGTCAGGCAGCCTATGAAGAGGGTTTTTCTCAAGGTAAAGAGGAAGGCTTTGCCAAAGGCTATGAAGAAGGTAAAGCGAGTGGTTTTGAAGAGGGAAAAACTAAAGGACATGAAGAAGGCGTAGCGCAAGGGCTGGAAGAAGGTCGTGAACAAATTCAGCAGTTAGCTCAGCAATGGCAGGGGCTAATATCTCAACTGCATCGCCCCATCGAGGTCGTTGAAAACAATGTTGAGCAGCAGCTCGTTCATTTAGTCGCTCAACTAGCTGAAGCGATAACATTTGAAGAAGCTAAGACAAATCCTGATATTTTGCTTCGTGCGGTTAGTGAAGGGATGAAAGCCCTACCAAGCAAAGAAGCGAACACCCAAGTATTACTACACCCAGACGATATTGCGATAGTAGTAAAAAAGTTTGGTGAAGCTCACATTAACGAAGAAGGATGGCGTATTTTGGCCGCACCTCATCTGGATCGCGGTAGCTGCCAAATTGAAAATAGTACTTCAAACATTGATTTGTCGATAAAGGCTCGTCTAAAAGACGTGTTGGACTCTTTCTTGCAGGAAGCATTACATCAGAAGTAATGCCAGAGAAGTGTCAAAAATTTAGCTATGATTGATGTTGCCAAGCTCACCACCCGATTAGAAAATTGCCAGTCTTTTATTCACCGTCATCAATTGGCGGTTGCTGGCCGTTTGGTACGGGTGGTAGGTTTAACATTAGAGGCCGTTGGTGTAAAAGCACATGTCGGCAGTCAATGCTTGGTAGAAACCACTCATGGCGATCTTATCGCTGAAGTCGTCGGTTTTTCGGGCGAAATAACCTATTTAATGCCCGAACAAAGTTTACAAGGTGTTATGCCAGGCGCACGCGTCGTACCCATTGCCAAGAAAGCGCGATTACCATTATCGACTGACTTATTAGGACGAGTCGTTGATGGTGTCGGCAAGCCACTAGATGGCTTAGGGCCTATCTCAAATGATGAACATCATAAAACGTCCAATGCGTTAATTAACCCTTTAGCTAGAAGAGCGATTAGCCAACCACTCGATGTTGGGGTGAGAGCAATCAACAGCTTTTTGACGGTTGGACAGGGGCAACGCATGGGGCTATTTGCTGGGTCTGGAGTGGGTAAAAGTGTATTGCTTGGCATGATGACTCGAGGAACGACTGCAGACGTTGTTGTGGTTGGCCTTGTCGGAGAGCGTGGCCGAGAAGTTAAAGAGTTCATCGAAGAAATATTGGGTGAAGATGGACGTAGCCGTTCTGTTGTCGTAGCGGCACCAGCTGATAACTCGCCACTGATGAGATTAAAAGGCTGTGAAACGGCCGTGAAAATTGCTGAATACTTTCGCGATCAAGGGCTAAACGTTCTCTTATTGGTCGACTCAATCACGCGTTATGCGCAAGCTCAGCGTGAAATAGCTTTGGCTGTAGGTGAACCACCAGCAACAAAAGGCTATCCACCATCGGTTTTTTCAAAACTCCCACAATTGGTAGAACGTGCAGGTAACGGCGGAGAAGGTCAAGGTTCTATTACGGCTTTCTTTACAGTGTTAACCGAAGGGGATGACTTACAAGATCCAATTGCAGATGCAGCACGAGCCATTCTTGATGGGCATATCGTTTTATCACGCGAACTCGCCGATGCCGGTCATTATCCTGCAATAGATATTGAAGCGTCGATTAGCCGGGTTATGCCAATGGTTACAAGTGAAGAACATCAAGAATTAGCTAGGCAACTCAAACAAATATATGCGTTGTATCAGCAAAACAAAGACCTCATCTCAATTGGCGCATATAGCAAAGGCAATGATCCGCGAATTGATCGGGCAATTGATATGCTACCGGTAATCAATTTTTACTTGCAGCAAAAGATGCATGAAGTGATTCCTTATGATCAAAGTCTGGCACAACTTCAAGAAATTATGCCAGCCGCACAAGCACATGCTCAAAATAGGCAACAACAGGGGCAATAATGTTAAAGCGCTGTAGAGCCAGAAAACGTCGTAGTTGGGAGTAATAATGTCATTAGGTCAGATATATACATTACATAAGTTTGAAAGCGACAAAGAGCGCAAAGCTGCTCAGGATTTACAACATGCCGAGCAAGATTATCAACAAAACTTACTACGGTTGCAAAGTGTTGGTGAGTATCGCCTCGAATATATGAAACGCCTAGAGCAGCGTTCGTTGTCGGGTGTTGATAGTGCAACCTATAAACACTTTCACGCTTTCATTACTAAGCTAGACAATGCCGCTGAGCAAGTTGAGGTCGCGATTAGCCAATCAAAAGCCTTAGTTGAGCAAAAAAAAACATTATGGTTGGCACAACGGCAAAAAGTAAAAGCCGTTGAGTTGTTACTAGAAAAACGGCAGGCAATACTTGATCGTAAAGCTAATAAATTAGAGCAGAAAATGTTTGACGAAATTGCCACACAGCGATTCGTGCGTCAATCATCAATCTAGTTTTGGCGCACAAATTGCATCGTAATTGCATTAACAGCACCAATGGTAATGGCAATAAACCGAGAAATGACAGTTCAGCATAACTAATCGGTGGATTGACCGGACGAAATAGATAATTTAACAGAGTGTAAATGCTATGCCTCAAATAAACATATTACCGATAGAAAACACACAACTGCCTGAAGTTAAAGAGGTTAGTGACGGTAGTCGTTCGCGAAATAGTGATGAGTTTGGGCGACATATGGCACAAGAGGACAATCGTCAAAGAAGAGACGACGATAATACACTCCGGTCAAATACTGCCGCTAATCGCGGCAATTCATCCCAAAAATCTACAGCTTCATCCACTGAGCGTGCCAATGAAAATGACGAGGCCACGCGTAGCTCTGTTAATGCTTCGGCTGAGAGCCGTCAGCCAACCAATGACAAGATGGTGGATGAAAAAAACTCTCCCAGAGCAGACAATTCGGGTGAAAAAGTTGCTCCCGCTGAAGAAGAGGTAATAGCTGTTCCGACAAATGAGAACAGTGTAAATGCTAACAAGGACAAAGGTAAAGTAACGCCCGACATTTTACTTTCTGTACTAGGTGCTTCAGAAAAAGTCCTCGTAAATAAGGACGTAACTATTGGTGAGAAAGCTGAAATTTCAGTTGAGAATGCTGCAACTACCAGTGGTAAAATTGAAGTTACAGGTGAGAGTGCTAAAGACAGTGCGGACAAATCGGGTATCAAGTCAGCTCAGCTAGTAGGAATTGATGAACGACTCAAAGCTTTAGTCGCTAAAGCTGAACGCCCTGACAATCGTGTCGATGCCGACTATGTGAGCCCAATTGCTGCGCTACGTGGTGGTGATAGCAACGGTGAAAAGGCAAAACTTGAACAGGCAGCTGCAACGCAAGCAATGAAAAATCAGGTAACAGGCAGCACGCAGGACAAAGCCACTTCAAGTAACAACGATAAAGCTCAAAAAGTTGAAGTTGCTGCTCAAGAAAATATTACTACACTCAAAGAGCTTGCTTCTACAGAAGTGTCGGAACAGGGCGCTGCTGAAACTGATACAAAAACATTATCGGCAAAATCAGAGGCCTCGAGTGCAATAGAAAACAGAGCTGTTGAAAACAAAAATAAGCAGCAAGTTGTTGATACTAACAATAAAGCTACACAATCTACTTACGTAAATTCAGTGAGTGATAAAGCTTCGAACGCGATGTCTGGAGATGCATCGAAACACTTAAATAGCACTAGTGAGATCCCCGATGATATCGCTATGCAAGCGCGTACAGTAGCAGATGGTGACTCTGACCAGAGCTCAAAGGATAAGCTTGGTTCCGCGCAACCTAAAACGATTCAATCTGCAAATGAAAGCCAACCAAAACATCAGTTAAACCCTGTCAGTCAAGCGGTCGCTGAGTCGCTCGACACTGAAAACCCTAATGACAAGGCCGTACAAGTTGTAAAAGCAACGACTGAAAAGGTGGGCCAATCAAGTAACAGTGCACAAAATCACACGCGTTTTGTTAACCAGTCAACGCAGGATGCCGTGCAGTTGAGTGAATCATCAACTGATTCAGCTTCTCAAGACAATTCTGATCAACAAACTGATGCGAAAGCATATGCACAAAAAGACATCGTGCTTAATCAAAAGAATGGTGAGCAAAGCAATACCACTGATAAAGGAATTGCTGAAACTGTCAGAGCAAATGAGAAGCTGTCGACGAATCAATCTCATAATGCAACATCCGTCTCAAGTACTGATGCGGCGGTATTAGACAAAGTTATGGACAAATTAAGCAGTGAACAAATACAAACGACCAATGTGCGAAATAGTTCACAAGTTGCAAGTGAAACACTCAATTTGCACCGTAAGGATTTTGTCGATCAAGTGAAAGACAAAGTCATGGTTATGATTAACAAACGACTTCAACAGCTAGAAATCAGGTTAGATCCTGCTGAACTTGGCTCAATGCAAGTTAAGTTAAACATGCAGAATGAGCAAGCAGCCGTCAGTATTGTCGTGCAGAACTCGCATGCTAAAGAAGCACTTGATCAAAATATTCAAAAATTGAGAGACATGTTGCAAGAAAGTGGTGTGGATGTTGGTGATGCAAATATTGAACATCGTGAAGCGAGCGAGCAACAAGAGTTCGCGCAGTCGCGCTCAGAGGGTAAGCATCATCAGACAAATGAAGAAACAGAAGTTAGAGCGGAAGACATAACAAGGGATTTGTATAAAGCTTCGTCAACTGGCATTGATTATTATGCATAATTGCATAAAACAGTTTGTTCATATGCAGATCAAGGATATAGTTTAAGTAATAGCAATCATTCTTGAAGGTTAAAGGTCTAAGATGGCAGACGATAAAGAACTGGAACTGGATAATCCAGGCAAAAAGAAAAAGTTAATCATCATTATTGCCGTGGTCGCTGTTTTGGCGATTGGTGGCGGTGCGGCATTCTTCTTTATGGGCGGTAGTGAAGAAGTTTCTCAGGAACAGTTAGACGCCGCTCTCGATAGTGGTGGTGAAGGTGGAGAAGATGGCGCGACCGCTCAACCGTCAGCATCAACGGGCAGCGCATTATATGTACCAATGCCAAGACCGTTTAGATTTAATATTCCAGGCGCTGCGCGTGATAGATTCGTGGAAATACGGGTTCAGTTGCTAGTGAGAGGTTCTGACAACGAGGAAGCCGCTAAGAAACACGTGCCGTTAATTGAAAGTACTCTACTGGCGGTTTTCACCCAATCTAATGCTGACGATTTGGCAACAAGTGCCGGGAAAACATCACTTAAGCAAAAGGCGTTGGCTGAAGTACACAAGATTATGAATGATGTTGAAGGCAGTAATATTGTTGAGCAAGTGCTGTTTACAGGTTTTGTAATGCAGTAACGTGCGTTATGTAGCATTGACTAAAAAGAGAAAGACGCGTGAGTGACTTATTATCCCAAGACGAAATTGATGCGCTACTTCATGGCGTTGATGAGGTCGAAGAAGAAGAAATAGTCGAAGACTTTTCCCAACAAGAAGGGATGAGTGAATACGACTTTTCGTCTCAGGATCGTATTGTTCGTGGTCGAATGCCTACACTGGAAATGGTGAACGAACGATTTGCTCGTCATATGCGCATTAGTTTATTTAACATGATGCGCCGTACCGCTGAAGTATCAATTAACGGTATTCAAATGATTAAATTTGGCGAATACGTACATACGCTATTCGTCCCAACCAGTCTTAACATGGTACGCTTTCGTCCGTTAAAAGGAACGGCACTAATTACCATGGAAGCACGATTGGTTTTTATTCTTGTAGATAACTTTTTTGGTGGTGATGGCCGTTACCACGCGAAGATTGAAGGGCGCGAATTTACACCAACCGAGCGTCGTATTATTCAAATGTTACTGAAATTAATATTTGAAGACTACAAAGAGGCTTGGTCACCGGTAATGGATGTTTCGTTTGAGTACCTAGATTCTGAAGTTAACCCGTCAATGGCTAATATTGTCAGCCCAACTGAAGTTGTGGTGATAAGTTCCTTCCATATTGAACTTGACGGTGGTGGCGGTGACTTCCACGTAGCGTTGCCGTATTCAATGCTAGAGCCAATCAGAGAGTTACTTGATGCAGGTGTTCAAAGTGACAAAGAAGACACCGATATGCGCTGGTCTAAAGCATTGAGAGACGAAATACTTGATGTACCTGTTGAGCTTTCGACGAAATTCCTAGAAGTTAACTTACCACTGCAAAAAGTGATGGAATTAGAAGAAGGGGACATCATTCCAATTGAAATGCCAGAGCACATTACGGTGTTAATTGAAGACTTACCTTCATTTAGAGCGAAGTTAGGTAAGAGCCGTGAACATATAGCATTGAAGATTCAAGAGAAAATCAAGCGTCCTGAGTCAGTTAAATCTGAGCTGACAATATTGACTAAAGGTGGTAAGCGTCTCGATAGTGATGCAGAGCTGCACCTGTTAGAAGAAGATTTAGATTATTAAAGTAGTTTGAGGCATAACATATGAGTGATAGCGATGATGATTTAGGTATGTGGGATGAGGCGTTGAATGAACAAGCCGAAGCCGAAGCCAATGCCGAAAAAGTAGAATTAGAAGATTTAGAGGAAGAGGATGCACCAATTACCGGCGAAGAAAAACGCCGATTAGACGCAATTCTCGATATTCCGGTTACAATTTCGATGGAAGTTGGGCGTAGCCACATTAGTATTCGTAACTTATTGCAGTTGAATCAGGGCTCAGTGGTTGAGTTGGATCGTGTTGCGGGGGAAGCGTTGGATGTATTGGTTAATGGTACCTTGATCGCACATGGTGAAGTTGTGGTAGTAAACGATAAGTTTGGTATTCGCCTAACTGACGTAATTAGCCAGATTGAACGTATTAAAAAGCTCAAATAATAATATGATCAAACGCATTTTATTCGGCGGCTTGTTAGGTACGTATTCATCTCAGTTATTTGCGCTGACGCAAACTGCTGCGAGTCCGGTAGAAGTTGGCAAGCATGCAGGAACGAACGTTGATGCACTGAGTATGATAATGTCGCTACTAATGGTGCTGTTGGTTATTGTGGTTAGTGCATTAGTTCTCAAAAAGTTTCAACGTGTCAATCATGCTTCATCTGCAATGAAAGTCGTCGCTAGTTTATCGCTTGGCACCAAAGAGCGTATTGTGGTAGTTGAGGTTAATGGTGAACAACTGCTGTTAGGTGTTAGTCATCAGCAAATAACGTTGTTAAAAACGTTGGAATCGCCAATCGAAGTGAGCAACTTTTTAGCCGAACAGGTGGATAATCCACTGTTAAAATATTTCTTAAAGCAAAATAATAAAAATGAAACTTCCTAGTGCGAATTTTATTCTGGTAACAATTGCCACTTTTTTACTGTCAGCTTTTTCAGTTTCCGTAGGTGCCGCCGATGATTTGTCGTTGTCAGCGATAAAGTTAACCACAAACCCTGATGGCTCTCAAGAATACTCGGTGACCCTGCAAATATTGATTTTCATGACAGCGCTGAGTTTTATTCCAGCCGCGATCATCATGATGACATCTTTTACACGGATCGTCGTTGTTATGGCCATTCTAAGGCAAGCTTTTGGATTGCAACAAACACCCTCTAATCAAGTAATTATTGGTTTAACGCTATTCTTAACCTTATTTATTATGACTCCGGTCTATAATCAAGTAGACGAAATCGCTATTCAGCCTTATTTAGCTGAGCAATTGACCTCTGTGGAGGCGATCAACAAAGCTAAGGAACCTGTGCGCGCATTTATGCTTGAACAAACGCGCATAAAAGATCTAGACACACTTGCTAGCATGGCGGGTATAGAGGAAGTTGATCAACCGACTGATTTGCCTATGACGGTTATCATTCCTGCGTTTGTAATAAGCGAATTAAAAACTGCTTTCCAAATTGGTTTTATGTTATTTATTCCGTTTTTAATCATCGATTTAGTCGTAGCGAGTATTTTGATGGCAATGGGTATGATGATGTTGTCACCTATGATAGTTTCACTACCGTTTAAACTCATGCTATTTGTGTTAGTTGATGGTTGGAATTTAGTAATAGGCACGCTTGCAACAAGTTATGGCATGGGAGCGACCTGATGACACCTGAAGTATTTGTCGACATATTACGTGATGCGCTGTTCTTGGTGATTGTGCTTGTAAGCGCAGTTATTGTACCAAGCCTTGTTGTCGGGTTAATTGTGGCAGTATTTCAGGCTGCTACGTCTATCAATGAACAAACATTAAGTTTCTTACCTCGTTTAATTGTGACACTGCTTGCACTCATTGTTGGTGGCCATTGGCTAGTGCAGAAGTTAATGGACTACACGTTTCGTCTCATTGGTAGTATTCCTAGTGTGGTGAGTTGATGGAGTTTACGGAGTCAGTTATAAATCAGTACTTAGCTGATTTCTTATTGCCTCTTACGCGCGTTTCTGCACTTGTAATGGCAATGATAGGCTTTGGTGCAAAGTCAATTCCTACACGTGTTAAATTGTTTCTCTCGATTGCTATAACCGTTGCGATAATGCCCGCTATCCCTCCTGCGCGTGTTGAATCCTTATTCTCATTTGAAATGACCCTGCTTGTTGCACAGCAAACTATCATTGGTGTGATGATTGGCTTTGTCACGGTAATGGTCGTTAATACTTTTACCTTGGCCGGTCAGATCATTGCCATGCAAACAGGCTTGGGGTTTGCGTCACTGGTTGATCCTGCGAGTGGTATGAATGTGCCTGCTGTTGGGCAATTTTTTCTAATCTTGTCGTCTTTGCTGTTCTGGGGGATGGATGGCCATTTGGCTTATTTGCAATTTGTTGCGGCAAGCTTCCATACATTACCGATTCCACTCATAGAATTTGAGCCTGTAAAATTTAGAGAAATAGTAGAGTGGGCAAGCTGGATGTTTGCAACGGCGTTGTCGTTATCGATGGCTCCGCTGACAGCAATGTTACTGATCAATTTTTCGTTTGGTATCATGACACGTGCTGCGCCTCAGCTGAATATCTTTGCTATTGGTTTCCCAATTACTATGTGTTCTGGTTTGCTCATCATGTGGCTAACAATGGGCAACTTTATGACGCACTTTGAAAGCCAGTGGCAACGTGCGCTGGACTTTAGTTGTTATCTGATTAACTGTGAGACAAGATAATGGCAGAGAGTGATAGTGGTGAAAAAACCGAAGAACCGACGGCCAAAAAGCTGTCGGAAGCCCGAAAAAAAGGCCAGATAGCCCGTTCCAAAGACTTAGGCACCATGTTCGTGCTCGTAGGTAGTGCAATAGCGCTGATGCTGACAGGTGAAATGTTGGTTAATCGATTGTTGTTAATGATGAGGCGATTGTTTAGTCTCTCACGTGAAGAAGTACTTGATATTCACGCGCTTTTTAATGTTGTTGGAGAAAGTGTTTATCACGTGATCTTACCGCTAAGTTGGATATTTGCCATTATTATGTTGGCGGCATTTGTCGGTAATACTTTACTTGGAGGTATTAATTTTTCTGTAGAGGCGATGGCGCCGAAAGCAAGCAAACTTTCGCCTATTGCTGGCTTTAAACGTATGTTTGGTGTGCAGGCATATGTAGAGCTTGTTAAATCGCTGCTGAAATTCTTCGTGGTGTTTTTTGTCGCATATTTATTACTTTCAACATTATTTGACCAGATTTTATTCCTGAGTATTGAAGACATCCCCTTTAATTTTGAACACGCAGTTGAGCTGCTGTTGTGGATGTTCTTGGCATTATCTTGTTCGTTGGCAATTATTGTGGTGATAGATGCGCCTTATCAAAAATGGAACCACACGCGTCAGTTAAAGATGACCAAGCAAGAAGTTAAGGATGAAATGAAGAACACAGAGGGTAGTCCGGAAACTAAGGGACGAATTCGTCGTGCGCAATATGATATGTCAAAAAGGCGCATGATGTCAGAAGTTGCTAAGTCTGACGTTGTTATTACCAACCCTACCCATTTTTCTGTGGCATTAAAATATGATAGCAGCGATGGCAGAGCCCCCGTGGTTGTTGCTAAAGGTGTTGATGAAATGGCAATTCATATTCGTACCATTGCTAAGGAGCATGGTATAGAAATTATTGCCTCGCCTGCATTGGCACGCTCACTTTATTATACTACTGAGCTTGATGACGAGATCCCTGAAGAACTGTTTGCTGCGGTAGCACAAATACTTGCCTTTATTTTCCAGTTGAATGAGCATAAGAAGGGGCGGGCCAAGCGACCTAAGCCGGTGTCAAAAACCCTACCGATTCCGGATGACTACCGATACTAATAGCAATTGAATATTAATGTAATTTCTTGGTCTGAATTTTGCTGAGCTAAATGCATGCGTCAAAATTACAGCGAAGAGATTAAATGCAATTAGCTGCACATTTCAATCAATTCAAAAATAAAAAACTCGGATTGCTTTCCGGTTTAGGAACACCAATTTTGGTGATGGCAGCGCTGGGCATGGTTATTCTGCCTATGCCAGCGTTTTTGCTAGATATCTTGTTTTCTTTCAACATCGCATTAGCGCTTGTCGTGTTACTTATCACGGTTTATACCTTAAAACCGTTAGATTTTGGCTCCTTTCCTGCTGTGTTATTAATTGCAACTATTTTGCGATTGGCGCTCAACGTTGCCAGTACCCGAGTCGTGTTACTTGAAGGCCATAATGGGCCTGACGCAGCTGGTAATGTTATTGAAGCATTTGGCTCCGTTGTTATCGGTGGAAACTATGCGGTTGGTCTCGTTGTATTTTTGATTTTGGTTATTATCAACTTTGTGGTTGTCACCAAAGGTGCAGGCCGTATTTCAGAAGTAACCGCTCGCTTCACACTAGACGCAATGCCGGGCAAACAGATGGCGATTGATGCCGATTTGAATGCAGGCTTTATCAGCGCTGAGCAAGCTAGAGAGCGTCGCAATGAAGTAACAGCCGAAGCAGACTTCTATGGTTCTATGGACGGTGCGAGTAAATTTGTTAAAGGTGATGCTGTTGCGGGTATTTTGATTTTATTTATCAATATTATTGGCGGTTTAGTAATTGGCATGGTGCAGCATGATCTGTCATTCGATTCTGCCGTAGAGATTTATACCTTACTGACCATTGGTGATGGCTTAGTTGCGCAAATTCCTGGGCTATTACTTTCGGTTGGTACCGCTATTGTCGTTACGCGTCAAAATACTACGCAAGACATGGGTCATCAGGTTAGTACGCAGCTAGGTCAAGAAAAATCTCTCTATATTGCGGCTGGTGTCATGTTTGTTATGGGGATAGTTCCCGGCATGCCAAAGGTCGCTTTTTGGCTATTTGCGATATTGATATCTGGCTTGGCCTATTTTGGCGAGAAGTACAAAAAAGCCAAGGCGATGCAAGAAGCACAGCAAGCTGAGGAGAGTCAGGCCGAAAGTCAACAGCAGCAGTCAGAAGTCAAAGAACTAGATTGGGATGACGTTAACCATGTCGATATTATCGGCTTAGAAATTGGTTACCGATTGATTCCTATGGTGGACAAATCTCAAGGTGGAGAGTTACTTAACCGTATAAAAGGGGTTCGTAAAAAACTATCTCAAGAGTTCGGTTTTCTTGTACCTGCTGTACATATTCGTGACAATTTAGATCTAGACCCTAATACCTATCAAATCTCGTTAATGGGGGTGACGGTCGGTGAGGCTGAAATTCGCCATGATCATGAACTTGCCATTAATCCAGGCCAAGTATACGGAAAATTAGATGGTACACCGACCAAAGATCCTGCTTTTGGGTTAGATGCCGTCTGGATAAAACAAAATCAGCGAGAACAAGCGCAGGCACTTGGCTATACCGTAGTTGATGCGTCTACTGTTTTAGCAACGCATTTAAGCCAAATACTCACTAATAATGCCGCTCAGTTGCTTGGGCATGAAGAAGTTCAAAATCTACTGGATATGTTATCTAAGAATTATCCTAAGTTAGTTGAAGGATTAATTCCTGATGTGCTGACGTTGGGGACGGTTGTGAAGGTATTCCAAAACCTAATGAATGAAGGTGTTGCCATTCGAGATATGCGCAGCATTGTACAAACATTAGTAGAGTATGGACCCAAAAGCCAAGACCCAGAAGTATTAACAGCAGCCGTGCGAATAACACTGCGAAGATTTATTGTTCAAGAGCTCGTAGGCCCAGCCCCAGAAATACCCGTCATAACATTGTCACCAGAGTTGGAACAAATGTTGCACCAGTCAATGCAAATGGCAGGAGATGACGGTGCGGGTATTGAGCCGGGTCTTGCAGAGCGACTACAAACATCGTTATCCGATGGTGCGCAGCAGCAAGAAATGGCAGGCGATACACCAGTATTGTTAACCTCAGGTATTTTACGCTCTGTACTGGCAAAATTCGTCAAATATACGATTCCGGGTTTACGCGTAATTTCTTACCAAGAAATACCTGATGACAAACAAATTAAGATTGTCAGCGCAATTGGGCAATAAGCACTAGCGAATGGCAAAGCAGTAAAATTAAGGGGTAGCTTGTGAAAATTAGACGATATGTAGCAAAAGACATGAGAACTGCGTTAGCTCAAATTAAAGAAGAATTGGGCGCAGATGCAGTCATTATGTCGAACAAGAAAATCCCTGAAGGCGTAGAACTAATGGCAGCGGTTGATTACAATCAGCAAGCTAGTTCAGCGCCAGTTACTGCATCTGAAGAACCACAAGAGTTAGCGATTGATGGACGCGCCATTGATAACGACGTTGTTTCATTAGGTGAGCAAGCGCCAACACAAGCTGCAATGACCGCTTCCTCGGAGCAACCGCCCGCCGATAGCTTACAGGCCTTATTGCAGCGTCAGACATCAAAAACTAATCACAGTGCCCCTCAACATGTCGATATTGCAAATCAGTCAGTGAGTTCACGAACGCCCCGCGAACTTGATATCGAAGCACAGTTTAAGAATTTTACTCAGCGTTTAGAGCAAGGGTCTACAACAAATAGTCAAGAAAGTGACGCTTTGCCTTCTTCAAAGGCACAAACGTCAACAGAGCAATCCACTGGGCATCAGAATAATGTAGCGGCCAACAATGTTTCGCGCGATGCTGAACTTGAGCAAATGAGACAAGAAATGGCGTCTATTCGTCAATTGCTAGAGCATCAAGTCTCTGGACTGATGTGGCAGGACATGGCGCAACGCGACCCAAACAAAGCGCTTTTAGTAAATCGACTATTAGACATGGGGATTAGCGAGCAAGTAGCAGAGCAAGTGGCGTGCTATGTGCCGAATAATTACAGTGAAGAACGTGCGTGGGAAAGTGCGAAGCAATTACTCAGTCGCCAATTACAAACGACTAGTAATGAAATTATACATCGCGGTGGCGTGGTATCTTTAGTGGGACCAACGGGCGTAGGTAAAACGACTACCATTGCAAAATTAGCTGCACGCTTTGCACAAGTTCATGGAGCAGACCAAGTGGTGATGATTTCGACTGACAGTTACCGCATTGCGGGTTTCGAGCAACTTGCGACCTATGGAAAAATCATTGGCTGTCCAGTAAAGCAAGCGAAGAGTGCGCAAGATCTAGACGCATTATTACAGCAATATGGTAATAAGAAGTTAATACTAATTGATACAGCCGGAATGGGACAAAGAGATATGCGGTTAGCCGAGCATTTGACTACCTTAATTGCAAATTCTCGTGTTAAAATTCGCAACTACTTAGTACTGGCTGCAAACGCTCAACAAAGGGTATTACAAGAAAATGTAGAGCGATTTAACAAGATTCCATTAGCAGGCTGTATCTATACAAAACTAGACGAAAGCCTCAGTATTGGAGAAATTATTGCAACGTCTATTCAAAATGGGCTTCCTATAGGTTATCTTACTGATGGACAAAGAGTTCCAGAAGACATTAAAGTTGCAAATGCAGAAAAGTTAGTTACGCTTGCTGATAGGTTAGCAATCAAAACAAGTGGTCATAAGTTCTGGCGTTCAGCCGGGCACAAGTCCACTGCAGTTGTTTAGAGTATTTGATATACCAATTATTAGCGATTGTGGATTATTTGAACATCTAATAATTGTTTCGTCGCCTAACATTGAACAACCATGGCTATTTCTATAATCTTAGTTAGGTTATGTAATTAGTATACGTTCAATCAATCAGGCAAATACAACCGTTCAATGATTGGTATTTGTAGTTGAGAATTAAAATAAATGATAGATCAGGCTAGCGGCTTAAGAAGAATGCAAGAACCTCATCATATTAAAGTTATTGCGGTATCTGGAGGAAAAGGAGGCGTTGGTAAAACAAACGTTTCACTTAATACATCTATCGCGTTAGCACAACAAGGCAAACGAGTACTTGTACTAGATGCTGACTTAGGTTTGGCCAATGTAGACGTAATGCTCGGTCTGCGTGTTCGCCGAAATTTATCTCATGTATTGTCTGGCGAATGCGAGCTGGATGACATTATCATTGAAGGACCAGCAGGGATAAAAATTATACCTGCAACTTCAGGCACACAGTCAATGGTCGATCTAACGCCATCAGAGCATGCGGGATTGATTCGTGCATTCAGTGATATGAAAACTGAATTCGATGTACTTATTGTAGATACCGCTGCTGGTATTTCAGATATGGTATTAAGTTTTGCCCGCGCTGCACAAGATATCATGCTTGTGGTTTGTGACGAACCCACCTCAATTACTGACTGTTACGCATTGATGAAGTTATTGAGTCGTGATCACGACATATTCAAATTCAAAGTTGTTGCAAATATGGTGCGAAGTCCCAAAGAAGGACAGCAATTATTTGCTAAACTATCTAAGGTAACCGATCGATTTTTAGATGTGGCATTAGAGTTAGTTGCTGTTGTACCTTACGATGAAAATATTCGTAAGTCTGTACGGAAACAACAAGCTATCGTTGAAGCGTTTCCTGATTCTCCTGCATCAAAAGCGTTTAAGGCATTAGCGACTAGAATTACAAAGTGGCCAATACCTCATCAAGCGTCAGGTCATTTAGAGTTTTTTATTGAACAATTACTCGATAATTAGTTTAAGGAAGAGTGAACGATAGTGATTAAAGCGAATGCTTATAATGCTCATATCGACAAAACTGCCTTAATTGAACAGCATACTGTTCTAGTAAAACGTATCGCCTATCATTTACTCGCTAGATTACCCGCCAGTGTCATCGTTGATGACTTGATACAGTCTGGCATGGTCGGGCTGTTAGAGGCCGCCAATAATTTCGATCACAGTAAAGGCGCTAGTTTTGAAACGTTTGCCGGTATTCGTATTCGTGGAGCAATGCTTGACGAAATGCGACGCGGCGATTGGACTCCTCGCTCTGTACACCGCAATAGCCGTATGATCAGCGATGCAATAAAAACACTAGAGGCTGAATTAGGGCGAGATGTATCAGATGTTGAAGTTGCTGAAAAACTTGATATTTCGCTGAATGAGTATCATCATATTCTTAATGAAGTGAGTACAGGGAAAATAATTGGTATAGATGATTTGGGGGTTAGTGAAGATGTCATCCATACTCAAACAGAGAATCAAGGAAGTGACCCGTATCAAGACATTGAACATTCTGTGTTCAAAAAGTCACTGAGCGAGTGTATTACCACTTTACCTGAGCGTGAAGCTTTAGTACTGTCGCTCTATTATGACGAAGAATTGAATTTACGTGAAATTGGTCAGGTGCTAGATGTAAGTGAATCTAGAGTGAGCCAAATTCATAGCCAAGCATTACATCGATTAAAAGCGCGTATGCAATCTTGGCAAAGTTAAGTACAATATATTAGTAAAGAAATTAAATTATCTCCCCGGAGGGCGCCTTGGATAAAAATATGAAAGTGCTTGTTGTTGATGATTTTTCAACAATGAGACGTATAGTGAAGAATTTGTTACGCGATTTAGGTTTCACCAACATTCAAGAGGCTGATGATGGTAGTACTGCGTTGCCAATGCTTCAAGGTGGAGACTTTGACTTTGTTGTTACAGACTGGAACATGCCGGGTATGCAAGGTATTGACTTGCTAAAAGCAATTAGAGCTGACGAAAAGTTAGCGCATATTCCTGTGTTAATGGTTACTGCCGAAGCTAAGAAAGAGCAGATTGTCATGGCAGCGCAAGCTGGTGTAAATGGTTACATTGTTAAGCCATTTACTGCGGCTACGCTAAAAACTAAGCTCGATAAAATATTTGAGCGATTAGCGTAATTTAATCAATCTGTTTGATTAGGATGTTGCATGAATAAACTACCAAATGTTCATGTGTCGTTGGAGCAGGCTAAGCGATTAGTTGAATACCTCGAGACAGGACAACAGGAAAAAGCAGATGAACTGATTTCTGAAATTCAGAATCCGATCAACTCTGAATTATTTGCTGAAATAGGCAAGTTAACGCGCCAATTGCATGATTCTTTAATGAATTTTCAATTGGATTCTCGTTTGAACGACCTAGCTACAGCGGATATTCCTGACGCTAAAGAGCGTTTAAACTACGTGATTAGTCGCACAGAAGATGCGGCTAATAAAACGATGGACGCAGTAGAGTCTATTTTTCCTGTGGTTGATTCTATTCAAAAGCAAGTTAAAGCAGTAAATCCCCTTTGGGAAAAGCTCATGCATAACGATTTAGAATTAAACGAATTCAAATTGTTATGCCATGACATCGATAAACTCCTGAAAACTACTGACACTGAAACAGCTAAAATGCATGCATTAATGACTGATGTGTTAATGGCACAGGATTTTCAGGATCTTACTGGACAAGTAATTCGCAAAGTTATCGACCTCGTCCGTGAAGTGGAAGATAGCTTGATTAACATGTTAACCGCTTTTGGTATTTCATCTGATGAAGCCAAAGAAAAAGCTAGGCCTTCAGTGGGCGAGAATTTAGTTGAAGGGCCTATCGTTAACAAAGAAGAAAGAGATGACGTTGTTGCTGACCAAGATGATGTTGATGATCTCTTATCTAGCTTAGGATTTTAAGGGGAGTTGGTGGATGTCTTACGAAGCGGACGAAGAAATTCTACAGGACTTTTTAATTGAAGCTGGCGAAATTTTAGAGAGTCTTTCTGAACAGCTAGTAGAATTAGAAAACGATCCTGATAACGCTGATTTACTCAATGCTATATTTAGAGGCTTCCACACAGTAAAAGGTGGCGCTGGATTCTTATCATTGACTGAGTTAGTTGATGCCTGTCATGGTGCGGAAAACGTGTTTGATGTTCTTAGGAATAATCAACGTTCGGTTACTCCTGAATTGATGGATGTGATTTTAAAAGCATTAGACACTATCAATGATATGTTTGCTCAAGTTCAAAACAGAGAAGAAGTAGACCCGGCAGATCCTCATTTATTGGAAGAGTTGCATCGTTTAAGCGAGCCAGAAGGGGCGGAATCTTCGGCTCCAGCTCCTGCTCCAGAACCCGTGCAAGCGCCAGAACCAAAACCTGAGTCTTCAGCAAGTAGCACGGACGAAATGAGTGAAGAAGACTTTGAAAAGCTTCTCGATGAATTGCACGGTGGTGGCGCTCCAGGTGCAGCTACTGCTTCTGAACCAGCTACTAGCGTTGCCACAAGTAATAGTGATGAAATCTCAGATGATGAATTTGAATCATTGCTTGATGAACTGCACGGGCAAGGGGCATTTTCGTCAAATGTAGAGGGCAATAAAACATCGTCTAATTCAGATGAAATTAACGATGATGAGTTTGAAGCATTACTCGATGAACTTCACGGCAAAGGAAAAAGCCCTGCAGCTAATACTTCAGCTTCTTCGCCAGCTGCGGAGCAACCAAGCGCTAAGCCAACACCAGCTCCTGCGCCAGCTTCAACTCAAGCGGCTAAGCCTGCTGCACCAGCACCGTCAAGTGCTGCTGCGAAACCTGCCGCTAAAAAGCCTGCTGAAAAGAAAGCAGCGACCAGTGCATCACAAGGTGAAACTACGGTTCGTGTTGATACCAAACGACTTGACCAAATCATGAATATGGTGGGTGAATTAGTATTGGTTCGTAATCGACTAACTAGTTTAGGTATGACCAAAGAAGATGAAGAGTTAACGAAAGCGGTGTCTAACCTAGACGCTGTGACGACTGATTTGCAAGGTGCGGTCATGAAGACCCGTATGCAACCAATCAAAAAAGTATTTGGTCGTTTTCCTCGTGTTGTAAGAGACTTGGCGAGAAGTTTACATAAAGAGATAAAATTAATTCTAGAAGGTGAAGAAACGGATTTAGATAAGAATCTTGTTGAAGCACTTGCCGATCCTTTAGTCCATTTAGTGCGTAACTCAGTAGATCATGGTATTGAAGAGCCAGATGTTAGGGTGGCTAATGGCAAAGAACGCGAAGGTACTGTTATTTTATCTGCGTCACAAGAAGGTGATCACATTCTCTTAACTATTAGAGATGATGGCGCGGGAATGAATGCTGATAAGCTAAAAAGCATTGCGATAAGCCGCGGTGTATTAGACGAAGATGCTGCAGCACGCATGTCTGATCAGGAAGCGTATAACCTTATTTTTGCTCCTGGATTTTCGACAAAGACAGAGATTTCCGAAGTTTCGGGCCGTGGTGTTGGTATGGACGTTGTTAAAACGAAAATCACCCAGCTAAACGGCACTGTTTCGATTGATTCAGAATTAGGAATTGGTACGGTCCTTGAAATCAAGGTACCTTTAACATTGGCGATATTACCAACGCTAATGGTGGTTGTTGGCGAACAAACATTTGCGCTACCGCTTGCAGGTGTTAATGAAATTTTCCATCTTGATCTTACGAATACCAATGTAGTTGATGGTCAATTAACAATAATTGTTCGTGATAAGGCAATTCCATTGTTCTATCTTGATCAATGGCTGGTGAGAGATTTTGTCGATAAACCAAGAGACAAAGGGCATGTAGTCATTGTTCAATTGGGCACACAACAAGTTGGTTTTGTTGTAGATAGCTTAATTGGGCAGGAAGAGGTGGTGATTAAACCACTCGATAGATTACTTCATGGCACGCCGGGAATGGCTGGCGCGACTATTACAAGTGATGGTGGTATAGCGTTGATCATCGATGTACCTAATATGCTGAAGTTTTACGCGAAAAAATCTTCTATTCATAAGAAATTGCGTTCTTAGCATAGGCTAAGTGCTAACAAAAGAGAAAATAGATGGCCTACAAGGTATTGGTTGTTGATGATTCAAGCTTTTTCCGTCGACGGGTAACCGATATTGTCAATAGTGACCCCAATCTTGAAGTGATTGGTGCTGCTGTAAACGGTTTAGAAGCCGTTGAAAAAGCACAGACCTTAAAACCTGATGTCATAACGATGGATATAGAGATGCCGTTATTAAATGGCATCGATGCTGTAAAGCAAATCATGGAGAAATCACCAACCGCAATTTTGATGTTTTCTTCTCTAACCCATCAAGGCGCCAAGGCAACCTTAGACGCGCTTGATGCAGGAGCATTAGATTTTCTACCTAAGAAATTTAATGAAATAGCCAGCTCTACCTCTGATGCTGGCAATATTTTGCGTCAAAGAGTACTGGAGCTAGCGCGTAAAAGAGTTCCTAGATTAAGAAGGGTAACGCCTCGTACAACTCCTACAGAGGGGCTCAGAAGCCAAGCGGTACCTTCTACGCCAGCACGCGAGGTAGGTAAAACACCAACGTCAACTTTTCGACGTAGTTCAGGAAAGAAATATAAATTAGTAGCTATCGGTACCTCTACCGGTGGCCCAGTAGCATTGCAAAAAATTCTTACCCAATTACCAGAAGACTTCCCTTTACCCATCGTCATGGTGCAACACATGCCAGCAGCATTTACTAATGCTTTTGCTAACCGATTGAATACGTTATGTAAAATAAGAGTGAAAGAAGCTGAAAATGGCGATATTCTTAAACCTGGCTGTGCGTATTTAGCCCCCGGTGGTAAACAACTTATTATCGATGGTACGGAAAGTGCAGCAAGACTAAAAGTAATTGATGATGATTCAGAGCGCATTGCATTTAAGCCAAGCGTAGATATTAGTTTTGGCTCTGCTGCAAAGATCTTTTCGGGCAATGTGTTGGGAATTATTCTTACCGGAATGGGATCTGACGGGAGAGAAGGGTCGCGCATGTTGAAAGCAAAAGGCTCAACAATTTGGGCACAGGACGAGGCTACCAGCGTTGTATACGGAATGCCGCAAGCGGTTACTGCTGCTGGGATTACAGATATTTCGTTGCCTCTTTATGATTTTCCTTTGAGTATACTGAAGGAACTTCAGCATGGATAAGCTGAGTGTTCTTGGTATATGTTTAGCAATAGTCGCCATATATTTTGGTTTTGTACTAGATGGCGGCTCAATTGTTACTTTACTTGAATTACCCGCATTTATTATCGTTTTTGGTGGCACAATTGGCGCAGTAATGTTGCAATCGTCGACTGCACAATTTTTTCACTCTTTATCGTTATTGAAATGGATCTTTGTTCCTCCGAATTATGATGTTAATAAAGGAATTACCGACATCGTAGAGTGGGCGACCAAGGCACGAGAATCAGGCTACTTAGTACTAGAAGGTGTTGCCGAAGAAGAAGAAGACTTTTATGTTAGAAAAGGGCTCAATATGCTCGTTGATGGCAACGAAGTCGACAACCTTCGCGTATCGCTAGAGCTGGATTTAGATTTGTATCGTGAACATAACCTTCGTTCTGCGCATGTTTTTGAGTCAATGGGCGGTTATAGTCCGACAATTGGTATTTTGGGGGCTGTGCTTGGTTTGATTCACGCCATGAGCAATCTTTCCGATCCTGAAGCTTTGGGTCATGGCATAGCTACTGCGTTTGTTGCAACGATCTACGGTGTTGGCTTTGCCAACTTAATTTATATTCCAATAGCAAACAAAATAAAATCAATCGTTCACGAACAAACAATGTATCGTGAGATGATTGCTGAGGGGATTATTTCAATTGCACAGGCTGAAAACCCTCATGCGATAGAAAACAAACTATCAGCATTCAGGTTAGAGCAATGAGGCGATTAAAAGCGCGAAGACATTCAGTTGAGCACGACAATGTTGATCGTTGGTTGGTATCTTACGCCGATTATATGACGTTATTGTTTGCGTTATTCGTTGTTTTGTACGCAATGGCAATTGTTAACGAAAAGCCTTTTGAAACCGTCACAGAATCGATCGGCCGAGTATTTCAAGCTAACGAAGCATTGCCAAAAAATCGTGGTCATGGTGATGACATACTTCCAGTAAACACCGCCAGAACAAATAAGCGATTATACGGTAACGGTATATTAGAAGACGCAGGCCCCGAGTTATTGGATGGTGAGGCGACTTTATCAAATGTAGATGAGAGTGACGTTGGCACTAACTTAACTTCATTAGAAGAAGAATTACACACCGCTTTGTATGATTTAGTTGAATCGGGCTATGCACAACTGCAAATAGACGGTGACTGGCTAGAGATTGAACTTAACAGTGGCTTGTTATTTCCATCAGGCTCTTCTTCGCCTACAACTTCAGCTCAAGCAATTCTCTCTGTAATTTATGATGTAATAGGTGATGTTTCTAATTATATTCGAGTTAGAGGGTATACAGATAACCAGCCCATAAATACAGAAATTTTCCCATCTAACTGGGAGTTGTCTGTCTACCGTGCCACTGCAATTTTAAGGGTACTTGAAGAATTAAACTTAAACCCGGCAAGAATGGCGATTGAAGGATACGGTCAGTATTATCCGAACGCGGATAATGCTACAAGAAACGGGCGAGCACAAAATCGTAGGGTTGTGATTGCAATTTCTAAATATGGATTAGATGAAGCAAATTTAGTTAATGCTCCTACAATTAGTGTAGAGGACGTTAACGCGATAAAGAACGTTCAAACTCAAGATGATACCGAAGAAATTCGCATTATACGGTTAGAAAATGGCGGTATACGTATTACTACGCGCAAAGATGAATCAGAGCAATAACAGGTGAACGATTGATAACTTGGACTATAGCCAATCAAAAAGGTGGTGTCGGAAAGACAACTACAACGATTACGTTAGGTGGCTTGCTTGCTGAACGTGGTTACCGTGTGCTGTTAGTAGACACAGATCCTCACGCATCATTAAGTTATTATTTTGGTATTGAATCTGAAGATTTGGAACTGAGTGTTTATGATCTATTTGTACAGGTTTCAACCAAAGAGCAAATTTTACAAAGCCTTTGCCCTACCAAATACTCTAATATTGATATATTACCTGCCACGATGGGACTAGCGACGTTAGATCGCTCACTCGGTAGTAAAGGTGGTATGGGATTGGTGCTTAAAAAAGCCATGAACCTTTTACACAGTGAATATGACTTCGTGTTGATGGATTGTCCCCCTGTGCTTGGTGTATTAATGGTCAACGCATTAGCTGCATCGAACCGTATTATTGTGCCCGTACAAACTGAGTTTTTAGCACTGAAGGGATTAGATCGCATGATGAAGACGCTTGAAATCATGCAAGGGGAGCAAGAAGAACCATTTACTTATTCCATTGTTCCCACTATGTTCGATAAACGCACCAAAGCATCACTACTAGCTTATCGAAAACTCCAAGAGCTATATTCTGAAGCGGTTTGGCCCGGTGTTATCCCAATTGATACAAATTTCCGTAATTCGAGTGAGTCACAAAAAGTGCCTTCTGATTTTGCGCCATCGTCGCGCGGCGTATATGCTTATAATAGCTTTCTGGATTATTTACTTAAGCTGGAAAAAGAGAGAAGTTAATTAAATGTCAAAATCGTTAGCGGCAAGCCAAGAGTTGATGAAAACCTATCTATCTGAACTTTTAACTGAAGAACAGATAGTAGAGAAGTCTTTGTCGCCATCTTCATCTGCTACCGCCCCAAAAACAATTGAGAAAGAAAAGCTTGATCGTTTATTAGCACAAGCAAATGTGTTGAAAGATGCACCTAAAGAAGCTGTCATTACATCAACAAAGTCTGAAAACAAGTCACTTGAGCGCCCAATAGAAGCAGCAGAGATTAAGACTGAGAAAAGTAGTGGTCCGCTTAAGGTAAAAGTAACTTCTCAACATAAAGAAGAGGCATTTCAAGCAATGTTCTTTGAAGTGGCAGGCTTGACCATTGCCGTGCCATTGATAGAACTTGGCGGTATTCATAATGTTGAGAAAACCACCAACCTAATGGGAAAACCCGATTGGTTTAAGGGCGTAATGCTACATAGAGATGAAAAAATCAACGTTGTCGATACTGCTTTATGGGTCATGCCAGAAAAATGTGACGAAACTTTGAAAAGTTCGCTAAACTATCAGTATATCATTATGTTAAATGATAGCGCGTGGGGGTTGATGGCTGAAAATCTAGTTGATACAGTCACTTTACAACCACAAGACGTTAAATGGCTGGAACAGAAGTCTAAACGACCTTGGTTGGCAGGCTTAGTGAAAGATAGAATGTGTGCATTACTAGACGTTAACGCGCTAATTCAATTACTTGATGAAGGTGCGAACATTAACAAATTTTAATGATTCGTGCTTTAAATAGCTCAATATCGAGCATACGCAAAAATGATAAAGTGAATAACTTTGAGAGGCGAGCTGTATGTCTGAAGAAAGACGCAATGCAAATGAAGGTGCAGATACTAATGACGAAGTGTTGCAATGGGTAACCTTTAAATTAGACAGTGAAACATATGGAATTAATGTGATGCAGGTTCAGGAAGTGTTACGACACACTGAAATTGCACCAGTTCCTGGGGCTCCTACTTATGTTCTTGGTATTATTAACCTGCGCGGTAACGTTGTAACTGTAATTGACACTCGCTCAAGATTTGGTTTAGAAGCGTCTGAGATTACGGATAATACTAGAATCGTAATAATTGAAGCAGAAAAACAAGTTATTGGTATTTTGGTTGATAGCGTGGCTGAAGTGGTCTATCTGCGCGCTTCTGAAATAGATGTTGCACCTAATGTAGGTAATGAAGAAAGTGCAAAATTTATTCAAGGCGTATCTAACCGAGATGGCGAATTACTTATATTAGTCGATTTGAACAAATTATTGTCTGATGATGAGTGGGATGAATTAAAGCAATTCTAGTTTTTCATCCTTGAATTACATGGTCAGTGTTGTAGTAGTATGCTCGAACTAATTACGCCTTATATAAGTATAATAGCGATTGTGATTGCCACTTTCGCTATTTTATTGTTGTTCATAAAATTTCAGAAGGTTAATCGATTATTGCAGCAGTTGTCTCTGCAATACGAGGAGCTCGTACAAACAGTCGATACTAACGAGAGATTATCTAAAACCGCATTGCAACAATTAACCACATTAGTTCAGCACCAGTCTGAAGAAAGCAAAGAAGTCAACGAAGTCTCACGTCATTTAGAACATCGAATTGCGCAACTTCAACGTTCACTTGATGAGCAAAAACAAGTCGTTGAAGGAATACAGCACCAAGAGCCACAAGATAAGCTGTATAGCCGCGCACAAAAAATGGTAAGTTTGGGTGCTGATGTTGAGGAAATAATGTCAGAATGCGAATTACCTAGAGCTGAAGCAGAGATGCTTGTTGCAATGCACCGACGAAACAAACCTTAATCTGTACAATTAATCCAGCCATAAAATAGCGCCAAAATTACACTTTCTTTCATTTAATTACAATTTTGCCCATTAACCGCACTGACTTTCACTGCTAACACCATACAAATACGAATTATAGCGTGATAAACTTGCGCGCAATAATACTTATACAAAGCACAAATTCTAGCTTGCTTGTATGCATCACAATACCAAGGAAATGTTGTTGATAATGTCTATTCATAGAAACTTTCGTGCATTAATGACTGTACCGATCTTAGTTTTTGCATTGATTACGTCTGGTTGTAGCTCAACTGGTAAAAAGGAAAATACAACAGAGCAGGATACTTTTGCAGATACTCCATCTGATGCTCGAGATCCGCTCGAATCGATAAATAGACCATTTTGGACGTTTACTTGGGATTATGCCGATAAATACGTTCTTAAGCCTGCGTCAAATGTTTACGGTGAATATGTACACCCTGACGTTCGTATGGGTTTGTATAATATGGCATTAAATCTTAATGAGCCTTCAACAATTATCAATAACTTACTACAAGGTAAGTTTTCAGATGCTGCGAAAAGTACAGGGCGATTCTTACTTAACTCGACAATTGGTATATTGGGGATATTTGATCCGGCAAGTGATTTTGGCTGGGCGCGTCAACAAGAAGAGTTTGGGGAAGTGTTAGGCAGCTATGGTGTGCCTGATGGGCCTTACTTGGTTGTGCCTGCCCTAGGTCCATCATCGGTTCGAGAAGAAGTAGGGGACTTCGTAGATAGCTATTACTGGCCACTGGCTGTAATCGAATTTTGGCCAAATATCGTTAGAGCCAGTATTATCGGCTTGGAATCGAGAATAGCGCTCAAAGATCAGGAGCAGTTAATCAGGGATTCGCTCGATCCATATGAATTTGTTAAGAACGCCTATTTTCAAAACATGGAATATAAAGTTTACGACGGCAATCCACCGATCAAAGTGGATGAAGAAGCTGAAGCTGATATAGAAGCCTTCATGGATGAACTAGACGGTTTGTAAGTTTAATAGAATTCACATGCTTAAAGTGGTATTACTTTATACCACTTTTTTATGGTGGTAGACTCCACTCACAACAATTAAAATCAACTCGAATTTTCGGTGCGTAAATTATATGTTTAAGTTTGCAAAAGTTATATGTTTTTGTTTTATAACGATTATTGCAGGTGGTGCAGCTGCACAGTCGACTGGCAATATTAGCCAGCAACAATTGGAGCAATTTAAAAAGCTTCCTCCTGCGCAACAAAGAGCGCTAGCACAAAGTATGGGGCTGGATTACAAGATTATTCAGGCTCAGTTGAAGGGAAAACCCAATCAAAAGGGAGCTGAAAAGGACAAAATTCCTCAGCAGTATTATCCAAGAGGCACACAGTTTGATGAGTATGGCAATCCCATATTCGATGAAAATGCCTTAATGGAAGACAAAGAGGAAGAAGATGAAGATGAATTGAAGCCATTTGGCTACGAGGTTTTTGCTAACGCGCCGTTAACCTTTGCTCCGTCTATCGATATAGCTATTCCCAATGACTATATTGTTGGTGCTGGTGATACGCTTCTTATTCAAGTTTTCGGTACTGAAAATGAAGAGCATGAATTACCTGTTTCTCGAGACGGAAAAATTATAATACCTAGTGTTGGTGCATTCACTGTCAGTGGTCTTACTTTTGAAGAAGTCAAAAAACTGATTCCAGCTAAAGTGAAAGAGCGCATTTTAGGTGTGGACGTATTAGTGTCGTTATCTGAACAGCGATCAATACGGGTGTTTGTGTCTGGTGATGCATTCAAACCGGGCCCTTATGTGTTAGGGGCGTTATCGAGTATGACACATGCTATTTTTTCAGCAGGCGGCATAAGCGACATTGGCTCACTACGTAAAGTAGTATTAAAACGCGCTGGAAAGACTGTATCTACCTTAGATTTGTATGACTTGTTGATCAACGGTGACTCATCTAACGATGCGATTTTGCGAAGTGGCGACGTAATATTTGTTGCGCCGGTTGGTGATCGCATAACTGTTGATGGTGAGGTCACTAGACCTGCTATCTACGAAATTAAAAACGGTGAAACTTTTGCTGATGTTGTGAAAATGGCTGGCGGATTGTTACCTTCTGCATTTCCATCTTCAACGATCGTTGAAAGATTTAATCGCCAAAACCTTAGAACGATCGTCAATGTTGACCTAACAAGTGAAAAAGCACTAGCGAGTAAACTCTCAAGCGGTGATTACATTAGAGTCATGCCTACTTCATCGGTAGTAGAAGAATCTGTTACGTTAATTGGTGCGGTACCTCGTCCTGGCAAATATCAGTGGCATGAAGGTCAAAAACTTACCGATTTATTACCAAGTATACATACCCATGTATTGGAATCAGCTGATATCTCTTATGGCCTCGTTGTTCGTGAAAAAGATATTGGTCGCAATATTGAAGTGCTGCAATTTAACCTGTTCAAAGCTGTTTCTGACAAAACCTCTGACGATAACTTGACTTTACAGGCTAGAGATAAAGTACTTGTTTTCTCTAACATAGAAGTGGAAACGTTAGAGCAAACGCTTATTGAAGAGTTCGCACTAACAAAAGAAGAGCTTTTAAAAAGAGAAAAAGAGCTTGCTGAACAGCGATTTGAAGACCGTATGTTCTGGCAGCACTATGGTGAAGATAGCGATCCTTATGCTGCAATGGCGCTTGAAGAGATCGATAAGGCTGACGAAACCATCAAAGAGGTTGAAAAGTCTCTAGACGAATTGATGGGTAAAGAAGAAGAGCCGCCTACAATTCGTGAACATAGCTTCTTCTCGAGAAAGCGCATGTTGCAACCGATTATCGAGCAGCTTAAGCGTCAGGCGGGTACGGGAGATCCTATTCAGCTTGTAGAAATTGACGGAGCAGTAAAATACCCTGGAATTTATCCGTTAGCCAAAAATATCACTGCAAGTGATCTTGTCGTTGCAGCAGGGGGGTTATTAGAGTCAGCGTACTTAAAAAAAGCAGATATTACTCGTTATGTGGTAAGTGGTGAATCTGCGAGTAAGCAAAACTTTAATGTTGACTTGGCAAAAGCACTGGCAAATGATGCTAGCGAGGACAAAATACTAGCAAGTAAAGACCGTTTGAATATCCACCACATTCCTGAGTGGCAGGGAAATCATATTGTTGAGTTAAAAGGTGAGTTCAAATTTCCAGGAAAATACGCGATTAAGCGTGGTGAGACACTTGGTGATCTTATAGAGCGAGCAGGTGGATTTACACCATACGCTTATACGAAAGCGTCGTTGTTTACTCGCGAGAAGCTTAAACAACTTGAACTTCAGAATATTCTAAAAGTTTCTGAAAGTTTACGGATGGAAATCGCGTCTAAAAGCCTATCCTCCAAAGATGGTCAAGCAATCGACTACGAACAGGCAAAACTGTTACTTGCTGATTTAACAAAAGTTACACCTGTTGGTAGATTAGTTGTAGATATACCAGGTATTGTTGCAAACTCAGATGTTGATGTATTGCTAGAAGATGGCGATGTATTGCATGTGCCTTCAAAGCAGAACTCTGTCAATGTGGTTGGTCAGGTTCAGCTTGCTACTTCTCATATCTATCGTAAAGGCTTAGATGCGTTTAACTATGTTGATTTGAGTGGTGGTGTAAAAGAACAGGCTGACGATGATCGCATTTATATCATTAAAGCTAATGGCTCAGTTGAAATACCGAATCAAGGCAACTGGTTTACTTCTGCTACAAATAATATAGAACCAGGTGATACAGTCGTTGTGCCATTAGACTCTGCATACATGGACAACCTGTCGCTTTGGGCTACTGCAACGCAAATTGTCTACCAAGCAGCGGTTGCTATAGCAGCAATCTCGGGTGTATAAGCATAGCAACGTAACTATTATGTGAATAATTGTTACTTGTACTCGTAAATGTTTAGTTTAAGCCAGTATAATATCGAAACTTTTCGGAATTATGCTGGCTTAATTGATTTTGCCAGACTATAATTAGCGCGCTTATTGGATGAGGCATTTGCCATATTCTTAACAACAAAATTAATAAAACGGTAAATTATTAATGCTAGTCGATTTTTTCGCACTGTTAGTGACTTTTTCTGTGTCAGTAATGACAATTAAAGTACTTCTCCCTCTAGCTCCCCATATCGGCCTTGTTGATCTCCCAAATGAACGAAAGAACCATGAAGGTGCTATTCCACTGATTGGCGGAATTTCTATATATACTGGTGTGTTAATCGCATCTACATTCTTTATTGAACAAAGCCAGCTGTTAAACCTTTATTTTATCTCTTCTGCGCTTTTGGTTTTTATTGGCACTATGGATGATATTTACGATCTAAGCGTAACCCCGCGCATGATATTTCAAGGTATTGTTGCCACAATAATGGTGTTTGGTGCGGGAATTTATATTCATGATTTCGGAAGTATTTTCGGTGGCGGCAGTATTGATATTGGCATCTATGGAATGATTTTTACAGTATTAGCGTGTATTACTGCTATTAATGCATTTAATATGATCGATGGCATTGACGGGCTTGCAGGCTCAATGAGTATCATTAGTATTTCGTCTATCGCCATCTTGACTATGTTAAGTGGCAACACTAGTCAAGAAATATTACTTCCTCTTATGTTGGTCGTAGCGACAATTCCTTATCTATTTTACAACGTAAGCACGCGTAACCCTCGTGGCAAAAAAATATTTATGGGGGATGCTGGCAGCATGTTTATGGGCTTAACTATAATCTGGTTGCTTGTTTTAGGTACTCAGGAAACATCAGATACCACTCCATCATTTCGACCTGTCACAGCGCTGTGGCTTATTGCTATCCCATTGATGGATATGTTCGCTATAATGCTGCGCCGCATTAAAAATGGTATATCACCATTTAAAGCGGATAATGGACATTTACATCATATTTGTATTCGCCTAGGTCTTTCTTCGCGTAAAACGTTATGGCTTATTAGTAGTGTCTCGATTATTATGGCGCTTATTGGTATGTTAGGTGAATATTTAGCCGCTGATGAATGGATTATGCTCACAGCTTTCTTAAGTGTCTTCGCATTCTATTCATTTTTACTTCAGTACGCTTTGAATTTTATCAATACGAACAAAAAATAGCTAATACAGTATTTGTTTCAAACCATTTCGAAGTTATTAAACACTATCGACTTTAATTAGCCAGGTTGATAAACTCCAGCCACTTGTCTTAACAGAAAAATTTAAATGACTATGAAAAATACGCGTGGTTTTACGATGATCGAATTGCTCATCGTGATCGTAATCTTAGGGATGTTAGCATCGCTTGTTGCTCCCAAATTTTTTAAACAATTAGGTACTGCTGAGAGAGGGGTGGCAAGTGCTCAAATGAATGCATTTGAAACAGCACTGGACACCTATCGATTAGACGTTGGCAAATACCCAGAAACCTTACAAGAGCTTATCAAAAGCGATCATCCTCGATGGGATGGACCGTATTTACCAGAAGATATCCCATTAGATCCATGGGGGAATCCATACGTGTATAGTAAACCTGGTGAAGAAGGGCGACCATATCAAATGTCATCTTATGGAGCGGACGGTCAGCCTGGCGGAAACGATGCCGATGAAGACATAAGACACAAATAGGATTTGGTATTTACTATGTCATTAAAAGAACTCTTATCTTCTGAATTCTCAGTCGCTCAAGCGGATATTGAGAAAGCTGAAGGATTTCAACAGCGTTATGGTGGAAAGCTAGAGCAAATATTGGTCAATATGGGGAGCTTACCCGATGATCAGTTGGCGAAGTTATATAGTCTGCATTTTGGCTACCCACTACTAAAATTAGAAGATTGGCTCGATGGTGCCACGCCCGCTATTGTGGGGGAGGATGTAGAGTTTTTATTGACAGAAAACTGGTTGCCGTTAGAAGTTTCTGAAAACCAATGGCACTTTGCGTGCCGCAATCCAGTTAATTTACGTGTAAATGAATGGCTCATTCAGCGACAAATAGAACCTACTGTTTATATTTGTGATGAATCGGACTTTCAAGCCCTAAAAATCAAATATGAAACGGGAACTCATAATGTTGAACAGGAGTATATTGGTGACGAAGAAGAACGATTAAAGGAATTGGCAACTGAAGCGCCAACCGTTAATTTGTTAAATTCGCTTATTACTCGAGCACTTCGTCAAGGTGCTTCAGATATGCACTTGGAGCCAATAAATGGCAAGTACCGCGCTAGATTCCGTGTTGATGGCGTATTACATGAAGTAGAGACCATTTCCCCCTCTATGAGGTTACCAATCGCAACTCGTCTCAAGATTCTATCCGGCATGGATATCGCTGAAAAACGCCGTCCTCAAGACGGTAAGATTGAACTTAAAATTGCGAATCAAGAATTAGATATACGTGTGTCGGCACTACCATTAAATGATGGTGAATCAATCGTAATGCGCTTTTTGCGTAAAGATAACGTGAGATACGACATGTCTGTATTAGGGTTATCTGAGGATATTGATGCACTTATTCGTGAGGACATCAAGACTACGGCTGGGGTTGTATTGCTTACCGGACCAACGGGTTCAGGTAAAACAACCACTCTTTATACATTTTTGAATGCATTGAATAATGACGATGTAAAGATTATTACATTGGAAGATCCTGTTGAGTACCAGCTTGAAGGTATTAATCAGGTTCAGGTTAACAGTGATATTGGTTTTGACTTTGCGTCGGGTTTAAGAAGCATTGTTCGCCAAGATCCAGATATTATCATGTTAGGTGAAATTCGTGATAAGGAAACCGCTCAAATCGCCTTACAATCTGCACTCACGGGGCACTTGGTTTTCTCGACGGTGCATACAAACGATGCAGCAAGCGCCTACACCCGATTATTGGATTTGGGTGTTGAAGAATTTTTATTAAATGCGGCGTTGGTTTCTATCGTTGCTCAACGCTTAGCGAGAAAAATTTGTGTTGAATGCACAGCTGACCATCCTGAACATGATGCATTAGTTGCAAAATATCACTTAAATGAGCTTGCGTCTAAATTCGGGATCGCTCAGTTTACCTTGAAACAAGGACGAGGTTGCTCAGCGTGCAACGGCACGGGGTATAAAGGTAGAATGGCGGTTACGGAGTACTTACGGTGTGATGATGCAATCAAGTCGATGCCTAAAGATGCAGACTTTATTGGTAAAGCGAGGCTACATAACGCAGAACTCAAAAGGAGAACGCTTCTTGAAGACGGGTTTTATAAGGCGTTGATGGGCCTAACCACTATTGATGAAGTTGTTCGAGTCGCAGGTTAATGAACGAATTTAAATACGAAGCGCTTGATAAAAATGGTGGGAGAGTTTCAGGTCATGTAGAAGCACTTGACAAACAAGCTGCTCAAGCTCAAGTACAACAATTAGGCTATATTCCAACCGAAATAAAGCTTGTTTCTGGTGAACAGAATGGTTTTTCGCTTTTTAATAAAAAGGTTAACCTCGCAGACATAGAATTCTTAACTTCCGAGCTAAGCTTGTTGCTTGAATCTGGCGTACGTATCGATAAGGGCATTGATATTATTAAACGAACCAAAGCTAAGCCCGAATTGGCAAGACTACTAACTGATATTAGTGCTCAATTGAAAAAAGGGAAAAGCCTGTCGGAGAGTGTTCGTCAATACCCAGAAGTTTTTGATCCTCTATATTGTAACTTAATTGAGCTAGGTGAAGCATCAGGTAACTTAAGTGAAATTTTTGCTGGACTTTCTAAAGACCTATCTTTCAAACGAGAGTTGCAGCGTAAGATAAAATCATCGTTAGCTTACCCTACCGTTATCTTCTTTGTTTGTATTTTGAGTATTGTGTTTATCTTTAACTTTATTATTCCCAAAATGTCAGGCATGTTTAAAGGAGCTGAAGCTATTCCTTGGTACACTGAGCTCATGCTAGATATAAGTGAGTGGATGGTAAACTATCAAATGTTCTTATTCATAGGTGTTATTGCGTCAATCGTAGGAATTGTTCAGCTATTCAAGGAGCCTAAAGTAGTTAGATGGTGGCACGCCAAATCTTTATCATTGCCAGTACTCAAAAATGCCATTATTACGGTTGAACGGATTCGATTTAACTCTGGTTTGGCATTGATGGTTAAAGCCGGCGTACAAATAGATAAGGCGATTGCATTATCAGCGGGTAATATCAAAAATTATGTCTTAAAAAGAGAAATGGATATTGCCCGAAATAAAGTAAAAACAGGTCACGCATTAACTGGCGCACTTAAACAAACGTCACTTTATCCTGATTTTTATGTCTCTTTATTGGAAGTTGGGGAAGAGTCAGGCAACTTAGAACGTGTATTCGATGAAATCGCCACTCGTTCAAGAAAGGAATTTGAAAGCTGGGCTGAAAGAATGACAACATTATTAGAACCTCTGATGATTCTATTCATGGGCGGCATAGTTGGTGGTGTTGTTGTGATGATGCTGGTGAGTATGGTGTCGATTAATGAGTTTGGGGTTTGAGTAAAGTTAGAATTGTTGGCTATCAATGTTCACTCAAAAACGCTATGATTTTCGGAATCGTGAATTAGTCTTCTGTTGAAGCAATAAAAAGAATGAATCACCTTTTAATCTATCTCCCATTGGCTAATGTTCATCGCGCTCCAATAATGCAGCAAATGGCTGAAAGGTACATTGCCAATGGATATAATGTAAGTATATTGGTTGAAAGTCAGTTATGCATTTTTAGAAACAAACGCTTCGAAGGCTATTCTAAACATAAGCATACGATAGCCAAATATATAGACTTCAGTATTTATAAGAATGTATTTTATTTAAAACTTCCGCACGTTAAGGTTGCTGAATGGCCAAATATAGAAAATAATCGGCTAGAGTATTACAAACAAGTACTAAAAACTGGAGGGTTTACTAAGGTTCTTGTCTGGAATGGAAACTTTGATTATCAGCAAACATTCTTGAAATTAATTAGAAAAAAACAAAAGATAAGCCTTTTGTATACGGAAGTGGCGTGGTTTGATCAATCAAATAGTGTCTATGTAGATCCGCTGGGCGTTAATGGTAATAGTTTACTCGCTCAAACAGCACCCAAAAAACTCACCAATTCACAAGAAATAAAAGTGAAACAGTTTATTCAGGATTATACTGGCGGATTGTCGCCTTCTAAGTTACCAAATAATAAACTAATAAAGATACTAGTACCTCTACAAGTTGATACAGACTCGAATATAGTTCACCATTCTCCATTCAAGAACATGAAATCCTTCATAGCCTATCTAGAAAATTGGTTGCCTGACAAAAATATAGAGGTATTGATTAGGGCGCACCCTAAAGCTACATATGAATATGAAATTAAAAGCAATAGGAATGATTTTAGAATTGATAGTACAGGGGAATTGAAAAGTAAAATAGCGGAAGCAGATATTGTTATTGGCATTAACAGTACTGTTTTGTTACAATCGCTCGCTTTCTTAAAGCCTGTTTTTGCTTTTGGTGATGGGGTGTTTTCGTCCTCATCTGCCGTACATAAAATTAGGATGGATGAGCCTTTTTCTATACCAAGCATGGATGTTTGTTCAATATATGAATTATTACACTTCCTGGTATTTCAAAAGCAAATTCCAATTTCAAATAGTCACGGAAATAATGTGGCTAAATATTGTATTCAGCGAATTCGTATGTTGGCAATGTAGTTGATATAACAGTTATGATTAATGAAGTTGAATTATTTTCAAAACAATCGACAGTAAGTGAAACGTTTTTAGCTCATTCTGAAGCGTTAAAGTTGATGGCTGAACTAAGTAAAGATCATAGTTACTTTGATGCTATTCGATGTTTAAAAGAGTGTTCTGGGCACGTAATCGTATGTGGTATGGGTAAGTCTGGCCATGTTGGCAAGAAGATGGCGGCTACTTTCGCATCAACGGGAACACCTAGTTTCTTTCTGCATCCAAGCGAAGCTTTTCATGGTGATCTAGGTATGATTACGAAGAGCGATGTGATGATACTTATATCTAATAGCGGTGAAACGGATGAGGTACTTCAGTTAATTCCTTCTCTACAGATTTTTGGAAACTCAATAATCGCTATAACCAATAATGAAAATTCTACACTTGCTCGGAATGCTCATATTATATTGCCGATAGTCATGGATAAAGAAGCTTGCCCCAATAATTTAGCTCCAACGACCTCTACAATGATTACAATGGCGATAGGAGATGCGCTAGCAATCGCATTGATGAAGTATAAGCGATTTGAAGCCAACGATTTCGCAAGATATCACCCTGGAGGCTCATTAGGTCGTAAATTGTTAACTAAAGTGGGTGATACCATGAAAATAGATAATCTACCCATTGTAAACAAAAAGGCGACTTTTGCAGATGTTGTACTTACGATGAATCAAGGCAGGTTAGGACTTGCTGTTGTTGTGGAAGATAATAGAGCTATCGGAGTTATTACGGACGGTGATTTAAGGCGTACTATTTCTAAATTAAATAGAGATTTTACTGCACTATATGCAAGCGACATGATGACAAAAAGCCCCAAATTTATTTGTAACTCAGAAATGATAGAAAAAGCAGAAAATGTGATGGATAAATACAAGATTTCTTCATTATTAGTTAAAGACAGCGAATCCAATTTTGTTGGTGTAATTCAGCGATATAATACTTAAGGGAAACCAATGTTAGACGTTAACAAAATTAAAAAGCTGATTAATATAATTATTGATAAAACGAATACTAGAGCTCTTGCCGATGTAGTTTATAATGGTATTAAAAACTTTAGGGAAAAGGAACATTTTGCTTTCGTGAAAATTTGGCACTACAAACTTCAGATGGTTTACAGTTACAAAGTGACTCGGGATGTTCTAGAAATTAAGAAACGCTCTGAGCTGTATGTAAGCCGGAGGGTTAAAGGTTTTTATAGTAAGAAAGTTCCTAAAGGGACTGAATATGATTACTTTATACATGATTCTTTCAACGTTCTTGGTGAAAACTCTGGATATGAGCAGTTATATTTGGTTGGAGACAATTGGAAAAGTGTGCCAGAAAAACCAATTGCGTTAATGGTGGGCTTTAATGATTGGAAATTAGGTTTTTCAGCAAATTATTTACCAGAGTATAGAACTGCGTTTCTACCAAGAAAATTAATGGGCTCAAGAGCGGTTAGAAAACTTGCTAAGTTGGACCTAAAGCCGTCTGTTGTTATTGTTTGGGGATACACAGAATCTAATGCAATTGCAAATTACGCTAAAAAAAATAATGTGCCAATTTATCGTATGGAAGATGGGTTTATTCGCTCAGCGAAGTTAGGTGCCCAGCATTCGACGCCGTATTCACTTGTTTTGGATAAAACAGGGTTTTATTACAATTGCAGTGAACCTTCTGATATAGAAAATATATATAATACGTATGACTTCAAAGCTGATCAAAAGTTGTTAAAAGAAGCTGAAAAATGCTTAAAGTTATTAATTGAGCTAAAAATTTCGAAGTATAACCCGCCTAGAACTAAAGTTAAGGGTATAAGTCAAAATCTGCAACTTATTAGAAGGGTTGCTGTTTTGGGGCAAGTAGATGGTGATGCGTCGATAAAATATGGAAATCCTAATGGCTGGACCTCAGAAGAATTGATTAAATTAGCTGCTTTTGAAAATCCTGACTGTGAAATTATCTATCGACCGCACCCTGAAGTTTACAGAGGGTTTCAAAAAAGTAGTTTTCAAGCGAAAAAAGTTGAAAAATACGCAAGAATAGCTGTTCCAGATGAAGACATAATCGATTTTATTGATTCAGTAGATCATGTTTATACAATAAGTTCGCTTACTGGTTTTGAAGCTTTAATTCGAGGAAAGAAAGTCACTACCGTGGGGGCACCTTTTTATTCAGGCTGGGGATGTACTGATGATCGTGTAAATATTGTTAGACGCCAAGCTAAACTTAATGTTCTCGAGCTGTTTGCTGGAGCGTATTTACTTTATCCAAAGTACTTAGGTGCACTCTCTAATTCTTATGAAGGAAGTTTAGCGGCAATTTATAGAATTAATGCTGAAAGAGATTTTGAACAGCATGATTATTATATGGCTCTCGCATCGAAAAAACATATGGAACAAGAGTTGTTAACGTCTAATTATTGGCCTATGTATTTTTTTACAAATCATTATGAAGGAAAACAATACGATAGAGCTATAGGTCAAATAGATTTCTCTTATTATTTCTTTGGTAATAACACGCGCTTATTTCAGTCTACATTATTGTTTTCGGTCTACGGTAAATTGACTTCGCCTGATGCGAAGAGTCTTTTATTAGAAAAAGTTAGAACTTTTTGTAATTATGAAGTATTTAATCAATTCTTATTGACAGCAATTGAAGTAAATAGAGAGCCAGTTCTGATTTCAAATTTAGCTTGGTTACTTGCTGAAGTTGGTGATATTGAAGAGTCAGAAGCGTTATACAATGAAAGCTTGATCTTTAACGGCGACAGTGAAGTAATTGCAAATGGTGAAATTAAATTAAAAGACGCGAAGTCTCAATTAGTTGTGTTAAGGAAAAATGACAGGTTAAAGATAGAGACTTTGATTAAATATAAGAACTTTGATTTAGCATTAAATTCAATTTTCAAGTTTATGTTAATTTATGGTGCTGACTCAGCTAGTTTTCTGAAAATAGCACAAATAGCCGAGTTGACTTTTGATTGGCAATCAGTGCATAAACTTGCCAATTTTATGCAGCATATTAATATTTACCAACACAATCGAGCTGCAATCCATATGCAACTTGAAAATTTACCGACTGATAGGGAAGTTAAGGAGCAGGGAGTTATCTCTTTGTTTGCTAAGCAGCTAGTATTTAATCCTGACAGAATTAATAGAACGAACGCTATTATTAAACATTTCTTTGATGAATCTTTTCCTATCTCTGTTTGTTCGGCGATATTAAATTTGGATAATGATATTAGCCATCAAAAAGTTGTTGCATATCTTGAAACAGGAAAGCTCAATAAAGCTGAAACAATAGTTAAGCAGCTGTTTATTGAAAAGCCAGAGTCAGACAAATTATTAGTTGTATATAGTAAGGTTTTATTTGAAAAAGGCTGCTATTCGGAAGCAGAGTATGTTTTAAAAAAAGCAATGGCGATACAACCTACACATGCAAACTTTACAGAGTTATTAAGACTTTATAAATTTGAAGGGCGATTTGAAGAAGCTCAAAAATTACTGGATCTCGCAAAAGAGTACAATGTTGAATTAACAGAAGATGGTCATGCAATGCCTGTTTATTTTGGTTTACAGGATATTGAACGTGGTTTCAAATGCTTTTTAGATACAGCTGTTCGAGATCGTTTAATTGCATATTTTGGCCAAGAAAAATATAAAACTGACGAAGCTCTTAATGCTGATAATCTATTTTTAATATGTAGTTTTGGCCCAGCAGAAGAAGTCAGATTCGCTTCTATTTATAATGAGATTGCAGAAGCGTTGGGTGTAGATAATTTTAAGCTTTCGTGTGAACCTCGACTTTTAAGTATATTTCAGCGTTCGTTTCCACATATAAATTTTGTGCCAATTTCGCGCGCAAGAAGCTTTAGCCCTAGCTTTCCTAGAAAGGGGTTTGATAAAACTCCGGGAGCCGATTTAGTAAATATACTGGATAACCAGGGTTTTAATACTGTTAATGAGTCAAAGCAAATTAAATTGTTGTCAGAGCTGATTTGGCACTTCAGGAAAGACTATAAAGATTTTCCAATACAAAATGGCTATTTGAAATGCGATGAGATCAAGACAAAATCAATCGCAGAACGTTTGCCCAAAAATAAAACATTAGTTGGTATAAATTGGCGAAGCCAACTTACCAATAGCCAAAGAAATGTTCATTATCTTGATATAGAGCAGCTTGAACCTCTTTTTGAGTTAAATGACATAACATTTGTCAATTTACAATATGATAATTGTGAAGGTGAACTAGCTTGGGTTGAAGCTCGTTACCCAGGAAAAATTATTAATTTACCGGACATAGATCAGTTCAATGACTTTGATAGTGTATTGTCATTAATGCAATCACTGGATCTTGTTATTGCTCCTTGTACTGTAACTACTGATTTAGCTGGTGCTATAGGATGCCCAACGATTTACTTCTCTGCTCATGGTGAAATACAGTGGAGAATGAAAGATAAAGAAATGAAAGATGTATGGTTTGAATCTATGGTGCATGTGTGTGCTGAACCAGGTGATAAGAAAAATTTAGTAAACAATATTTTAGAAAAGCTTAAAGTTTGGAATTTTGAGACCGCGGAAATTTATAATTTGGAAGTTGAAAATGCTTAACAACAAAACAGTTTTAATAACGGGTGGAACAGGTTCGTTTGGAAAAAAATTTATCGAAACTATCCTAGAAAGATACCCAGACGTTAAAAAAATTATCATCTATTCACGGGATGAGTTAAAACAATCAATAATCAAGCAAAAGTACCCTCATAATGAGTACCCTTATTTACGCTTTTTTATTGGTGATGTGCGCGACCGCGAACGACTAATGCAAGCGTGTGAAGGGGTTGATGTTATAATTCATGCAGCAGCTATTAAACAGGTAGACACCGCGGAATACAACCCCACTGAATGTATTCGCACTAATGTAGATGGCGCAGAAAACGTTATTGCGGCCGCGCTTGCGTGTGGTGTTAAAGATGTTGTTGCCCTTTCAACAGACAAAGCATGTGCTCCAATAAACCTTTACGGTGCAACGAAACTTGCGTCGGACAAATTGTTTGCAGCGGCAAATAATATTAAGGGCTCTAAAGATATCAAGTTTAGTGTTGTTCGTTACGGTAATGTAATGGGGTCGAGAGGCTCAGTCATTCCATTCTTTATTGAAAAAAGAAAGGAAGGTTTATTACCGATTACCCACGAAGAAATGACACGTTTTAATATTTCGCTTCAAGATGGCGTAAATATGGTGATGTATGCATTGGAGCACCATTTAGGCGGAGAAATTTTTGTGCCTAAAATACCTTCATACAAAATTACTGACATTGCTCAAGCTATAGCACCTGAATGTGAAACTAAAATCGTAGGTATTCGCCCTGGTGAAAAGCTGCATGAAGAAATGATCACTGACACAGATTCATTAAATACTATTGATCTAGGCCATTATTACGCTATTTTACCATCTGTTTCATTTAACTATACAGAGGACGAGTTTCTAGAGCATCACAATGCGGCAAAAGTTCCTTTTGGTTTTAAGTATAACTCAGGAACTAATTCTGAATGGGAAACAGTTGAGTCTCTACGCGACTTAATTATGACACATGTAGATCCAAGTTTTAAGGTGTGAATATCTAGCTATGATTCCGTACGGTAGACAAGAAATAACGCAAGTTGATATTGATTCAGTAGTTAGTGTTTTAAAATCTGATTTTTTAACCCAAGGCCCTCAAGTTCCAATGTTTGAAAAAGCGCTTACTGATTATACTGGGGCAGAGTTTGCTTTGGCAGTCAATAGTGCAACGTCTGCATTACACATCGCTTGTTTGGCTTTAGGGCTCGGCTCTGGCGATTGGTTGTGGACCTCTCCTGTAACTTTTGTCGCATCGGCAAACTGTGGCCTATATTGTGGTGCACAAGTTGATTTTATAGATATTGACGAAGCAACATATAATCTATGTCCTGTTAAGCTTAGAGAGAAGCTTGAAATTGCCAAATTAGATGATTGTCTACCTAAGGTGATCGTCGCTGTACATTTATGTGGTCAACCTTGTGATATGAAGGCAATTAAATCACTGGCAGATGAATATGGTTTTGCAGTCATTGAAGATGCTTCCCATGCAATTGGCGGTAAGTATCACGGCGAGCCTATTGGTAATTGTCGCTATTCAGATATCACGGTGTTTAGTTTTCATCCAGTGAAAATAGTAACAACCGCAGAAGGCGGAGCGGCATTAACGAACAATGCAGAGTTAGCGCAAAAAATGTTACTGTTGCGCAGTCATGGCATCACAAGAGATAGTGAGCTGATGACCGAAGAATCCCACGGTGATTGGTATTATCAACAAATTGATTTGGGTTTTAATTATCGTATGACAGAACTACAAGCTGCATTAGGCGTTAGCCAAATGCAGCGCTTAAACGAGTTTGTTGAAGCGCGTCATCGACTTGCAAATCGTTACTATGAAAAACTTGCAGGTTTACCGATTACGCTACCGCATCAGTTACCTGAGACCTACTCAGGTTTACATTTATACGTGATTAGGTTGAATTTAGCTGATATCAACAAGTCACATAAACAAGTGTTTGACGAGTTGAGAGAGCGCGGTATTGGTGTGAATCTACACTATATTCCTGTGCATACACAGCCTTATTATAAAAATATGGGGTTTAAAGACGGCGATTTCCCTGAATCTGAACGTTACTATCTAGAAACAATCTCAATCCCAATGTTCCATGGCATGACAGACGAACAACAAGAAGTAGTAATTTCTACTTTGAGAGAGGTTTTGGGTGCATAGTAACTCCATAGTTTTTATTCAAGCTAGAACTAATTCATCTCGTTTACCCGGCAAAGTGCTAATGCCAATTATGGGTATTCCTATTGTGGTTTTATGCGCAAGAAGAGCTATGAGCACAGGAAAAGATGTGATGGTAGTGACATCACAGGAAGGCAGTGATGATGAATTATGCCGAGTCCTTGATATAGAAGGTATTAAATATTTTCGTGGTGATTTAGATAATACTTTAAAAAGGGTTAATGACGCTTTAGTTTCGTATGACGATGAAGTTAATGTTATTCGTTTAACTGCAGACAATGTTATTCCTGATGGGAGCTTACTTGACGAGTTTGAAAACGCGTTTATTAATAACAATCTTGATTACATGGCATGTGGAGGAAAAGGAAGTGGTCTTCCATATGGCGTTAGCGCTGAAATTACAAAACTTAGACTGATTAGAGAGGCTCATCAAAATGCGACTACCGACTTTGAACGAGAGCATGTAACACCATACATAATCAAAAAGTGCGGTAGAAGCTATTTCGAGTTTTATTCTGAGTTAAATGCAGAATCGTTAAGGTGTACAATTGATTGTTTAGATGACTACCTGAACATTTGTGAACTTTTTTCTCAATTTAAAAAAGCTCCGTCAATTTCTTGGTTAGACTTAGTTTCAGCTCTTAAAGGGAAAACTCAAAGTAGTGCTTATTTGGCTAAAAAGAAAGAAATTATTTTAGGTGGTGCTCAGTTAGGTATGCATTATGGTATCACTAATATAAAGGGGAAGCCCAGTAAGACTGACGCCGTCGCGATTGTTAAGAAAGCTGTTGAAGGTGGTATTACGACCATTGATACGGCAAGAGCCTATACTGGTAGTGAGAAACTGATTGGGTATGTAAACTCTCAAGGTTGGGAGGGGCGTTTTAGAATTATCACAAAGTTGAGTCCTTTTAATAATGTAGATTGGATGAAGAAAAGTCGTCAAGATATTCAAGCTTACGTTGAATCAAGTTTGTTTCAATCACTTTGTAAACTTCGTACAAATTCAGTTGATGTGTTGATGCTTCATAGAGCTGAACACATAGATACTTGTAAAGGGCAATTATTAAAAATTTTAGAAAATTATAAAGAGTTGGGAATTGTTAAGAGTATCGGAGTCTCAGTTCAATCACCTCAAGAATTGGATGCGGCGTTAAGTTATGAAGGGATTTCTTATATTCAACTACCATTCAATATTCTTGATACTCGTTGGTTTGCATTGAAAGAACGAATCTTTGCTATTAAAAAAGTACGTGAATTAAATATTCATGTGAGAAGTATTTATTTGCAAGGTTTGCTACTTTCAACAGAAGGGGAGCTCTGGACTAAAGCTAATTGCGCCTCACCTGAATCTATAATTTCTTGGTTTGACTTGTTGAAGGGAAGATTTCGGTGTACTAAAAAAGAGCTTTTATGGTCATATATAAATACTCAAAAGTGGGTTGATGGTATTGTTGTTGGTGCTGAATCCGAAAGTCACGTGTCTGAAAATGTTGAACTAAGTGCTCGACAAGGGTTTTCAGCTGAGGACTTGAAATTTATTAATGAGACTAGACCTAATGTTAGTGTAAATACCCTTAACCCCGCATACTGGAATTAATAATGACCAACAGATGTATATCAGAATTATATAGTCTTAATGAGCAAAATGTACTAATTACAGGTGCTACTGGTTATTTAGGTAAAAATATGGCTTATGCACTATGTGAAGCTGGGGCAAATGTCTATTTAAATGGAAGAAATGAAAAGAAAGTCTCTCAACTGATTGATGAATTAACTTCAAAGGGGTTTAATGCATTTTCAGCAGTATTTGATATCAAAAATTTTGAAGAAATTGAACTTTTTTTTAAAAGCGTACCAGCAGAAGATTTTACAGCAGTGATAAATAATGCCTATGCAGGTAAAGTTGGAAATTTTGAAACATCAGATATTTTGAACTATGCAGATAGCTATCATATAGGAGTAATGGCTGCACAAAAAGTTACTCAGAGCGCATTGAGACATTTACGTTCGGCTAAACAAGTGTATGGCGATGCAGCTGTAATCAACATAGCATCTATGTATGGAGTTGTTAGCCCAAACCAAAGCTTGTATAAAAAACCTGAGCATGTTAATCCCCCTTTTTACGGTGCTGCAAAAGCGGCACTAATCCAACTCACTAAATACATGGCTTGTGAATTAGGAAAAGAAGGAATTAGAGTCAATAGTATTAGCCCAGGACCATTTCCTGCAGAAGAAGTTCAGAAAGGTAATTCTGAATTTATTAACATGTTGTCTGAAAAAGTTCCATTAAATAGAATCGGTAGACCCGAAGAAATTAAGGGGCCTGTTATTTTTTTGGCATCTCAGGCTTCACTATATGTAAACGGAACAAATTTAATGGTTGATGGTGGTTGGACTGCTTGGTAAAAATGAAAGTTATAATTCGAGTTGATTCGGGTACTGTAATTGCAAATGGACATGTTATGCGTTGTTTAACTTTGGCGAGTAAGTTAACAGGTTACGGTGCTGAAGTTGTATTTGTGTGTAAAAAATTTGCTGGAAACATTATTAGTGTCATCGAAAAGCAAGGCTTTAAAGTATTGGTTATTCCTTGTGAGTACATGAATCATGAAGCTTTGTTAAGAAGAGAACTTGGTTCGTCACAAGAGGCTGACGCAATTAAAACTAAAGATCTTTTAAACTTAAGTGGTATTGAGTTTGTAGATTGGATTATAGTTGATCATTATGCGTTAGATGAAGCATGGCATAAATCAATTAAAGATATCACTAATCACATTTTTGTTATTGATGATTTAGCCAATAGAAATCATTTCTGTGATGTTTTGTTAGATCAAACGCTTGGTCAGAAAAGGTCATCTTATAAGGATAAAGTTCCAGATTCATGCGAATTACTTTTAGGAACAGAATATACCTTATTGCGTGATGAATTTCTTGATAACGCTAATAAGGCACTGACTCATCGACTCTCATACAACGAATCAAAGACAAAGTCTGCATTGATTATGATGGGGGGAACAGATCCTGATGACTATTCGGGAAAAGTTTTAGACGTAGCCCTTCGTTTGGATATCTTTGACAAAATAACTATCGTATTAGGATTAAATGCACCTCACCTAGATAAAATTCAGCAACAAGCTAATTTATACGATCATGTAACATTACGTACAGGAGTTGATGATGTCGCAGATATGCTAATTGAACATGACCTTTGTTTCGGAGCTGCAGGTACCAGTGCCTGGGAGCGATGTGCATTAGGCCTTCCTTCTATGCTTTTTGTTTTAGCGGATAATCAGGAAAAAGTAGCAAGAGAGTTAGCATCGGCAGGTGCTGTTAAAGTAATTTTTAAAAACGATTTATCGAGTTTGGCTGCTGAGACATTATCGATAGTTGAACAAGATAATTATTTAGATATGGTTAGAAGTTGCGTTAATGTGTGTGATGGGCAAGGAGCTCTAAGGGTGGCAGAAGAGGTGTGTAATTGGATATAAGAGTTGCAACAGAAAATGATTGTGAAATGCTGTTTCATTGGGCTAATGATCCGCTAATTAGAGAGATGGCGTTTTCACAAAAAAAGATTGATTACGCTGATCATGAAAAATGGTTTTTATCCCGTTTGTCTAGTAATGATACGTGTATCTTTATCGCAAAAGTTGATAATAACCCAATCGGTCAAGTTAGATTTGACAATCGAGGCCGCTATTTTGAGATTGATGTACATTTAGCGCCAGAACAAAGAGGCAAAGGATATGCGTCAAATATGTTAGTAAAAAGTTGTGAAGCATTGTTTGCAGAGTTTCCAGCAGCAGAAGTAAAAGCCGTTGTTAAGTTGAATAACCCAGCTAGTTTTAAAGCTTTCCGTAAAGCGCATTTTGAATTAGAAAGTACGGAAACGATTCAAGGCGAAGATTGCTATGTATTATCTTTAACAATGAAATAACAAACTTTAATAGATTTTATAGAGACTTTATGAAAACAAGAGTATTACTTACCGGTGGCGGTGGTGCTGGCACAGAAAGCTTGTGGAAAAGTTTATCTGAAAAGTACGAACTTTTTTTCGCGGATGCTGCCGTATCAAGCATCGATCCTATTGTTCCTATTTCGAATAGGGTTGAGATCCCGATGGCCAACGATGAAAGCTTCATAGTGAAGTTGAAACAAATTATTAGCGATTTAGAAATTGATATACTTGTCCCAGGAGTAGACGAGGAGTTAGCTTATATTGCTAAAGAAAGGGAAACTTTAGGTGCTAAAGTTTTGTTACCAGACCTAGATTTTATCGAGTGTATGTTAGACAAATATGATTGTATTAGCTCAATGAAAGAAAAGTCTTTGTCTGTCCCTAAAACTGTTTTGTCTGAAGACGCGAAAGTGATTGGCTTTCCACAAATTGTAAAGCCAAGAAGTGGTCGAGGTTCCAGAGGTGTTGCTGTTGTTAAATCTATTGAGGAAGTTAACGCATATAAGATTTTCTTTGGCACAGAACAAGGTTCAACTATTTCGCAGGAATTAGGCGAGGGAACTGAATATACTGTATTAGTAGCAGCTGATATGAATGCTCAACTAAAAGCGATTGTGCCAGTAAGAATCGAGCAAAAAAGAGGCATAACAATTAGAGCAATGGCTGAGCGTCAAAAAGAAATAGAAGAGTATTGTAAAAAGTTTCAAAGCCAGTATGAGGCCATAGGTATCTACAATTTACAGTGTATCTTGACAGAAAATGGTGATGTAGTGCCTTTTGAAATTAACCCTCGAGTATCTACAACATTTTGCTTATCTGTTGCTGCAGGCTTCGAACCATTTGAAAGCGTCTTTGGTCAAAGTGGCGACTTAACTATTTTTTACCCTGAAAAAAGCTATGCCTTAAGAAGAAATTGGCGAAATCATATCGTGGAAATTGAATAACATGAAAATTAGAATTGCAAATAAAACTCTTGGAGAAGGCTCTCCGGCCTATATTATTGCTGAAGTAGGCTCAAACCACAATCAAGATTATGCACTAGCACTTAAGCATATTGATGCTGCAGCTGAAGCAGGGGTCGATGCAGTAAAGTTTCAAACATTTAAGGCTGATAAACACGTTTCAAAGTTTTCAGAAATGCCAAAGTATTTGAAAGGCTACGACAGTGTTCATGATTTAATTAAGACGTTAGAATTAGAGCGTGATTGGCAAAAGCCATTAAAAGAATACGCGGAAAGTCAAGGTTTAGATTTCTTCTCATCTCCTTGTGACTATGAAGCTGTAGATAGCTTAGAAAAAGTTGGTGTTCCTGCTCATAAAATTGCATCTTTTGACTTACCAGATTTGGAGCTTGTTCGTTACATAGCTAAAACAGGGAAGCCTGTATTGCTTTCTACGGGTATGGCTGATTGGATGGAAATTCAACGTGCAGTTGATGTTTGTCGCGAAGAAGGTAACGAGCAAATTGTACTATTTCAATGCACATCTTTATACCCAGCGCCAAGTAACCTTTCGAACTTACGCTCGATGGAGCGGATGCGTGATATGTTTGATGTAGTCGTTGGTTACTCTGATCATACTTTAGGGGATTTAATTCCTGTTTCATCAGTCGCTATGGGCGCATCCATTATTGAGAAGCACTTCACTTTAGATAGAACCTTACCAGGTCCTGACCATTCATTTGCGATGGAACCTGACGAGATGAAAGTAATGGTTGATAAAATTCGTGAAGTTGAATCAGCGATAGGTGGTGGTGAAAAGAAAGGCCCAAGAGCTGAAGAGCAGGATATGTATTTAAAAGCTCGTCGCTCGTTACACGTTAATCAAGATATCAAAGTTGGTGATGTAATTACGGAGGAAATGCTGATTATTAAGCGCCCAGGTTTTGGTATTGAGCCATATAGAAAAGCTCACGTTGTTGGTTCTGTTGCAAAGGTTGATATTCCTAAAGATCATTGGATAGATCAGGGCATGATCTAACCGATGCGTGTTTTGGTTACAGGAGCCCAAGGATTCTTGGGTTCACATATTGTATCAAGGTTGGCTAAACAAGGGATTGAGGTTATTGGTTTAACTCGTCAAGATTGTGATTTATCGGACTTAAACCAAGTTAAGCAAACGGTATCTAATTTAAACGCTGAACTTATCATTCACTGCGCGGCGTTTGTGCCAAAGTCGCTTTTGGAGTATGAAAGCGAAACACTAACGGAAAAAAATATCTTACTTATTGATAATTTATTAGATTCAACAGATTGCCCCATTGTTTATATTTCCTCGATGACAGTGTATGGTTCAAATGGAGTAACTTTAAAAAAAGAGTCTGAATCTCCTTACCCAGAATCCGCCTATGCACAAAGCAAGTACCAAGGTGAGTTGTGTCTAAAGCGTAGTGAGCGAAATGCACTTTCAATAAGAATTCCTGGGTTGTTTGGTGATGGTAGAGCAAGCGGATTAATCTACAATAATCTAAAAAAAGCATCTCAAGGCGCTGAACTTTCGCTACCAGATAAACCACTGCTGTGGGCGGCGATGGATGTTGAAGACGCAGCTCAAAGTATAGTTAAGATAATTAAACAGTATAGGTTTAACGGTTTTGACATTATAAACTTAGGTTATAGCGATGCTTATTCGATCAATAAGCTGGTAGATATTGTTAATCAATTGTTTAACGGTAAATTTAGCTATGACGTGGTTCATCCAGAGTTCCAGTTTGAGTTGACTAAATTAAAAGAATTGAAAGCAAATCCAGAGGTTGTTCTATTTGATGCGATTCAAAAGTATAAAGGCAAAATATGTTAAACAAAGAAAAAATACCTCTTTTTGAACAGGGTTTTAAAGCAATTGGCGATCAAATTTCAAGTTGGCGAACGCAGGATTCAACAAGAGAAATACTAGAGCCAAAAGAGTTCAAAACGGTTGCTGATAAAAAAGCACATACGCTAATTTGCCAATTAATTGCTGACGTGTTTGGCGGTATGGTTATTTTATCTGAAGAAGAAGATATCACGTCAGAAAAGCGCCCAGAAAAATATTGGTTAATTGATCCAATTGATGGCACTGCAAGTTGGTATGATGGATTTAATGGTTTTGTTACCCAAGCAGCATATATAGAAAATGATAAGGCTTTATACGGTGTTGTTTATGCTCCAGCAATGGATATGTTTTGGTCTGCACAACAAGGAGATGGCTCCTTTTTAAATGGTAAGCAACTTGAGAAGTTAACTGAGAATAACAGACTTTATTTAATCGATAATTACCCTGAACCTAAACGAATTGCTAAAACGATTTGTGAGCAATTGAATGTCGATAAATATGTTGAGTGTGGTTCATTAGGCTTAAAGTCATGCATGGTAGCAGCGCAACACGCAGATTTATTCGTTAAAGACGTTGTTATTCGAGATTGGGATATTGCTCCTGTACTAGTGATTATTGGGGAGTTAGGTGGTTTAGTTACAGATTTGCACGGTTCACCTTTAACACTGACGGGTAGTTATGTTAAAGAAGGTGGTTTAGTTGTGGCTCGTACAGAACGACTTGTAAACGATATTGTAAATTTGGATAAATTACCATGAAAGAATCTGTTTTAGTCGTATCAGCGCACTCTGATGATGAGGCGTTAGGGTGTGCTGGCACAATAGCAAAGCATATAGCTAATGGTGATGACGTTCATGTTGTTTTTATGACTAATGGTGTTTCATCAAGAGATACTCAACATTTACATCAAATAGAGGCTGTAACGAGAAAAAGTGCAGCGCAATCGGCCTTAGAAGTCTTAGGTGTTAAGCATTTTACACAACTTGACTTTCCTGATAACCAAATGGATTCTATCCCCTTATTAAACGTAGCTCAAGCAATTGAAAAAGTTATCGCTAATGTGTCGCCATCAATGGTGTATACGCATTTCTTAAATGATCTTAATGTAGATCACCAAATAACGCATAAAGCCGTAATGACAGCATGTCGCCCTCAAACATGGTCTTCCGTTAATAAAGTTTTATCTTTTGAAGTACTTTCAAGTACAGAATGGAATTCGCCTTCACTCAGTGCGTTTAGGCCACAGTATATTGTAAACATTACTAATTTCTGGGACCTTAAATGTAAAGCCTTGCAGCAATACAGTGAAGAGATGAGAGCGTTTCCACATAGCAGAAGCTTTGAGTGTGTTCAAGCGTTAGCAACTTTAAGGGGCGCATCTAATGGTTTTGAAAAAGCTGAAGGTTTTTTTGTAGAAAGGATTTTAATTAACTGACTTAAAGTTTGTTAAATTTAGTGGTGCTGGTAGTGATATTAAAGAGCTAGCTTTATAGATTGGTTGCAAATTTTTCTTAATGAAATTCATTTGATTGATATTTATAGGGTACTAAAGGATTAAATTATTTATGGAATATAGACGTGAAATCGATGGGCTAAGGGCTTTAGCCATTATCCCTGTAGTTTTATTCCATGCTGCAATCCTAGGGATTAGCGGTGGATTCATTGGTGTTGATGTATTTTTTGTTTTATCTGGATATTTGATTACCACAAAGATCATTGAAGAAAAGCAAAGTGGTGTGTTTTCTTTATATAGTTTTTATGAAAGAAGAATACGTAGGCTACTTCCCCCGTTAATACCTGTACTTTTTTTTCTTTGTTGTTTTCTTTTTTATATTTTCCCAGTGAAGTGACGTGGTTTAATGGATTCGACTACCCCAGTTAAGAGATAGTAATCTTAACTGGAGAAATAGAATGACGACACGTAAAAAATATTCGAAAGAGTTCAAACTTGATGCTGTTGCATTAGTGGTGGAACAGAATTATTCCCAAGCCGAAGCGGCAAGAAATTTAGGGATCAGCCCTCAGGTACTTGGCCGCTGGATAAAAGAAGCTGAGAATGATGATGGACAGGCTTTTCGAGGTAATGGAAAGCTGACGCCTGAGCAAGAAGAGATCCGCAAGCTAAAAGCTCAAGTCAAGCGCATAGAGATGGAACGTGAAATATTAAAAAAAACGGTCTTCTTTGCCAAAGAAACGAAGTAAAGTATTCGTTTATAACCCAATACAAGAAGACCTGGCCAGTGGCACAGATGTGCCGAATATTGGGTGTAAAAAGCAATAATTATTACAGTTATCAAAAGCGTTTAAAAAAGAAACCTGATGACGATTCTACCCATCAAGAAATGCTTGATTGGGTAAAAGATATTGCCAAGTTCAGTGACAATACGTATGGCTCAAGGCGCATTCAAAAGGTCTTGAATGCGTTAAGTTTTCCAGTGAGTAGGCGTAAAACCAGACAGCTTATGAATGAAGCTGGTGTTTGGGTTCGGTACAAGAAAAAATACAAGGTCACCACCAACAGTGCTCATAATAAGCCAGTGTATCGAAATGAGCTTGACCAGAATTTTGATGTTGAACAACCAAACCAAGCATGGGTTAGTGATATTAGCTACGTTTGGACGAGTGAAGGCTGGCTGTACTTAGCAGTAGTTATTGACTTGAATTCAAGAAATGTTGTTGGCTGGAGCATGGGCTCCAGAATGAAGGCTCAGCTTGTTTGTGATGCCTTGACGATGGCGATTTGGCAACGACAGCCCAAAGCTGGATTAATCGTTCATTCAGATCAGGGCGTTCAATATGCTAGCCACCAATACAGAAAACTGCTCAGTTCTCATGGTTTTACAGGTAGTATGAGCAAAAAAGGATGTTGTTGGGACAATGCCGTGGCAGAAAGTTTTTTCGGCAGTTTAAAGCAAGAAAGAGTTCAATGGCGCAACTACGAAACTCGCAATGATGCTAAGCAAGATATCTTGAATTACATCACCATATGGTACAACAGTTATCGCTTGCATTCGTACTTGGGATACCAAAGTCCAAATGATTATGAAAGTCTCAGCGGCAATTTAGAAAAGGTAGCTTAACTGGGGTGACTGAATTTGGTTGATCACGTCAAGGTTCATATTTGTAACTCCAACTATTGTTTTTGAAAAAAAGAGATCATAGCTCTCCCAACTCTACAAACTTTGATAAATAGGGAGTTGAATTTTGAAAGCTGAATCCGCTTGTTTTGCTGTATTGTGGAAGCTTGAATAATATTTAATTGAAATGGCATTTGTTTATTGAATACCAATTCGTATAAAAGCCCTTCAACTTGACCTCTAGCTATCCATTCAGAAATAACCCCTCTGGACACTTTGAGCGACATTTTTTTTAGTATTCCGTGCCCTAAAGGAACAACCTTTTTGTTATATACTAAAGATTCAAGCAGAACAGTGCTGTTTATACCCACAACGAATTCAGATTTGGCAATAAGTTGAACTAGCGGTGTTGTATTATCAACGCTGAAGTTTTGTTTTTGAATTTCAAATTGATATGAATAGTCTGCTTTTGGGTGTGGTCGGAGTACGACTTGGTAACGCATTGGAATGTTGTTTTCTAAGTAAGAAACAAACTCCCTCATTGTTTTAAACGGAGAGTGGTTGGATATGTTGCTATCGCTGTCAACTTGCAGGGGGACAAGTATCGTATTTTTAATCTCTGTAGTGTTCCTATTAGGGACCCTGTATCCTTCTAACCACTGGTGAAGTTCTCTTTTTTTGTTTGGGGCTAATGCAGTGTACATAGATTTAGCCATACTGCTACGCGCATTAACGCCACAAGGGTCAATATAGTAATGATTTTTTTGTGGAAACCAGCCTAACTCTAGGTAATTAAATCTAAACCCTAGGTTTTTTGCGAGCACTACAAAATCTTGCTGGTGTTCGGCTTGTCCGTTCCAAATATAAATTAATTCTGGCTCAAATTCATTGAAAAGCTGAGTGTAAAACTTGACTCTTTGCTTTGCTATATTGTTGAGTTTTTCTGCCAAGTTTAGTCGGGTTACCTTTTTATATAGCTTTTTACTTGGCATAAAACAGGTGTAGCGAACGCTCTTATTGCTTGCTATGTGTGCACAGATGGTTGAAGTACAATTTATAACGCCTTGTTCAGTTAGTCGCCCTTGTAATGTGTAAATAACTCTTTGCTCACATGCAATAATGACATCGTGTCCTTCGCTTGCTAATTGTGAGCCAAGATTACTAAAAAAGGGGGCTTTAACCATATCGGCTAATGGTTCATAAATGAGTATTCTCACTTGACTAAACTAACCATTTAACGCTTCATACTCTTTAAGGACTTCAGCAGGCGTTCCTGTCATTTGTACAACACCTTCTTCAATCCAAACCGCTTTATTGCATAGCTTCTTAATCGTGCCGGGGCTATGGCTAACTAATACTATAGTGTCGCCTGAAAGTAGTTTGTCTTCCATTACTTTTTTCGATTTTTTCTTAAAACTGGCGTCACCTACGGACAGTGTTTCATCAATTAACAATATGTCTGTTTTTACATGAATGGCGATGGCAAACCCCAGCCTTTGTTTCATGCCCGTTGAATAGTTTTTTACAGGTTCGTCAATAAACTTTCCTAACTCAGAAAATTCAATGATTTCGTTAAGTTTACTTTTTACTTCATTTTTTGAAAGGCCCATGAGCATGCCACTTAGAAATGTATTATCTCTTCCTGATACACTACCATCAAAGCCTAAACTTAACGTGAGTAATGTGGTACTAAATCCATGATTTATTATTGTTCCTTGGTCGGGTTGAATTGTGCCATTAAGTAATTTAAGCAATGTACTTTTTCCCACACCGTTTTTACCTATTACGCCTAGAGAGTCTCCGTGGCATAACTCAAATGAAATATCTTTCAGTGCTTGGTGAACTAAGCGCTGTTTAAAAATGGGTATACCACTTTTGTAGGTGACTCCTACATTCTCTAATGTTATTACGGGTTGGCTCATCGTTGTATTAACACCCTTGCAAAAACAGGGTCAAACTTTCTTAACAGTAAATGGGAAAGGACTACAGCACCTGCTGCAATAAATAAAAACTTTAACAGTTCAAATAGATCTGGTGGTGATGAATACATGAGAATGTCTCTATAGGTTTTAATTACCTGAGACATTGGGTTGTATTCGAAATATTCTTGATATTCAATTGGCAGCCTGTCTACCGCATATATAACCCCTGAAAGATAAAAAGCAATGCGAAGTACGGGTCTTATAACCTCTTTAATATCTGGAATAAATGGTACGAGCAAGGCGATAAAGTTTGCACATGCCGTATTAATGCAATGCTGAACAAATAGTATTAAAGGCAAATACCAGTATGCTTGGGAAATTGAAAAACCATACCACCATAAAAAACATAGCAATAAGGCAAAAATAATAAAGAATTTAAAGGCAACTACAACAAGTGTAATACTGGGGAGTATAACTTTGGGAAAATTAATTTGATTAATTAACGATAGGCTGCCATTGATGGAGTTACTGCAACTAGATACAGTGTTTGAAAACCAACGCCAAGTAACAAGTCCAATTAGCAAAAATGGAACAAAGTCTTCCGTACCTCTTTGCAAAATTACGCCAAAAACCAAATAGTAGATACCCATAAAAATAATAGGCTCAATAACCCACCATAAAAAGCTTAGATAGGTTTTTGAGGCTTCTGATTTAAGCTGGACTTTCGCCTTTTGAAAAATTATATCCCTATAATGCTTGGAAACTAAGAACAAAGTGAACCTCTTGTTACGTCGTTATATATCTCTGTTGTACTTTTAGCCATCTCAAGTGTTGATGATGGGCGGGGGATAATAGCATTTTCTGACAAATTATCTAATACCTTAATCAGCTTTTTCTTTAGAGCGAGGTGATTTTGTGCTGGGTAGGTAAATTTGTCGTCCACCAGCTCCATAGCGCCCGGTACATCAGAACATAGTACTGGTGTTTTTCTCGCGTGAGCCTCTAAAATTACTTGTGGTTGGTTTTCTGGAGATAAGCTGGGTACTACCATTAGATCGACATCGTCAATGAACGCTATCATTTCGTCCTCTGACAATTGACCGTGCCATTGAATTTGTTGACGTTTGTTCAATTGATTGATCAAATCAGCATACTCTCGAGACGTTACACTACCCGCTATATTAAGTGTGACGGGGTAATCTATCTCTTGAATAGCAGAAGCTAAGATATGAAGTCCTTTGTGCGGTGCTATTGCACCAGCGAAGCCAACTTTTTTCGCTCTAGACGATTTGGCGGGAAGGTTTCTAAACCATTCTTGCTTCAATCCTACGGGTATTACCGAATAATTTTTTACTTTATATTGATCGCAAATAGCCAGCTTAGCTGTGCGCGAAAGAAAAATTATATGATCAAGTTTGTCAAATACTTTTTGGATAACAAGTTTTCTATTTTTCCAGTCGCCATATAAAGACTTTGCATGCAGTTGAATGTTTAAGGCACTTGCCAGAATACGAGAGCCAAGAGGAAGTTTCCTTAAAATACTGTATGAGTTTGACGTATTAGCAATACAATCGATACATTCTGTTGGAGCCTTATTGCCTGAGCATAATTTTTTATTAAGTGTCATTAGTGTACTCTTGGGGCACAACCACCAAAAGTCCGTTATGGTTAACACAGTTTTTATACCCAATTCACTGGCAGACTTCATCATATTTATTCCAATATGGCCAGGATTAACAAAATGTAAAACATCCGGCGATAGCTCTTTTAATAACTGGCAATGTTCAGTCGTCTCTCCCCCCATTACGGTTTGCCAACCGTGTGTTTTTATTTTGATAATCTGAGGAGTAGATGAATTGATTGGAGAATTGAAATTTATGTGCGGAAAAAATAACAGTGGGTCACCAGCTAATATAGTTACTTTAAGTCCTGAATTAATTAACTCATCGCTAAGGTTTTTGATATATTTTTCAGTTCCTTGGTGATAACCTTCCCCGAATTGCATTGTAGCGATCACAATGTGCATGTTTATTCCTTAGTTTCGAACTTTACATTCTATCTCTCTATTTACCGTTACATTTTACTGGGTTGGAATTATAATTCACAGCTTAATTATTTGGGATTTACATTCACTTTGATTGGAAGATAATAGTTTGGCTGTATTATACGATTTTATGGAAGTTGTTGGAGGGGCGGAGAGTCTGACCATCGAGCTAGCAAATAGTACTCATCAAGACATAATTGTTGCTGGAGTTAATTACAATATAATCGAAAAGCTTCCAAGCATAAATAACGAGCTGCATTCAATAAGTAAATTATCAACGTTGCCATTATGGAAATCAATCAAGGGGATGTACGCATTTCGCCACATAAATGACAGCCTGCTAAAAGATAGAGTTAATCTTTATTCAGGAAATAACGCTCCATTAGCTGTATATAATTCTAAGGCTGATAGGAACATTTATTACTGTCATACCCCTCCAAGATTCGTTTACGATCTGTACGATTATTATCAAAATACATTGCCTTGGTATCAGAAACACATTGTATCTGTATTCGCTCGCTATGTGAGAGCACACTATGAACCTGCGCTGAAGGAGATGGACGCTATTTATTGTAATTCAAAGAATGTTCAGAGCCGAATAAGGCATTATTTAGGGTGTGAGGCAGAGGTTGTGTATCCGCCAATTGCTATTAATAAGTTTTTTAACCGGGAGAGCAATGGGTATTATTTATCAACAGCTCGGCTTGAGAATTATAAGAGAGTTGAGCTAATTGTTGATGCCTTTTTAGCTATGCCGGATAAAAAGCTTGTTGTTGTTTCAGGTGGGACGTTACTGGAGTCACTTCGAAAAAAAGCTTTGCAAGCCGAAAATATACAAGTCGTAGGTTGGGTTAGTGAACAATCATTATTAAGTTATGTTGCTGAATGTATAGCGACAATTTATCTTCCCATAGATGAAGATTTTGGAATGTCTCCAGTAGAGTCCATGGCAGCTGGAAAACCAGTTATTGGTGTTAATGATGGCGGACTAAAAGAGACTATACTACACGAAGAAACAGGGTGGCTATGTCCTAGCGAATTGCGAGTAGAACATATCATTGAAGCAGTTAGCTATATGACAATTGCTCGATCGGACAAAATGAAACAGCAGTGTTTTATTCAAGCTAAAAAATTTGCTCCAAAAGTTTTTACCAATCGTATGAATGAAATTTTTGCAGATAGGTATTAGTTTTGAAAATTATTCATCTAGGAAAATACTACCCTCCATTCATGGGAGGAATAGAAAACTTTATGGCTTCATTGGCAGCTCAACAAGTAGAGGATGGTCATGAAGTTTCAGCTATTGTCCATCATCATGACGCTAACTTTGCCACATCGATTGAGTCAATTGACAATATACTAGTTTATCGAGTGAAAACGTTTGGTAGCGTTGCTTATGCGCCTGTTGCACCGTCATTCATTAAGTGGCTCTCTCATTTAATTGATAAGTCAACTCCAGATGTTATTCATATTCATATGCCTAATCTATCAGCATTTTGGCTGTTGCCGTTGTTAAAGGCAAGAAGCATACCTTGGGTTGTGCATTGGCATGCTGACGTGATTGGCAGTGTGCCCGATCTGAAAATCAAATTGCTATATCCTATTTATCGCTTTTTTGAACATGCTTTATTAAGAAAAGCTGCAAAGATAATAGCGACTTCCGAAAACTACTTTCTTAAAAGCGAGGTATTAACAAAATACCGAAATAAGGTGGAAGTAATACCATTAGGTATTGAAGATATACCTCAAGTACCTTCAATGTCAGTTCCAAAAGAAACTATTCAATTGCTTATGATTGGCCGTTTAACTTACTACAAAGGTCACCGCAATATGATAAAGGCAATTAGAAAGCTAACGCTGCTGGGGATTGACGTACATTTGGACATAGTGGGCACAGGAGAGTTGAAAGAATCGATAACTGCTTTAGTAAAAAAATACTCTCTGGAAGATAATATCGCTTTGCTAGGTAAGCTGTCAGAAGAATCATTGAATAAGAAATTGCTTACTTGTGATGTATTGTGCTTACCTTCAATAGAAAAAACCGAAGCATTCGGCGTCGTTATATTAGAAGCTGCCCGAGTTGGCAAGCCTGCACTGGTTACTGATGTTAAAGGCAGTGGCATGTCTTGGGTTGTACAAGATGGTAAAACAGGCATTGTAGCAAAAGCCAATGACGTGGCGGATTTGGCTGCAAAAATTCAGTGGGCAAGTGAAAATCGTCAGCAGTTGGAAAATTATGGTAAGAATGCACGAAAAAGGTTTGAATCAGACTTTAGGGTTTCTCATATCGCTTCTCAAATAGAAAATTTATATGATAAAGTATTGCTCTCGCAATAATATCCGCAAACAGTACTCGCAGTTTCGTGCTAACCCTTTTATAATCTTGTTTTATTTTTTTGAGTAAAGCTTTAATGACTATTTGCGTTGTGATCCCGGCCATGAACGAAGCGTTAACCATCAAGCGAGTGGTTACTTCTGTGGTTGATTGCGGCTATAGCGTTGTAGTTGTTAATGATGCAAGTAGCGATGACACCGCAATTCTGGCTGAAGAAGCTGGTGCGACAGTATTGTCCAATGTTGTTAACCTAGGAGCTTGGAAATCTACTCAGGCTGGACTAAGGTATGCGGCTAAATTAGGATTTAAAACAGTTGTCACCATGGATGCCGATGGGCAGCATCATGCCCAAGACATAAAACTTCTGCTAAAAAAACAGGCTAAAGGTGCTGACGTTGTTATTGGGCAGTGTACTAGTCGAGGCAGTATGGGCAGGCACATTGCGTGGCGTTTTTTTCGGTTGATCAATCGGCTTGAAGTAAGTGATATTACATCTGGGTTTAGATTATACAATAACAAAGCGTTAAATTGTTTGATATCTCGGCAAGCGAGCATGTTTGAGTATCAATGTGTTGGCGTGCTTATTATGATGCGTAATGTTGGCTTGACGATTGACGAAGCACCGGTGACTATGAACGAAAGACTCTCAGGCGCATCTCGCATATTTCATTCGTGGACTGCAGTTGGTTACTATTTGTTGTATAGTGGCTTAATGTCGACAACGAAAGCATTTCCTACAAAAAAAGACCGTTATATAAAAAGATTACAGGATTAAACCTTGAATAACCCTCAAATTGTATCTTCTATCATTGGTATAATCATTGCCTTTGTCATTTATTGGTTGGTAAGAAGAGATCACCTCGCACCGCGTCAGGCGTTACGGTGGATTTTGGTTGCTGCAATAGTCTTAGTGTTAGGGACATTTCCCGTAATTGTAGATTGGATAGGCCATGCCGCAGGTATAAATTATCCACCAATTATTCCATTAATTGTAGGCCTTGGTGCTGCGCTGATTAAAATTTTATTGATGGATATAGAACGAAATAGAATGAATATTACACAAGATCGCATTGTCCAAAAATTGGCGATCCTTGAGGCTGAGATCTCAGCATTGAAATCCGAAAAGCAGCCTCATCAAGAAAAGCTCAGAAATGTTTACTAACAGGATTAGTATTGAACAACTGTACCGCAATGATTAATCTAACAACGTTTGTTTAACTATCGTTTGATGCTAATAATGAATTTTCCTAAAGGATTTACTCTTATCGAATTAATGATCGTGATGGCCATTGTTTCGTTACTCATGGGGTTAGTTGGTCCGCTTGCCATTTCTAGTGTAGAGAAGGCAAGAACTAAAGAAGAGTTATTGTCCGTTAAACATTGGTTATCGCGAATTTCCGCTGAAGCTTATTATAGTGGTCAAGAAAAATGTTTGATATTTCAAGGGAAAGAAGTTTTGGTTACGCGCTGTAAGGAAGGTGAGTCGTCAGCTAAGTCAATTACGTTTGAGTATTTATTTTTCCAGCCGCAAACTTTGCAATTCAATACTAACGGTTTTGCCTTTCCTAATGAATTGATTGCAGATTACCGAGGGAAAAGTGCAACATATCTACTTGATAGATTGCTTGAGAATAAAGTAACACCAGATACGCCTGTTATTATCTTTAATGGACAGGAATAATCGATAAATGGGCATCTACACAACAGAAAATATCGAACGTTCGATTAAAAGGCGTTACTCATATGAGCAAGGGTTTACGTTAATCGAAGTATTAGTTGCTGCCGTTATTTTGTTTGCTGCCATAACGACTGTTTCTCTTATTTATCGCGGTGCCTTTACCAGTAGTGAGAAAGCAGAATCACATGTCGCCATATCAGGGAGCATTCCAGCAATAATGGCACAAATAAAAGTTGATATTCGAAAAGCCGCTATGCAAAGCGTAACAGAGAGTCAATATGAAGGGCAGAGTTGGAATGTTAACTATCATTGGAAAGCCACTGTAAAAGAAGAAAGAGATGCAATCGATAGGCTAGATGCAGACAGTGGAGAATATGAGAAGTCGCATTATCGCTTTCAACTATGGGAAGTATCACTAGAAGTGACACATAAATCTACTGTTGAACATTATACTTTTGAGCAGTTAGCATGGTCGCCAAACGAAAAATAAATAGTAGAAAATTCAAAAATACAGATGGTTTCACATTAATTGAATTAATGATCGCCATCACGATATTGTCCATGCTGCTTTTTATCGGTAGTTATACTTATCGAATACTCTCTGAGCGCTGGAATAAAGAGCTTGGCACATTTAATCAAACGATGGTCGAAAGTAAGAAAATTGCTTTGTTGCAAAGGTTGCTAGAGGGGATTCAAACATTTGTCGTTGTTGACCGAAATAAGCAACCAAGCTTTTTTTTTGTAGGGAATGAGAAAAGTTTATTAGCAGTATCTCGTTCGGGCTATCACGACAAACGTTTTTCTGAAATATTCAGGATTGAGCCCCAACAAACAGCGGATGGTAAGGTAACTCTATACCTTCAAACTAAGGCAACTTCAGAGATTTTATTGCTAAGTCCTGAACAAGAAATCGAATTTGACTATTCGGAACCCCTATTTACAGGGTTGGATAAGGTATCTTTTCGTTATTACGGCTGGGAAAATATTTTGGCGCGCTCCGAAACTGATAAAAAACGCCCTCAATGGTTTACTAGGTATTCTGGTGTAGAACGCCGCTATATGCCTGTTAAATTGAGCCTTCTATTAGAACGTGGTAGGCAAAAAGCAACGATAAATATTGATCTTGAAGATGATGTAGGCCACTGGTTATCACCTTATATGGAAGTGGATTATTAGAATGGAATACAGATATTGCACAAAGCCTAAGCAATCTGGCATCGCACTTATCCAAGTGATCTTAATTACTTCAGTATTGACAGCGCTTGCAATTTATTTAACCACTACGGCACGTCAACAAGTACGCATGGCTCAACTTGCTCAAGATAAGTCAGCAGCCTATGTTAATGTAGAGTCAGCACTGGCAAGAACTACCTATTTAATGCTAACTGAGTTAAACACTACCGAAGCAAACAATCTATCAAGAAATTATTCGGGGTGGAATTACCATGGCAGTCCATTCAACATAACCAACGAAACACAAATTGAAATTCAAGACCAAGCAGGTCTAATTCACGCGCACTTCCCTGATAAGTCGCTATTAAACAAGCTCTTTGTCAACGACGGTGTTTCACTATCAGATGCTAAAACAGTCACCGACAACTTGTTAGCGTGGCAAGTTACTGATAGTATCGTTCGCGATGGTATTTTTGGCACAAATGGCAGTGCTTTCGGTCAGTATTCTCGACAAGGGGCTGTGCCTGATACTTCTGATTTCTCTCATGTAACAGGCGTTACTCAACAAATACTAACTTTGTTAACTAAATATACGAGTGTGCATCGAAAAGGGAGCTTCAACCCAATGAATTCTCCCAAGCCAATATTGAGTGCATTAATGGGGAAGACTGCTGCTGATATTGTAACAAAGCAGCGTGAGGAAGGCGCCTTGAATCGTCGTCGATTTAGAAGCCTATCTGGCCTCACTGAATCAGACGATATGTTTTTAGCTACATCTAACTATATGTCGCTAAGTATTACAAGTAGCGTAGGTGACTCTTACGCATCGCGAACTGTAGTTATGTATTTAAGGCCTCACGCAACTAGCCTACAACAGCCGATAAATATACTCTCTAACAGAAGTTAATATTGAATTAAAACTGAGAATTCGAATTATATGTTAAGTGTTAAAGCTTTATATAAAAAATTATGTCAACTTAGTATAAGTTACTACGACGGCAAGCATTGGAGGTTTGGTGTTAACGGTGACAAAGTGACGCTCGAAGAGATCGACCAACCAGCGTCAGTTGTTATTGTTTCTCGTGAGTTTTACCAAGAAACTGTACAGCGCTATCCGGTTGACGATTTAAAAGAAATTAACCGAATTCTAGCGCTTGAATTAAACTCACCTGATAAGGTAGGAAAAATCGCATATAAAGGCGAAGGCTATTCATTGGTTAATCTATGGCAGTTCCACGGAGATTGCATAAATGCAAGAGTTTTAGTGCCTGTTTCCTGGTTATTGTCAACTGGACTCTCTAACGGTAAGGTTCAGTCATGGGAATGTAACAAAAGGCTATTTCTTGCCAAATCAAATGGCGCATGTTACTCAACGTTAGAGTCAGCGTTAATTAAAAATGCAAGTGTATTTGCGTTATCTGTCGGTATTTCTGAAGCGGGTATTGAGCCAGTTAAAGCGCAAAATGATTTTGCCAAAGTCATGTTGACACAATTTAGTCAGCTATCCCCCCAAGCATTATTGAGATTTGTTCGTAAGCCTAACGAAAACGAGAAAAAATCTTGGGTTCTTAAAGTGGGGTTACCTGTTGCTCTCATTTATATTAGCTATCTTGCAATGACAAGTGGTTATCTACTATGGAAAGAAGATGTATTGAATGAAAAGTTGGTACAGCATTCTGAGCAAGTCAATGATGCGCTTACCATTCAAAATGAAATCGATGAAAACTTAGCGAAATATCAAAATATAGAAAGCTTTTTAGAAAATAAATCGTTGAACTCGACCATATGGATTATTGTTAGGCCGTTATTTGAAAAAGTGACATTTAGCAACATTAGAACCGTCAATGGTAGAGTTGCTTTGCGCGGCACAACTGCCCATGCAACGTTATTGCTAGAAGAATTAAGTAAGCATCGATTGGTGGAAGACGCAAAATTTGATTTCCCTACCCGCAAAAGGAAAGATATGGAGATTTTTGTCATTAGTTTTGTGATGAAAGATGACGTTGAAATTGCAACTGACTTCGGCCAAAACGACGAGTTGGCTACAACTGATACTGATAATAAATAGAGGCAAACAATGGAAGATTTAAAGAAACATCCCTATTTATTATTGTGCTTAGTTGTAATCGCTATCATAAAGTTTGCCATTGTACCTATATATGACTGGCAAGCACAAAAATTGAATAAAATTGCGTTATTAGAAAAGCGGTTTTCTAAGATTGAAAATGTGCTTGAAAATAAAGAAAATGCCATCGAGCTATTGCAAAAACTTCAAAAGAATAAATCAATAGAAACGTCGCTATTTTTTAAATATGCTCCAGGTGCTCAATTTAAAATTGAGCAACAAAAGCGACTTGAATCAGTATTAGGCGAATTAAACTTGCAGGCTGATAACTTTGCTTGGCAGACTATTGAACACATTGATGCGTTGGATGCCGATATGTACAGCGCAGAATTAAGGTTTTCAGGAAAAGTGACCAATGCAATTAAACTGATGATCGCGTTAGAAGCTATCTCGCCTTACCATCAAATATCTGATTTTAATTATGGCATTAAACGGCAGAGGAAAAACGATTTAGGCAGAGTCACTGGTAAAATAACGTTAAATTTTTTAGTTGCCAGTGCAGTCACCGCTAATGGAGAGTCTTCATAATGTTGGTTGATAATAAGCGCTTTTTATCAAGTAAGTTAGTACAAACGTCGATTGTTATTTCATGTGCGGCGATCTTAATGGATATTCCTACTTATCAAATTAATGCTGCTAATAGTTCACAAGAGACGCAAGTCAAAGGTATTCCTCAGCTAAAATCACCGCTGCTTTCGTCTAATAAGAAAGATGAGATAAATAAGCTATACCATGATTATTTTGTTAAACCTAAAAAGGTCAACACTAAGCCGATTGTACCCAAAAAAGGCAAACCAACAAGACCTAAGTTCGTTCGTCCGGTTAATCAAAATGGCATGCAGGATAAGCTATTTACGCAACACCATCAGTTGACATTAAAAGCAATTATTAATAATGAAGGAAGTCCCTACGCTTTGATTGCTGAGTACGATGAGAAAACTAAACAAACAAAGCTATTAAAAATAAACAGCAATACAGAATTGCATGGCTACTCTGTTAAGTTAACTAGCCAGATTCAAGTGGACTTTCACAGTCTTGATAGTGAACGAGTGGTGAGTTTTCAGTTATATAAGAAAGGCTAATGAATCGCTTTTAGCTCCTAATTAATTACAAAAGAGCCTTTTGAAGGTTTGATAGACATTTGAGAAGAATAATGAATCGTCAGAAAATATTTGCGCTAAACTTTGCCGTGATCGCTATGCTAACTAGCTGTAGTTCTACGGTTACTGAACCTGTGGTACATAAAAAGTCTTACTTGGCACACAAAAATGTGGAAGTAAGTTTTGATGGTGTAAAAGTCAACCAGCAAGGTATTTCAGAACAAGGCAATGAGCTTTTAGGTGGAATAGAAAATGTGCCAGCACTTAATGTAGACGGTCAGGACATAAAACAAGACGAAGACTTATCTGTCCTGTTTAGTAATTCAAAGATGGTTGCGGTGAGTGCTGAAGAATTGTTGTTAAAAGATTATATTCACCATGTTTTTGGGGAGTTACTGCAGGTTAATTATATACTTGGTCAAGGGATTCAAGCTGATAAGACGCCGGTGAGCATCAATGTTCATAAACCTGTGTCACAAAAAAGACTGTATGCTTTGAGTGAAAAAGTACTTGAAGAACGCCAATATGTCATCAAGTTTCAGGATGGCATTTACTATATCCATAAGAGTCAAAGTGGCGAGGCTATTGGCAACGTTATGTACGGTTATGGTAATAAGCAAAGTGATGTGCCCAACACATCTGCGAACATTGTACAATTAGTGCCATTTACTTTCGGTATGCAAACGTCTCTGGCAAATACCTTAAAAAAGGTGGTTAATGTTACTGCCACTCCAGACTTTGATCGCAATGCTATTATCCTTCAAGGCAAAAGAAAGGATATTCTTAAGGCACTCGACTTTATTCAATTAATGGATCAACCAAAGCTGAAAAATCGCGTAATTGCCATTTATCAAGGGCAGTACGTTTCTACTGAAGAAATAATTAAGTCACTACCGCCTTTATTAGCGCAGGAAGGAATCAGCGTTGATGTATCTGGCCAAGCGGACAAAGCGATATCTTTAGTCCCATTGGAGCGAATTGGTAGCATCGTACTATTTGCTAATAATCAAGCGATTATCGATCGGGTTGTTTTCTGGGCTAATAAATTGGATCAACCACCAACTGGTGATGCCTCACAGTACTTTATCTATACACCAAAATTTGCTAGGGCCACAGATTTGGGACAGAGTATTCAGCCATTAATTGGGGGAGTCAGCTCAGCTGTTAAGCCTGTTTCTACTAGAACGTCTGCTACTAATGAAAGTAGACGTACTACGCCAACGAACAGTGCAACAAACAGTGCTGCAACTACTTCTGCCTTTACCTCAGATATGAGAATGGTGGTTGATGAAAGAGCCAATGCCATCATCTTTTTCACCACTGGTAATAATTACCAGCATTTACTTCCACTAATTAAACGACTAGACGTAATGCCCAAACAAGTGCTACTTGAGGTGATGATTGCCGAAGTTAAGTTAACAGATAATTACAAGAGTGGTATAGAATTGTTGTTAACTAATCAAGGGCTTGCAAAAGTTGGTGGTTTTACGTTAAGCAATGCTGGGAGTGGTTTAAGCTATGTATTATCGGGAACTCAAGGAAAAGTTGATATCACCTTGCAACAAAATAATGAAAATATCAATATTCTATCACGTCCCTCGTTATTGGTGAGAGACGGAGTGAGTGCGAGTATTACTGTAGGTGATGATATTCCAACAGTAGGTGAAATTGTTTCACAGAATGATAGTGACAGACAATCGGTTGTATACCGTAAAACTGGCGTTGATTTAAAAGTTAAACCAACAATCAATGCTCGTGGAGTTGTTATTATGGAAATTTCGCAACAGACCAGCGATCAAAGTGGTGGGAGTAGTGCCGTACAGGGAAACCCAATTATATTCGAGCGTTCGATTGTGACAGAAGTTGTAGCAGGTAATGGCCAAACTATAGTACTTGGCGGGTTGATTAGCGAGAAAAACACCTTAGGCGATACCAGTGTACCTTTTTTCTCGAGTATTCCTGTTGTAGGTGCGCTGTTCGATTCAGTCAATGAAGAAAAAATAAAGACAGAGCTCGTGGTTTTACTAACGCCGCGTATCATTGAATCAACCGATGAGTGGGACGATATAAAAGCCAAATTTGCCGCAGGTTTAACCCAATTAAAGCTAAATTAACGAATTTTAACTATTAATGTGAAAAAAAACATAGTTTTAAACTTGTAATAGTTCCCATTATTGGTTAACGTTTATCGCGAATTAAGTTGGAGTTGAGTAATTAGTACTCTGAATGATAGATTGGGTATACAATTTTAAGTCAAAAATAAAATATGGTGGAATAATTTTCGTATTGTCATATATTTATTGTTGACAGTTTTTATAGTTACTGCGTAAACTTAGTTCCTGTTAGAAGTCGCTTAGGCGACGGCCTAAGCGTTAATAACCTAAGTGTTAATAACCTAAGCGTTGATTTAACATAAAACAAAATCTTGGGTGTTATGAATTTAATACTTCAAGTTTCATGAAACAAAGGAAAAAAGAATGTTTAAAAAATCTTTAGTGGCTTTAGCTATTGCTTCGGTATCTGCTACTACATTGGCAGCTGCAGATATTAAAACCAATACAACTCCACGTGTAATCTCAGAAGAAGGTTCAGCTTCATTAACTAATGTACAAGCTAATCAAGTACAAGTTGTACTTGGTGCTGAGTATGCTGTTGGTGATATTTTGACGTTTACTTTTGCAGGTGCAAGCTTAGATACAACTGCAAGTACGTTACCTGCTTCAGTTAACCCTGTGCTAGCTGATACAAATGACACTATGACTTTAGGTCTTTTGAATGCGACTTCAACAACACTTACATATCGTGTTACTGAATTGACATTTGATGGTCTAGCAGCTGAAACTACTGTAGGTGCAGCATTAACATTCGCTGACGGCGACTTGCAATTTACAGCAGCTTCTGTTTTAGCAAGTGGTGCGGCTACAGTAACGTTTGATGCAAAAACTTCAACAGATATCGTGATTGATTCAGGTACGAAGTCTACTGCTGAAATTTTTGATGTGGCGAGCCAGTTCTCTGCTTCTGTTACAACTGGTATGGATGCAGTAATCGATGTTAACGATCAGCGTTTATCATTCACAGGTGTGTTAAATAACGACACTTCTGATAACGTTACTACAGATGACGTAGTGTTGACTTCTGTTAATACAACTACTCGTGCATCTGATTCGACTGCTTACGACTATGTAGCAACTGCAACTGCGTACACTTACACTATCTACGGTGATTTCTCAATCTTAGATACAGACGCTGATACAGCAGGTGTTCAAACATCTAACGTAACAGTAGCTCCTGGCACAGCAAGTCTTACTTCAGTAGCGGCAGACAAAATCGTAGTAAGCAACACTGCGGTAGGTGCTACAACAGTGACTGTTGACGTTGAAGGTGATACTTCTGGTGAAGCTTTTGATGCGTTAGCAACTCAGTCTTTCACAGCTGATGCAAGTGTAGCGTACACTGACCATGGTACTAACGTTGATCCTGCAACTGTTACTGCTGCTGTAGCTGGTACTAAGCAGTTAGCTAGCGGTGCAAATGCTGGTGCTTGGACACTTAATGGTGCTAACGTAACAGTGCCTTACATGCCATTTGGTCCTGACACAAAAGTAATTTTACGTGCAACTAACACTGGTTCACAAACTGGTGCTATGACTGTTCGTTACTTACTTGAAGGTAGCACTGACGGCTGGCAAACACTTGATGTAGCTGTTGCTGACATCGCTCCAGGCGTAACTAACATCCGTGACGTAGTAATGAACGCTATCATGGCTGATGCTGGTGTTGAAAAAGGTAAAGTAGCAATTGACTTAACAGTTAACGCTCCTTCTACTGACATCACAGTATACGCAGCGTTCCGTGTTGTTTCTGAAAACGACCGTGGCTTCGTAGGTACATTCGGTGCTTTAGGTGCTGCACAAGACTAATTACTAGTTTTAGTGAATTAGACAAAGCGAGCTTCGGCTCGCTTTTCTTTTTTATGAAACACTAGTTATTTACTATCAGCTATTAATGCTTAAGTCATGCTATTAGATTCCTTAAAATCGAAGTTGAAAAAAATTGCTGTAGTCAAGCGGTTGTTGAGTTATAAAAAATTACGGGATGAATGCAGGCGTCAAACGCAGCAATTTTCACAATTGGTTGAGCTTCAGTATCAATCGCAAATACAGGCAATAAAAAATCGCCATACAGAGCGAGTTACGCGCAACGATAAACGTCCTGTAGATATTTCATTGACTAGTTTTGGCGATAGAGTTGAAACGGTTCATTACACGATTGCTTCGCTCTTGGCCCAGGAGGTTGAACATAACTTACCATTTAGACTTGGTACCGTAACACTTTGGCTGGCCGAAGAAGAGTACAGAGATAAGCTCTTACCCGCTGAGCTACAAACATTAACAGTGCTAGGTTTATCTATTCAATATTGCCCGGATACAAAGTCTTATAAAAAGCTTCTACCGATGTTGTCATATAATGCTGATGCAATGGTAATGACAGTAGATGACGATGTTATTTATCCATGTGATCATCTTAATCGACTGCTAACTAAGCACTTAGAGTTTCCTTCGTCTGTTGTTTGTCATTATGCGCGGTATATTAACGTTAAAAAAGGGGTTGTAAGGCCTTATAATGAGTGGCCAACCTTTCATCAACTGATATCTAGTCGCGAAAAGGTGGATAAGTCAGCTAAACGCTTATTTCCTGTAGGTGTAGGCGGGATCTTGTATCCGGCTAATGTACTTCATAAAGATGTGCTCAACGAAAACTTATACCGACAATTATGCCCAAACACTGATGATATCTGGTTTAAGATACAAGCACTAAGAAATGGTGTTGGCACAGTTTTGGTAGATAAACCTACGCCTTATGAACATTTTGTTCAAATACCAAATAGTCAGGCAAGTGCGCTTTGGCATACAAATAAACAAAGAAATGATGTTGAATTAGCCAACGTGCTTAATTATTACCGTAAAAAAAATGAAAATATTGTTGAGCAAATTTTGTCGTAAACTTGGCTTAGTAGGATATCCTTACAAACCATTTACGCATCGTTATAAATGTATCTTTATACACATTCCAAAGTCAGCTGGCACTAGTGTGCTGCATACGCTTGGTGATACCGGGGCGAGGTGGCATGTCAGTTGGCTTCATTTTCGTCGAGCAGCGCCGGACAAGTTTAATAAGTATTTCCGTTTCTCTATCGTCAGGCACCCGGTGAGTCGATTGTACTCAGCTTATCAATACATGTTGTCTGGTGGTAATCAATCAGTAAATGATAAGCTACTTCAAGAAAAAATTATTACTAATAGCACAACATTTGATGAGTTTGTGAAACATGTTTTAACTTTTGAGACTGTGATGGATTACGAGGTTTTCAAACCGCAATATGGTTTTATTTTTGATAAAACTGGCAAGTGTCAGGTTAACGAGGTGATTCGATTCGAAAATTTAGCGTTAGAATGGCAGCGCATTGCGAATAAGCATAATTTTCCAATTGACTTAGCAAGAAAAAATATTACTTCACCACATAGCGATAACAATGCATGTGAGAAGACTATATTAAAGCAACTATCAAGTGAATCCATTGATAGAATACGTATTTATTACCAGCGTGATTTTGATTTACTCAATTACACTATTTAACCAAATTTATGTTAACTGAATTTAGTCCCAGAGAGTTTGATTTGACCAAGTGGCAGCTAGAAGGTAATAGGGAAGCTCCCGATTTTATCATTTGTGGAGCGATGAAGTCAGGTACAAGTAGCATACACAAAATGCTAAACCTGCACCCACAGGTATTTATACCCGATCAAGAATTGCATTACTTCGACCTTGATAATATTTTACAGCATCCTGATTTTAATAAGTTTTCTAGAAATCAGTGGTGTGCCGTTGCGCATGGACAAAATTTTGAGCGCTATAAGTCTTGGTATTTGCAACAATTTAACAATGCAGGTCCCGGCCAACTCAAAGGGGAAGATTCTACGACATATCTTGCCTCACATAACGCATTTAGTAGGATTAGTCGGCAGGCGAAAAATATCAAGTTGGTTGTTGTCTTGCGCAATCCGACGGTCAGAGCGATATCTAACTACTGGCATTTACTACGTTCAGGACGCGCTATTTACAATATCGAAGATACATTAATGTACATGCCACATAGCATTGTAGAGCGTAGTTTATACTGTCAACAAATCAAACTAATGTTAGAGTTCATTCCCAAGGAGCGAATTAAGTTTGTCGTATTTGAAAAGTTTCTAGCAGACAAAGAAAGCGTACTCGCGGAAATTTGTGAATTTCTCTCAATAGATGCAACAAAGCTTCCCGACGACACGTATGCCGTTCATGCGAACAAATCTTTTTACCCGAAGTTTATGAGGCTGCAACTACTTAAAAATAGATTACTTAAGAGACAGCCAAGCGAGCCGTACTTGTCTAGGTATCTTGAACAGTCGGAAGAGCATGCTGTTAGTGGTAATTTTAAGCTTGGTAAGCTCATTGAGAAGCTTCATAGAATGGTGAACCCGTTAGTTACGAAAAAACCGGTCACTATAAATGCTAATACTATAAAGTTTCTCGAGGATTATTTTTCAGCTGAATTGATTGGCATAGACGAATTAATTGGCCAGCAGGTTTATGATATGTGGTTCCCGAATTCAACAAAGAATGAAAACTAGGATACCTGAAGCACTAGCCAAGAAAGGCTTTTGGCTATTATTAATGAAGCTCGCCGCAACTATGTTGTCGCTGGCTTTTCATTACGTTGTTGTCGCAACACTCAGCGTAGAAGAGTTTGGTCTTTTTACGTTATTGTTGACTATTACGCTTTTTTCCGTGACATTTTCAAAGGCTGGAATCGAACAAACCGCAGTAAAATATATAGCATCTCGTAAGTACGCAATAAAGCAAACTTACGACGTGCTTCTGCGGAGAATGAGTAGAAATTGTTTTTGGGTTATTGGCGTTGTAGTTATACTTATGATACTTAACGTTTTCAACCTCCCCTCAAGTTTAAATATTACATCTTATCTCGTTGTTATATCCTTGATAATTATCGCGCAGTCCTTATTAGGTTTTAACAGTAGTGTACTAAAAGGGTTCTCGTCTGCGGTTACTTCGAATTTCTTTTCGGGGATGTGCACGTTTATCATTGCAATGATAATCCTATTCACAACAACAATTACTTCAGCATTCGAAGCTCTGCTGGTATTAGTATTTGCATACATAGTTAGCACAACGCTTAGTTTTTTGGTAGTACGTTTCAAGTTTTCTAAGGACAGTGACAATGTTCAAAGGGAACTATCATTGGTGGGCAAAAGCGAGCTGTCTACCTATAGCTATCAAGTGTTAGTTATTTCCGTGGCTGCGTTAGTGACTCAACAAATTAGCCCGATTATAATGGCGCAATCTTTGACCTTAACTGATATTGGGATATTTGGCTTTGCTTTTAAAATTGCGGTAGTCATGGGTATTCCTCTCCAAGTCGTTAATACCATCACCTCGCCGATGTATGCCCGATATGCAGAACTAGATGATTATCAGCAGCTCGTATCATTGGCTAAAAGTACGACTAAATTATTGTTTTTGATTGCTTCGATTGGGCTAATCGCTTTGTGGATTTCAGCTAAATATATCGTTTCATTTTTTAACGAAGGATACGCAGAAGCTGCCTGGATAGTGAAAATTCTGGCACTTGGGCAATGGGCGAACCTATCAACAGGATCTGTAGTTTCTATTTTGTTGATGACAGGGCATGAAAAATTATTCAAGCGCAATACGCTCATTTTGACCTCAATAAACTTGTTATGTTTGCTAGTATTTATTCCAATATATGGCATTTACGCGGCGGCTATCATTACCGCTATTTTTATGGCATTGAAGAATTTATTCGCGCTTTATTTTGTTAATAAACACGTCTACTCGATCCCAATTAAGACAGGAGAGATTGCGTGATATCAAGTAAGCATAATTGTGTGTTTATTCACATACCTAAAACCGCAGGTCAAAGCATTGAACGTGTGTTTCTTGATGAACTGGGTTTGTCGTGGGAAGAACGCGAACAGCTATTGTTATGTCAAAACACTGATCCTAGAATGGGCCCACCTCGACTTGCTCATTTAACCTACCAAGAATATTGCCAATATGGTTATTTGAGTAGTGACAAGTTAGCAACGATGTTTTCATTTGCTTTTGTTCGGAACCCTTGGGCTCGTTTGGTATCTGAGTATAAATATCGACACGCAAAGTTGCCTTTTAAAGACTTTGTTTTTAAGTACTTTCCTATGATTGAAAACGATGATTATATTAAAGGTCGGGATGAGTATCGTCACATCATTCCACAAAGTGAATTTATTGTTGATTCAACCGGAAAAGTGATGGTTGACTTTGTCGGGAAATTTGAAAGGTTACCGCAAGACTTTGCTTTTGTAAGTGAAAAGGTTTTTGGTAAAAGCGTTGATTTGCCGCATCAAAACAAATCAAAAATACGAAAACGCGACGTAATTTTCAGTTTGTTTAAGCAAACGTCTGAACAGAAACATTATACTGAACTGTACGATGAAGAGACGAAAGAGTGGGTAAGTAATTTCTACCAACAAGATATCAAGTTTTTTGATTATTCATTTGAAGAATAAGCAAATCATTCAGTTGTTTAGATTAATGAAATTTGTCGATTAGGGCAGCCGCATACCGTAAGCATTGCTTAAATGAAAAATGTTCGTAAAAATCGATTACCGTCGACTTTTTCGAAACATTCTGGCACACTTGGACGCCTAATTCAGGACGAACATGGTTTATTTTCTTTCATGCTTACCAAGCAATCTCATTTAATTTTCTTAGTACCTATTCTCTTCATAACGGTCGTAATTTATGCAAATACTTTGGATGTGCCATTGCTGTTTGATGATATCTCTTCGATAGAACAAGTTACTGCTATTTATGAAGCGGGCACTAAAGAACTCATTGAACGATTTAGATTAAGAACCCTGACTTATCTTACCTTTAAGGCCAATTATTTAATTCATGGACTCGATGTGAAAGGGTACCACATAGTCAATATTATTATTCATATGTTGGCCGTTGTAAGTGTCTACTGCTTTACGCTCCTTTTATGCAATATGTCCCGCCAGAATTGTGGTCGTCAAAATCAGTTTATAGCGCTAGCAACTGCGATGCTATTTGCCATCCACCCGTTGCAGACTCAGGCTGTTACCTATATCGTGCAACGTACAGCGGCACTTGCCGGGTTATTTTATTTTCTTACGTTAAGTGCGTATCTGGCTTTTAGAATATCAAATAGCTACAAATGGCGAATTGGCTATTTGGTTGGATTCTTTGTAGCTCTGGCGTGTGCGTTGCTAACGAAACAAAATACCTATACGTTACCTCTCACGTTGTTATTGCTTGAATTCGTCGTTGTATTTAACTACAAAGCGTATTCCGCTTTAGCCTATAATCGATTTTGGCTATTTATGGGAGTCGCAGGGTTAGGTACGCTGGTCATCTATTTAGTTACACCAGAATTTGTTGCATTTTTAGATGCCTATACTCGAGAAACGCAAAAATTTAGTCGGTTGGCATATCTGGAAACGCAACTATATGTGGTATTTGACTACGTAAAATTATTTTTTATACCTGTAGGGCAACAGGTTGAATATATTGTAAAAGTAGAAGATGGCGATTTCACCAATAGTGTATTTTACGTTTTAGGGTATTTGCTAGTTTTGATTGGGGGCGTTGTTGTATGTAAAAGGCGACCGTTAATCGGGTTTGCTGTTTTATTTTTCTTTATCGTCCATTCGATTGAGTCTGGTTTCATACCCATTTCCGATTTAGCTTTTGAGCATCGTACTTATATACCAAACTGGACGCTTTGCTTGTTCGTGGCTTTGCTGTTGGCGAATATTACAACTCAGCAAAAAACTGTGGCGGCAACTGTTTGTGTCGTGTTAGTGGTTACATTGGCAGTGCTCACTTTTTTACGTAATGAGCAGTGGCGTGATCCTGAGCTTTTATATACAGCTGATTTGGCAGCTAATCATGATAAGCCTCGAATTCACCAAATGCTAGGAAAGCACTATATGCAAGCAGGGCAATTAGAGCTTGCCCTTGAAAGCTTCGCTAATGCATACCAATTAGTAGGTAGCCCTGATGAAGCGGATAACCAAGCATTTAAATATAAGTTTGCGATATTCAACAACTATGTGGCAACGATGAGGCGTTTAGGGAAATTCGAACAAGCCATTGTGTTAATTAATGAAACCATACCTAGGATTAAACAAAAGAAATATTTGGCTCATATTTATTCAAATTTAGGCTTTTTATACATTGATACTAAGCAATATGACAAGTGTGAAGAGGCGTTGTTTATGGCGCATGCAATTAATTCTCAAATGGTGGAGCCGCTGATAGGCCTGGGCACGTGCTTTGCCTTAAGAGGTGAAAAGTGGGTAGCAAAAGGGTTGTTTGAAAGAGCAAGGTTAATTGAGCCAGATTCAGAGCGTATCGCAACATTAGCTAAGCAGCTTGGCATAAAATATTAGTGGGGGGGCTGTTTTTGTAATTGATGTGCATCCAAGGTTCAAATTAATGCTTGAAGTATATCGTTTAGCTATTCTTTCAGATAAAATATGCAACTTATCTGCAGAAAAACGGTGATGTAACGCTCAGAATGTTCAAATTTGGAAATCGCCCAGAAATTATCCTCCTAGTGTATGGAAAAGGAGGACATACAGCCCAAATGCAACGATTCTTGTCGAAACAAACAGAGTCTGACTATCATTATGTGGCTTTGACAAATTCAGAAAAAAACTTCCCGCAAATAATGCAAAAATACTTTTGTATTGAAGCGCGCGATAAGTATTCCTGGTTCAAAAACATATTTGTAACTTTTGCCTATATTTTTGTATCTATCTTTCAAATGTGTCGGCTTGTAGCGAAGTATAAGATTAGGGGCGTTATTTCAACAGGGCCAGGTCTTGCCATTATTCCTTGTATAATTTGTCGTTTAACAGGCGCAAAAGTGATTTATTTTGAGTCATGGTCGCGGTTCTATAAGCCTTCTATTGCAGGGCGATTAGTCTATCGATTAGCACATCTATTTTTTGTTCAACATAAGACAATATGCGATAAATATCCTAAGAGCATATACAGCGGCCGGCTATGAAAATATTTGTTACTGTGGGGAATACCCATTACGACACGTTAATAAAAGCTGTCGATGAACAAGTTAATGTGCAAGAGCATCAAGTTGTTTTGCAAATCGCAAATGGAACCTATGTGCCAAAAAATCACGAGCATATTAGATTTACGCAAGAAATAGATAAGTATTTTGACGAAGCTGAACTTGTTATTACCCATGCGGGCGCAGGCAGTGTGTTCCATTTATTAGAGCTAAACAAGAAAATGATTGTGGTGCCGAATACCGAACGCATCGATAACCATCAGTTAGATTTAGCTAACTATGTTGCGACGGAAGATATTGGCGGCGTTTGTACTGATTTAGGTGATATTCGTCTAAAAATTGATGAAGTTGGCGCTAAAGCATTTAAGCCATATTCTCACGAGCCATTTATTGGTTATGACAAGATAGATCAATTGCTTAAGCCTGCTGAAGCCATTAGTGAGGTTGCTGGCATCCCTATTGAACCATTTGCCTCAATAAGCGATGCAGTCTCGCATGTTATAAGGGATGATGGAACTGTACTGGCAGGAAGTGCCATCGCAACGAATCCTGAAAAAATTGTATCAGCGATTAAAAGTGATAGCGTTCGCGCTACACTGATGAAAGCAACTTTTAGATACGCTGATGGCATTGGGGTAGTTGTTACATTAAGCCGAAAACTAAAAAAGCGTATTCAACGTATTCCAGGTTGTGAGCTATGGGAAGCACTGATGGAAAAGTGCGGGCAAACCAAAACGCCAGTTTTTCTGGTGGGGGCAAGTGCCCAAGTATTACAAGAGACGCAAGTTAAACTTAACGAACAGTATGATGTCGAAATTTGTGGTGCGCATGATGGTTACTTTCAGGATCAGCAAGCCGTGATTAACGATATTGTTAAAGCAAAGCCAAAAGTAGTAACGGTTGCCTTGGGCTCTCCAAAGCAAGAGTACTTTATTGCAAACTGTCAAGAAGCTCATCCTGACGCTTTTTATATGGGCGTTGGTGGTACGTATGACGTTTATACCGACAATGTTAAAAGAGCGCCTAAGTTTTTCAGAAAACTCAATTTAGAATGGTTTTATCGACTAGCCGCTCAGCCTACACGGTTGAAGCGTCAAGTTAATTTATTGAACTACTTATTTTTGGAGTTTTTTAGAAAAATATAATTGTACCTTTGAGCAGTCGTGTTCCGTGTTGTACTTAGTTATTCTTTATTAACATTCTCAAGAGACAGCGATTGCATGATTTGCTCAGAGTTGTATTGCAATAATATAAGGATTTTTGATGCTTAGCATCGTTATACCCGCACATAACGAAGAAGCCGGAGTCAGTAAGACATTAGATTGCTTTTTGCGAGATAATGCGTTGACTAATGCTGATGTGTTTGTTGTCTGTAATGGTTGTACAGACAATACTGCGCTTTACGCGAATGAATTCATTCGTTTGCATCGCGATAAACTTGCAACTCGCAGTGTTTCGCTGAACGTTATTGAAATTGAAAAAGCTTCTAAAATAGCGGCACTGAATGAAGGGCTAAGCCTCGTTGAGAAGTATCCCGTTATATTGCTCGATGCCGATATTCTTATTACTGGGCATGATTTAATCGCTTTATCATCATCTCTAGTGGAGAAAGAGTTGCTTGCCGCAGCACCAAAAGTGATGTTTGATTGGCAAAAAAGTAGCTTTTTGGCACAGTGTTATTATCGGATCTCTAGCAGTTCTGATTATAACAAAGCGCATCGTTTATCGAATGTGATTGCACTTTCTGAAAATGGCGTAAAGAGGTTATGCCAACTACCTGAAGTAATAGCAGATGACGAATACATTCGCCGACAGTTTAATTACAAAGAATATCAAATTTGCCAAGACATTTCGTTTGTATTTACCTGCCCACGAAACATCATTAACGTGATTAATGTGCTTACGCGCGTTGAGCGAGGCAACATGCAGCTTAGCGACTTAGGTCACGTCGATGGAACGGGGGCTACACTTGCGGGACCTAAAAAAAGACCTTTCCATGCGTTTGTTGTGTTTGCTGTCTGCAAAATCATTGCAAAGTTAAGAGCAAAGAGGCAGTTGCGCAGTGGGCAAGTAATACAGTGGGAAAGAGATGAGTCAAATCGCTAAATGTACGGATAGAATACCTGTTAATAACACAATGAGAAGAATAAATACGTGTCAGTGAACGAACCTTATTTACCATTAGTCAGTGTTTATATGCCGACCAAGAATAGACTCGAGCTGCTTAAGAGGGCCATTGATTCTGTATTTGCTCAATCATACCCAAACATTGACTTACACATTGTCGATGACGGTTCAACAGATGGTACGTATGCGTATTTGTTAGATTTGGCCAATGAAAATTCTAACGTGCATGTATACCGAAACGAACAAAGCTTAGGGGCATGTGCTTCTCGAAATATCGCTATTAAGAGTGCTAAAGGTGAGTTTGTTACTGGATTAGATGATGACGATTTGTTCTTACCGCATCGCATAAGTTCACTCGTAGAAGCATATGATGATCAATTCGCTTTTTGTTGCTCTAGTATGTGGTGGGATTATGGCAAGAAACAACGTCTAATCGATGCTTCAGAAAAGGTCATTAAACTAGATGAACAGTTAAGTTATAACGAAGCGACATCACAAGTATTGGTAAAAAGACAACGAGTATTAGATGTTGGGGGCTTTGACGAATCATTCGTCGCTTGCCAAGATTATGACTTATGGACGCGTTTAATGCTTTCATATGGGTGTAGCTATCGCATTGCTAACCCTAGTTATATTATCAACGACACAGGAAGCTCAGAACGTATGATAGGGAATCCCAAAAGCGTTCAGGGTTACCAGCAATTTTATGAAAAACACCATAAGCACATGTCAAAGGCTAATAAAGCAAACCAACGATTTATGAAAATTAGGCGGGAGAGAAAGGCGTTAACACTAAGTGAGTTAATTCGCCAAATGTCTGCTGGCCATGTGTCTGCGAAACTTCGTTACTTTCTCTCATCAAATATTGGCTGGGTTAGAAAACTTCGTCAATTTTATACCAAAGGATGAGAAATAATTATTATTGGCTGGACTCGTGACAGTGTTTGGAAACCGCTTCTTCAATATATTTAGATAAAAACTTGAGGTTCAGTGGCCTTAAAATCGCGATATAGATAGCTAAAACTACAACTAATGCAACGATAAAACCTAGCCAATTATGCGTTGCTAGCATCCAAAATAATGGAATAATTAGTACGAGTTTAAACAGATTCAGTATAAGTTTTTCCGGTACGGTAAGTTGAGCCTGTGCTATGACAATGATTTGCTGGCGCTCTTTAAATGTAAACTTATCTAAGGCTTCAAATTGCTTCGATGAAAAATGACTCATAATGTTTGCTTGTTGGTTAATACTAAATGCTCAATTGCGTTAGTTTACCTTTATGTATTGTTAATTGCATTAAAGCTTAAGAAATTGATAAAGAGATACCCCAACTCTAACTTTTTTGATAAAATCGCCGGAATTTTGATTAATAGGTACTTTTTAGAATGAACATAATTGAAGGTAATTTTGTTGCTACAGGCAAAAAATTCGCAATCGTCGTTTCTCGCTTTAATAGCTTTATTGTGGAAAGTTTGCTTGAAGGCGCTGTTGATGGGTTAAAGCGTCACGGTAACGTAGCTGATGAAGACATCACTGTGATTCGCGCGCCAGGTGCTTATGAATTACCATTAGTAGCTAAGAAAGCTGCTAAGAAGGGAAATTATGATGCAATTATTGCTATTGGTGCTGTTATTCGCGGTGGTACACCGCATTTTGACTTTGTAGCAGGGGAGTGTAACAAAGGTTTAGCACAAGTTGCTCTTGATGCAGAAATTCCAGTTTCCTTCGGTGTAATCACGACAGACTCTATTGAGCAAGCGATTGAGCGCGCCGGTACCAAAGCTGGTAACAAAGGTGCAGAAGCTGCACTAGGTGCCTTAGAAATGGTTAATGTTTTAGATCAAATTTAGTTTGGAAAAATACTGTGAAACCCTCTCCTAGAAGAAAAGCTCGTGAATTAGCCGTTCAAGCGGTTTATTCGTGGCAAATTAGCGATAATAGTGTGGCTGATGTTGAAACGCATTTCCTTACTGAAAATGCAAAACGTCGGTTTGACATAGACTATTTTCAGGCGTTGTTTAAAGGCGTTGCTAATAATGTTGCAGATATTGACGCAGCTATCGAACCACATGTTGAACGTCCGCTTCAAGACGTCGACCATGTTGAAAAAGCGGTAATTCGTGTCGCAATTTATGAGCTAAAAGATTGCCCTGATGTACCATATCGAGTGGTTATCAATGAAGCAATTGAGTTGGCAAAATCATTTGGTGCCGATGATAGTCACAAATTCGTCAACGGTGTACTAGACAAGGCGGTTAAACTAATTCGTCCTGAGGAATAGTACGTATACCGCAAAGGACTTGAGTGATCGTGAATTAATGGTAAAACGCCTACTATAATTGAATTTGAACGAAATAATAGTCATGCTACGCCATGACTATTTTTTTCTAAGAAAATGATAGGATTATGAAAGAATTCGAATTAATAAAGCGTTACTTTACTGAGCAAATAGTGAAGAGAAAGGACGTTCTTCTTGGGATTGGCGATGATTGCGCGATTCTAAGACCACCAGAAAACTATAATATTGCTGTAACTACAGACACTTTAGTTGCAGGTGTACATTTTCCGCAAGGCACGAGCCCTCGTGCTATTGGTCACAAAGCCCTCGCGGTAAACTTATCTGATTTAGCCGCTATGGGTGCAGAACCGACTTGGGTTTCGTTAGCAATAACTTTACCTAATGTGGACGAATTCTGGATTAATGAGTTTTGCGCAGGGGTCTTTGAGTTGTGCGAATTTTATAATGTACAACTGATTGGTGGTGATACTACCCAAGGGCCACTTAGTATAACCATTACTGCACAAGGTATCGTGCCTGCAGACATGCAATTGACACGTTCTACTGCCAAACCAGGCGACTGGATATATGTGACTGGCGAAATTGGTGACGCGGCACTTGCGCTGAAAGCGATCACAGATGGCCTAGAGGTTGAATCTGTTTTCCAAAATCAGATTCAGCAGCGCTTAGACTGCCCTAAACCTCGTGTGCTTGCCGGACAAACGCTTAGAAAATATGCCAGTGCAGCGATTGATATTTCTGATGGACTATTAGCCGACCTAAAACATATTTGCGATGCATCAAATGTCGGTGCCAACATCGTATTAGAAGATCTACCATTATCTAACGCTTTAGTTGAAACATTAGGCATGGAAAAGGCGATTGAACTCGCTATCGTCGGTGGTGATGATTATGAGTTGCTATTTACCGTTTCTGAAGACAATAAAGTTGGCATGGAGACCGCCATTGCGAATATTGGTGTAGATGTTACCTGTATTGGTCAGTTGAATGGAACTGATAAGATCACTACAACATTAAATAGCAAGCCTGTTAATATTAATGCGGCTGGCTATCAACATTTCTAAATCGGTACTTACGTGATTAGACCTTTTTCACTCAAAAACCCTATTGAATTCTTGGCTGTGGGGTTTGGTTCCGGCTTGTCACCTGTAGCCCCTGGCACGTTTGGTACATTAGCAGCCATTCCTGTTGTTCTTGCGATGGCTAATTTGACCTTACCCTTATATATTGCACTTACAGTGATTTTCGCAGTTGCTGGCATTTATATTTGTGGTAAAGCCGCGACTAATGTCGGCGTTCATGATCATGGTGCAATCGTTTGGGACGAAATTGTGGGCTATATGGTCGCGATGGTTGCTATTCCGATAAGTTGGCATAGTTTGTTAATCGCATTTATCTTGTTCCGGCTATTCGATATTGTTAAGCCTTGGCCAATATCCTGGCTCGATAAGCATTGCAGCGATGGCTTTGGTATCATGATTGATGATGTCGTTGCAGGATTGGCTGCGCTAGCTCTAATGCACCTTATTTATTAAACTGTCACAATATAAATATAAGATGATGGTATGAAGACTTATATTAGGGAATTCAAATGAAAATAGCGGTCGTCGGTACGGGGTATGTCGGTCTGTCAAACGCGTTATTGCTAGCACAGAACAACACTGTCGTCGCACTTGATATAGAGCAAGATCGTGTCGATCTTATTAATCAGGGCAACTCTCCCATTGTCGATGAAGAAATAACATCATTCTTGCAGAATAAATCGTTGAAATTTATTGCGACGACAAATAAGCATGATGCTTATCAGGATGCACAGTTTGTTATTATTGCTACGCCTACTGATTATGATCCTGACACCAACTATTTTAATACTGATACAGTTGAAAGTGTTATCCAAGATGTTTATGAATATAACGCATCTGCAACCATTATCATTAAATCAACCGTCCCGGTAGGTTTTACTGATAAAATAAGAAAACACTATCGTTCTTGTAATATCATATTTTCACCTGAATTCTTAAGAGAAGGGAAAGCGCTTCACGACAATCTGTACCCATCAAGAATTATTGTGGGTGAAGACTCGCCTCAAGGTCGATTGTTTGCTGAATTAATGTTGCAGGGCGCGAAAAAAGAAAATATCCCAACACTATTTACTAACTCAACCGAAGCAGAAGCAATTAAGCTCTTTTCAAATACGTACCTAGCGATGCGTGTAGCTTATTTTAATGAGCTGGATAGTTATGCTGAGTCACATGGGTTAGATACACGTCAAATTATCGAAGGTGTTGGTTTAGACCCTAGAATTGGCAATCATTACAATAACCCTTCGTTTGGTTATGGCGGATATTGTCTGCCAAAAGACACCAAGCAATTACTCGCAAATTACCAAGATGTACCGAACAATATGATCAGGGCAATTGTTGACGCTAACAATACGCGTAAAGATTATGTCGCTGATTCAATTCTGAAAAAGTCACCAGAGGTAGTTGGTGTTTATCGGCTCATTATGAAATCTGGTTCGGATAACTTTAGAGCATCGGCTATTCAAGGTGTGATGAAGCGTATTAAAGCGAAAGGAATCGAAGTTATTGTTTATGAACCGGAGCTTGACGAGAAAGAGTTTTTTCATTCGCGAGTAATAACAAATTTAGATGAGTTTAAAGCGTTATCTGATGTAATCGTATCTAACAGAATGTGTGATGCATTGGCAGATGTGAGTGAGAAGGTGTATACACGCGACTTGTTTGGTAATGATTAAAAGCCGCTAAGCGCGTAAAAAAAAAACAGCGCAAAGCGCTGTCAGACTGATGACAAAGTCCTAGACAGTAGTCTAGGACTTTGATCTAATAAAAACATGGAAATTCACAATAATGAACCATGTTAAGAGAGCCATCCCCGCAACAACACGAACTGGAAATGGTTACGTTAGACCAGTTAGTTCCAACCAATCATCTGGTTCGCAAACTCGATAAACATATTGATTTCGAATTCATCCGAGATGAAGTCAAGGACTTGTACTGTACGGATAATGGCCGCCCGCCAGTTGACCCTGTTCAGCTATTTAAAATCATGCTGCTAGGCTATTTATTTGGTATTAAAAG